>NZ_JAHHUL010000003.1 GCF_019008365.1 Phosphitispora fastidiosa | reverse complement strand
GTGTAAGTTTATCAATATCCATCAGAGAACCAAAACATGTGAGGAATGTACCAGGAGAAGAATATTGTGTAAGTTTATCAATATCCATCAGAGAACCAAAACCAAAGGTTAAGACGTTTGCCACAGCATCAGGTGTAAGTTTATCAATATCCATCAGAGAACCAAAACGTAATTGATAATGAGTTCCTTCCATAGCAAGTGTAAGTTTATCAATATCCATCAGAGAACCAAAACATGTGAGGAATGTACCAGGAGAAGAATATTGTGTAAGTTTATCAATATCCATCAGAGAACCAAAACATCCCTTCATTGATAACAGGAAGGCTGTTGTGTAAGTTTATCAATATCCATCAGAGAACCAAAACAACTTTTTTACATTCAAAACCATAATCATCGTGTAAGTTTATCAATATCCATCAGAGAACCAAAACGTAATTTCCAAATAGCAATTTTTGACGAAGGTGTAAGTTTATCAATATCCATCAGAGAACCAAAACCATGCTTAACCAACTATTATCTACAACTTTGTGTAAGTTTATCAATATCCATCAGAGAACCAAAACATCAGTAAGTTGCATGTCATTAACTTTAGTGTGTAAGTTTATCAATATCCATCAGAGAACCAAAACAAAAGTTAGTCCGGGAGGGCAAAGCACAAGTGTAAGTTTATCAATATCCATCAGAGAACCAAAACTGATAAGAGTAGGTTATGCCACAACATTAGGTGTAAGTTTATCAATATCCATCAGAGAACCAAAACCAAAGCACTGCAGACACAAATATTGCTGCGTGTAAGTTTATCAATATCCATCAGAGAACCAAAACTATCTACTTTACTACTACTTTTTAAACTTCGTGTAAGTTTATCAATATCCATCAGAGAACCAAAACATTACTTTAGCGACACTCTTAACTGTTTTGTGTAAGTTTATCAATATCCATCAGAGAACCAAAACAAATAACTTATTCATAACTTATAAAAGGGGGTGTAAGTTTATCAATATCCATCAGAGAACCAAAACTGTGGTTATCAAGGGTGTTCGCATGTTGGTGTGTAAGTTTATCAATATCCATCAGAGAACCAAAACTGAGACAGGTCAACACCGTTAATGTCTCCGGTGTAAGTTTATCAATATCCATCAGAGAACCAAAACCATCACATCGACGTCAGTCTGCAGTTGTTTGTGTAAGTTTATCAATATCCATCAGAGAACCAAAACCAAATCTCGCATGGACCGGGAGGGACAAGAGTGTAAGTTTATCAATATCCATCAGAGAACCAAAACGAACGGTGCTAGCATACCCTTAACCACCGCGTGTAAGTTTATCAATATCCATCAGAGAACCAAAACAAACCTCGACAGCGGCACAAGAAAACGGGGTGTAAGTTTATCAATATCCATCAGAGAACCAAAACTGTAGCAGGGTTAATACTTGCAATTGCATGTGTAAGTTTATCAATATCCATCAGAGAACCAAAACACAATCCAATATGATATCCACGTTCATCATGTGTAAGTTTATCAATATCCATCAGAGAACCAAAACATTGTTACATGCTTTATCGCCTCATCGAGGTGTAAGTTTATCAATATCCATCAGAGAACCAAAACCTTGCGATTGTTCTCCCCGTTTTTGGCCAAGTGTAAGTTTATCAATATCCATCAGAGAACCAAAACTTTAAGACACTTATTACTGTCTGGTATCCCGTGTAAGTTTATCAATATCCATCAGAGAACCAAAACCTGATATGTCTGTTGAATCAGCACAAGAAAGTGTAAGTTTATCATTATCCATCAGAGAACCAAAACTCATGATTGATAATAGACTTTTCTGCCGCAGTGTAAGTTTATCAATATCCATCAGAGAACCAAAACGCAATCCTGCCAATCCTGATATCGTTACCTGTGTAAGTTTATCAATATCCATCAGAGAACCAAAACTACTGAATATATATAGTATTCATTGTTTTAGTGTAAGTTTATCAATATCCATCAGAGAACCAAAACTGCTCCGGGAATTACAATTCCTTGGAATGTGTGTAAGTTTATCAATATCCATCAGAGAACCAAAACTTCATCTCTGTCGTATCGAGCATCCATATCGTGTAAGTTTATCAATATCCATCAGAGAACCAAAACTCATGATTGATAATAGACTTTTCTGCCGCAGTGTAAGTTTATCAATATCCATCAGAGAACCAAAACTTCCATTGTTTAGGCCTCCTTTTATTTTAGTGTAAGTTTATCAATATCCATCAGAGAACCAAAACTTTTTCTCATTAAATATGTCGAAGTCCATGGTGTAAGTTTATCAATATCCATCAGAGAACCAAAACCAATGAAAGAAAATTATGATAAAACAGTAGGTGTAAGTTTATCAATATCCATCAGAGAACCAAAACCTAATGTCTGTAGGTAAAATACCTTCTATAGTGTAAGTTTATCAATATCCATCAGAGAACCAAAACGCATTGTTGGGGATTATTTACCGGAGATGCGTGTAAGTTTATCAATATCCATCAGAGAACCAAAACTCCACTCAAAAGATTTTCTCATTTAATAAAGTGTAAGTTTATCAATATCCATCAGAGAACCAAAACTTGTTGTTGTTCAATAAATTTTCTTGTCTTGTGTAAGTTTATCAATATCCATCAGAGAACCAAAACCATGTTGAATTAATAGAGAACTGAAGTCCCGTGTAAGTTTATCAATATCCATCAGAGAACCAAAACATTATGATCGGTGTATCCATGGACCCTCCAGTGTAAGTTTATCAATATCCATCAGAGAACCAAAACCCATTCATCACTGTCGAAAAGATTATTATAGTGTAAGTTTATCAATATCCATCAGAGAACCAAAACACACCGGCTGCTATGCGTTTCGTGAGTGTGGTGTAAGTTTATCAATATCCATCAGAGAACCAAAACCTATGTGAGGCATATAAAAATGTCTGTGAAGTGTAAGTTTATCAATATCCATCAGAGAACCAAAACGCGGTAATGGATATTCTGGTTATTTGATTCAGTGTAAGTTTATCAATATCCATCAGAGAACCAAAACCGAGTCCTCGGTCAACAGATTCATCTGTAAGTGTAAGTTTATCAATATCCATCAGAGAACCAAAACGTTTTAATAGTTGCTCTGATGAGTATTGGGGTGTAAGTTTATCAATATCCATCAGAGAACCAAAACACACCGGCTGCTATGCGTTTCGTGAGTGTGGTGTAAGTTTATCAATATCCATCAGAGAACCAAAACCATTCGCAATCAAAGACATCCAATGTTTTTGTGTAAGTTTATCAATATCCATCAGAGAACCAAAACACCTTCAGCGATTACAACGAGGACACGGAAGTGTAAGTTTATCAATATCCATCAGAGAACCAAAACCTTAAATTTATTCTACCATAAGCAGGCTATAATTCAAGTATTTCCCGCGGTTTTAATAAATCCTCGGTAGCAGTAATTTCGCCCACAAGTACAAGCATAGAGGCATATTGTTTTTCCGTCACGGTCATTGCTCTGACCGAGCCTTTAGAAGGCAGGTTTCTTTTGAGACGCTTCACATGTTTTGATGCATCATCATGGTTCCTGGTAATGCGGCAATAAATGGAGTATTGCAGCATATCATACCCGTCATTAATCAGGAATTTCCTAAATCTCGTATATTCTTTTTTTGCCCTGTTGCTGGTTACCGGAAGATCGAACATGACCATAATACGCATATACCTATTATTCATCCCCTTTATCCCCCATTTGGGCATTAATGCCTATAATCATCGGTATTTTAATGAATTTGGGATTCTGGCACTCAATTGCCGTGGTAAGGCTGCTGATGTACCTGTCAATGGCATTTCTAAGACTCATCCGCTTATTTTCCTGCCAAATCGGCTGATTAATTAGATTTACCAGTTCCTTACGGTTATCCTGACTTAGGCTCCCTGCCAGTTCCTCAAAATTGTGATCAACCCAAAAATCTACCATAGGACGAAGTGGCTCCATCATATCATCGGCTAAATTAAAAGGATTTTTTTCATTTATATGATGCAAACCTAGCACACAATTATAACCGTAAGCTGTCAGTGTTTTGCCTACAGCAGACCGGATAACAGCATATCCGTAATTCAGGGCGGCATTAATAGCATCATCGGTATGCCGGATAAATGCACTACCATAAATTGCCCGGAAGAACCACTTGGCGGCAATGCCTTCCCTGTTGCCCCGGTCCCCTGGAATAACTTCTTCAGCAAAGCGATACATTCTACCTGACTTTTCCCGTGGTATCCTGCAAAGTTCCATTACCCTTGCCTGATTCCTGATTTTCCCCTGAATAATCAACTGCCAGATTTCATCTTTAAATTCATCGCTCATCTCCAGTTGTTTTTTTACCACATTTAAGGGACGGTAATGAGTATTCAGGGGATAAATCACTGACTGGGGCATGTGCTTTTCATTACAGACCAGTATATGGGCACCTGCCAGAGTAATAGCCGTAACAGCAGAAGAACTGATGGTGCTCCGGTTGTTATCAAGAACTATGGAATAGATATCCTCAATAGGTATCTTGTTCATTCCGTCTTCCGTTTCAACTACCAGCCAGTTTTGCTCTGTTCGGATTCGTTCTCCTTGAGTAACGATAAGGGTGCGGAACATTTGACCTCCCCTCCCCTCCGTCCAAGAATATCAACATGGTATTTTTTGACCTTATCACTGCTGGCTATAGTAAAGCATTTTCTGGGTTGCTTTGGCTGATTGCCTCTTGCATAATAAAATGCATTGCTGTTAATATTGAAAACAGCTTTATAATAGCCTTGAAACTTGGTTTCTCCCTTTTTATTGATGATTTCAATAAATTCATTGGGAAACATATACATGACATGCTGGCCGTAATCCGCCGGAAGGCTTGAGGGCTTTATAAGTAATTTCTTATCCCTTTTGACAGCGTCAACATACTTGATGCCCCAGGTGCAGGTCTCGCCATTAGTGTTTTGATAAATCTCCACACAATAGTAATTTAAGCCCCCCATGTTCGAATAATTTTGGGCATTTATGTCCTTGCGATAGAAATTGGAGGTGGTTCCTTCCACCAAAGATACCTTGTTAACCCTTTGTCCCCGGTCCGTCTCAAAAAATGGCAGGCCACTGTCTTTAAGAAACTTACCTACCGTATATTTCTCATCTTTACCAGCCAAAATCCTGTGTAGGGCAGTCTCCAGGGACTTATCCCCAGTACGCAGCTTATCCAGGTGCTTGATGGTAATATCATGGATCTTAACCCGCTTTATTTTTTTGTTCTGTCCATCAATCTCACACAACTTAATTGGGTTAGAGTCGGCAATAGGTCCCCGGAATTTTCGCTCCTCCTTGTAGGATACCAGTGGGATTCGCGGCAGACGGACAAAACTTCCCTTTTGGGCATAGAAGTTTTTAACCTGAATCTGCCATAATTCCTCATCCTGGTCATTGAATCGGATGTCCACCTCATCCCTTAGATTGGGAATATATGAGGGCACCCGCTGAGTCTTGGTCAGGAGTAGCCGGGCATATTCCTCATTAAACCCGTAATAGTTTTTCATTTTCCTAATACAGGCCACCAGATATTCCTGGTATTCAGGATGGGATACGGATCTGTACCTGCGTTTGATTTGCTGCAGCTTAATATTGTCTGAGGCAATCTCCACATATTCAGGTGTCAGATTGGCAATTATTACTGCATCGACTGCATGGTGCAGGTGGGTTTCATCCCGGTTTTTCTCCTCTCCGCCCCAGGTTTTTTCATTCAGCCAAATTCTCCTGAACCGTGAGGTCAGACTTCCTTTAATTCCATAAACAGGGGTTGTTTTTCGGCCGGAAAAAATCAAGTTGTCTTTAATGTAAGCGATAATATATTTGGTGATGTATCTGGTGTCGTTGATGTTTCTGCTCTTCCAATCCCGCAAAATTTCCTCAGCTTCTTTTCCATACAGGCTCTCCAGCCTGAGATACTGGTATTTTCTTTTGGATATTTGATTTTCCTTCCGGGTGTACATAACGTTAATAGTTGCAATGAAGGCATCCTTTTTATCCTGGCTCAAGTACATTAAAGGGGTGCGCTGCCTTTTGATCTGGTTCTCGTTAGCCCAAACCAGCGCCTTGTTATTTAAGGTATTATCCAGAATCAATGAATAAGGAATGATGTGATCGACTTCAAACCTTTGCTGCCGGTCCTCCAAAACTTCCTTCAGGTCCCCGAAGGCCTCCCCAGAATACAAGCATTTGCCGCCCTGCTCCTCATAAAGCCGGTATTTGTCTATTTGTACTGGTCGAACCTCATCTTCAGGGATATCCATAAGCTCTGCAATATGGGTCCGGATTCTGGCTGTTCTTTTTTCATTTTTCAGCTGCTTATTTTTGATTTCCAGCCTATCCGTAAAAGTGCGATTCAGGTCGCTGGCCACCTCAATATTAATACACTCAGGGGAACCATAAATCCTGACTAATTCGTTAATTATTTTGCGGGTTTCATTAATGGACCGGAACACCACCGGGTTCTTCTTCACTTCATCATCTTCAAGCAGCGCTAAGAGCTTCTTTCGACTGTCCTTCACCTCTTTTTCATTCTGCTGGGCTTTTAATTTTTCTGCCTGGAAGTTACCGTAAATCTCACCATTCAGAAACGCCTGAACAGCTTCACACATATACCGGTAGCTAACATTGCTGGTGCCGCTGATTTTTTTCCCTGCGATAGCTTTGATTAGCCTTTCTGTGACGAAGTCCAGTTCTGCTAACTCTTTACGTCGGCGAGAGGGAGTATGATATTTTGAAATGACCTCTCCCAGCTTATGGAGCTTTGAAAATTGCTGATAATCCAATTGGGGTTCAGAAATGTAGTTCTCCCACTCCGAGCCAGCATCTTCTATGCATTTTTTGGCCGTTTTCAGGTATTTCACCGCTTTTGAGAGGGCCTTGTCATCAGAGTTTTCGCTTTTAAGCAGTTGAATGTCATGTTTTTTTAGTATTTTCTTCACATCGGTCATGGTTAGGTTCCCGTTGTCCAGTAAAAACTGAGCCAACTCCCCAGCCGCGTCTTTGGTCAGGATAAAATTGCCGGTTTGCGTATCCTTATAGCGGTATTGTGACAGGGTGTTGGTGACAGCATACAAATCTGCTATAACTGTGCTTCGGAACCCTCTGTTCAGGTCATGATAAAACATGCACTTGCCGATGCACCTGCTGTCCAAAAATCCGGTGTACCTTCGATATTTTTCATTAGAATTTCCCGGGCCGTCCTCAAAATCCCTTTGAGCAAAAATTATTTGAAGTGCCATATCAATTTGGGCTTTGTTAAGGCAGGAATGATACTTGGACTGGGTGTACAGGATTTGGCTTATTTCGTCCCGGACATATTCCCGCCTGATCAAATATCTTGATTCGTGGGTTTCACGGTTCCGAATGGATGGAAAGTTATTGTTTTCATTTTTAAATTCCTTTACGATAAATTCTGATACCGTTTCACACCCGCTGCTTCTGAATAACTGGTCGAAGGCTGAAAGAGCATGCTGGTTTACCGTTTCTTCCTTATTCTTTTCTTCTCCCTCTTCCTCGCTTATTTGGTCATAGCTACCGGCAACCTCTTTTTCCGCTTCCTCATAAAAATCCCGATATCCTCTGAAATTGCAGGCATGAATCAGACAGGCCGCTGTTTCCTCCGGTGTCACCTGCTCTTTGGCAGCCATAGCTTTGATTTCATATATATCCCGGCTATTTTGCTGAAAGAACGCCTCAATCTTATCAATTGTCGTAAAGCCGATATTCTGGAGATGTGCTTTAATTCTTTTTTTCCTGAATGCCCTACGCCTGTTCAGACGCCTTGCAGCCCGATATCCGCGCCGCTGTTGGCTCTTGCGGTCTTTACCCAACTTGTCAATTTCGCCGGAATCAAATATTCTTACACCAAAATCTTCAATTTTTGCCGTTTCCTTTTCCCCGCTAATTACACACCAGCCAATTGAGCCAATGCCTATATCCAACCCAAATCGAACCTTGTTTTTCATATGCTTTCCCCCATTGACATTATATTTTATTTATGTTAATATTTTCTTGAGCTTAGGATTGTTTATGTGTAGGTTTATGAATATCCATCAGAGAACCATTTATTGATAAATCAGTGTAAGTTTATCAATATCCATCAGCAGTTCTAAGATAAGGTATCTCTTCTGAGGTGACCGTGGGGTATGGCGGTATCCGACAACAAATCCGCCGTTATTTTAAATATTTACCGCCGAAGGCGGTTTTTTATTTTCCGGACATGCATTTATACGCAGAAAAGTGATATAATACTATGTAAAGAAAATCTTACTTGCGGGAAAAGTAAAGAAAGTAAAGGAGGTATTTTAGTGGAACTTGCAAGACTCTCCTCAAAGGGACAAATAACTATACCTATCGAAATCCGCAAAAAACTGAACCTTAAAGAAGGAGATAAAGTTTTGTTTCTGGAGGAAAACGGTAATATTATTATAGCTAATTCCGCTCTGGTCGCACTGAGGGAATTTCAGCAAGCTATGGCAGGAGAAGCAGAAAAACAGGGACTTCATTCTGAAGAAAACATAAACCAACTGGTAAAAGAAATCAGATCCGAACTGTGGAATGAAAAATATGAAAATAATGATTGACACTAATGTGCTTGTTTCTGCCATCTTATATCCTGCCAATTCTCATTACCAGTTTGCCGGTAAAATCCTCATTATTTAATGCAATTCCGCTTTATTCTCCTATATTCTCTTCGTATCCTAAACACCCATGATGGCAGAACAACTTCTTCATAAGTCCCTGCCATGGCTCCATCAGGGGGCATAAAAACATAGCCTCCGTCAAAAATACATCCCATTTTTACTAATTGCCCAAACTTGTAGTGAGCAGGTCTGGCAAGGATGACAATAATCAATTTACCTTCTTTCTCAATTATACCTATCCTTGATAATTCTTTTAACACAGACAGGCTTGATAACATTATCCTCACCCCTGATTAGTAGTGGGTTAGAAAGTTAACCTTCCCTTTTCTGTTAATTACAGGTAAAATAATATTTGAAAATGTTCTTAGGAGGTATGAAGCATGTCAGATTCAAATGACATTAGAAAACTTGGAGACTTAATGCGGGAATCTCTGAAACCGCAATACGTAAAATTTTCTAATCTTATTGATGGATTTGATAATGAACATAACCGGTTAAATCAATGCATATCAGAATTCAAGACAGGTATTCGTAGCTATAATGAAGCCATTGAAGTCATCAAAAGGCTTATCACAGAAATAGCGCTAAAGATTGACGGTTTGGAGAATCAGGCTGCTCCTTTATTAATAAGTTCAGACACAGAATTTAATTCAAAACAATGCACTTTAATTAAATATGAAATCGCAGTTCTCAAAGACCGTATCGCAAAACTGGAATGCTCCGCCAATATCATTTTACCTCAATTATAAACCCCCACTCCGCCAAATACCGTCGCGTACGTATTTTCGGTCCATAATTTCAACTATAATTTCCCAACATCGCCGCAATCTCTTCCATGATTTCCTGTCTTAATTCAGCAGGAGCCAATACTTCAGCATGACTGCCAAAACTCATAACCCACCGCTTAACTTCATTTAGACCGCTTACAGTCAAGCCTAAGATTACGGAACCATCCGGCTGTTCATCTAGCCTCTGGCTTTCATGCCAGCGTCGTTCCCTGACCCACCGGGCTGCATACCTGTCAAAAGCTATGGTTACTTCCCTGGGTTCGCTGCCCCGCTCAAGGTTAAGGCTGTAAGCAAGATATTCCTCGATATTGAAATTCTTGTCTCTTTTAAAACTCCGCTCTGTTAATTTCAACTCATAAAATCTATCAAGTGCAAACATCCGGATTTCTTTCCTCATGTGACAAAAACCGATGCAGTACCAGGCCCCATCCTGGAACCGCAGATGATAAGGGTCAATATGGCGCTCACTACGGCTGTCTGAACTAAGACTGTAATAGTCTGCAAACACAGTCCTGTTAGATCCGATGGCCCCCTGAATGATTTGATAATGCCCCAGTAGTATCTGTCCATCTCCCCGGGCATCCTCCACAGCGAAAGTAACTGTCCGCTCAATCTCATCATAATCAAGTACCGCACTTTCCGGAAACAGAGCCTGAATTTTTGTATAAGCTGACTTTATCTCTTTTTCATAGGGATGCCCTTGATATTTAGTTAACAGTCTTTCCCCAAGAAACACTGCAGCTAATTCCCCTTCTGTCATCCTGATTTTGGGTATGCTAAAGTTTTCATCGGCATAGTAATACCCCTTTTGACTATATGAGTAGACTATAGGGGCCCCCATTAAATCACGCATCATTTCCAGATCACGTTCCACAGCCCTGGTACTCACCTCAAATTGTTCTGCCAGCCGATTTACATTGGGATACTTGCGGGCTTTTATGGCCGCATGGATATACTGAATTCTAGCGAAAGCATTTCTTCCAACGCCGGTGCGATACTCCGGATTTATTAACGACATGTTTTCACCCCCATTAAGGCATTAGGTGTATATTGTGAATATATACATTCTTCGACATCCCTCCCAATTCCTTCCACGAATGAGAAATCATTCTTAACTTAACAAAAAAAGCCCGCACTTGAATCAATGCGAACTTTAATAAAAACCGACTTCCCATTTCTAAATTCCCCTTGCTCCCCTGCTATAACCCTACTCAAACCTCAGGGCCTCTATAGGATTCAGTTTGGCTGCCTTGTTGGCAGGATACATGCCAAAAACCACCCCAATAAAAAGGGAAAAACCGAAAGCCAAGGCCATAATCTTAAAGGAAACACTTGTCTCCATGGACATTACGGAACCTAACATAGCTGCCCCGCCGATTCCCAGGATAATCCCGATAATCCCCCCCGAGCTGCTGACCACCAAGGCCTCAATAAGAAACTGGCGCAGGATGTCCTTCCTTTTAGCGCCAATAGCCTTGCGAATCCCGATTTCCCTGGTCCGTTCGGTAACAGATACCAACATAATATTCATAATCCCGATACCGCCAACCAACAGTGAGATTGCCGCAATACCGCCGAGCATTGCCGTCAGGGTCCCGGTTACCTCAGTAACAGTTGACAGCATTTCGGCCTGGTTAAAGACCCGATAAGACTCAGCGTCATTGGTTTTCCGGAATAAAATATTGTCAATCTGGGTTACCACCGGGTCAACCATTTCCGGGGATTCGGCCTGAACATAGACTGAACGAATGCCTTTACTGTTAAGCAGGCGTTCTGCAGTCGTCAGCGGAATCAGCACCTTGTCATCATTGGAGCCCATGGATTCGGACCCTTTCTCCTCCAATAGTCCGACAACCTTAAAATTGGTACCGTTTATTTTTATCGTCTCCCCAACCGGATTCATGCCGCCAAACAATTCTGCCGCGACCTCTGTTCCAAGTAAAACCACCTTCTGCCGCAAGCTTACGTCCATGGGCAGAATAAACCGCCCTGCCTGTACTCTATGGTTGCGCACTTCCTGGTATTCTTCGTTAACGCCTTCAAGGCTGGTGTCAAATTTATTACTGCCATACTTGACTGACACATTGCCATTAATTGTAGGTGCGAGCCCCTGAATACCGGCCCGTTCCTTCCATTTTTGGACCTCCTCATAAGTAAGAGCTGCCGAGGATTCGTTACCCCGGATGGTGACACTGATTAAATTGGAACCCATCCCCTCTATCCTGGCAGTTACCGACTTGGTGGCCCCTTCACCAATGGAAACCAGGACAATCACCGCAGCAACACCGATAATAACTCCCAGCATAGTTAGAAATGACCGCATTTTATTGGCCCTTATTCCCGCTATGGCCAGTTTAATAATCTGCCAGACTCCCATCAGGCAACCTCCTCATCATTAACAATACGGCCATCCTGGATTCTGATTATTCTCCGGGCCTGCCGGGCGATTTCCATATCATGGGTTATTATGATTACTGTTTTCCCTTTTTTATTCAAATCCCCGATTATTTCCATAACCTCAACTCCGGAGCGGGAATCCAGGTTCCCTGTCGGTTCATCGGCAAGGATAACCGGCGGATTCCCGGCCAGAGCCCGGGCGATGGCAACCCTCTGCTGCTGCCCGCCCGAAAGTTCTGTTGGTTTATGGTGCATCCGGTCAGACAGGCCAACCAAATCTAATGCCTCCACCGAACTCTGCCTGCGTTCTGCAGTACTCATGCCCCGGTAAATCAGAGGCAGTTCCACATTTTCCAGCGCTGTCAGCTTCGGCAGCAGGTTAAAACTCTGGAAGATAAAACCGATTTTTTTATTCCGGATTTCAGATAAATCATCTTCCTTTAATTTACTGACTTCCTTTTCATCAAGCAGATACTGGCCCTGAGACGGCACATCCAGGCAGCCGATCATATTCATCAAGGTCGATTTCCCGGAACCGGAAGGCCCGATTATTGCTATTATTTCACCATTTTTTATCTCCAGGTTAACTTTGTCAAGGGCAGCCAGGGTTACCGAGCCGGTGTGGTAAAACTTACTTATATCCACAAGTTTAATCATTATCTCTCATCCTTTCACACACAATCTTGTGGCTCACTTTATCAGCGCCGTCAACCGTCAATGTACGATAACCTGGGCTGGCCTGCTGCCGCCTCCACCCATCATGCCCCCGCCGAACATACTCCTGGTCCCGTCTGCATTGGTACTTCTGGCTACATTAGGAATGGTCACGATGTCTCCCTCCTGAAGGCCTGAGGTGATCTCTATCATAGTTTCATTATATAATCCAGTTTCCACCGGCTTCATACTGCCCTGTTGGTTTCCGCCTGCCGCCTTGCCACCAGCTCCATCTCCACCTGAATTCATACCGGTTCCTGCACCTGAATTCATACCGGTTCCTGCACCTGAATCCCTGGCGGTTCCCGCACCTTGTCCGTCATTCCCATCACCGGCCATAATCACAAACTTTCGACCTTGTCTCTCCTGAACAGCCTCAATAGGCAGCAGGAGTACTCCCTCCTTGGCGGCAACCAGGATTTCGACATTTGCCGTCATATTCTCCTTGAGCCCAGTGGGTTGATCGATGCTTACGGTTACATCAAAACTGGCCACCCCGTTTTGCTCTGTCCCCTTGGTGGCAATTTCGGCCACAGTACCCTGAAAACTCTTATCAGGAAGAGCATCGGCAGTTACCGTCGCCGCCTGCCCCACCTCTACCTTACTGATGTCCACTTCATCCACCGGAACAGTTACCGTCATCCCGGCGCCGGTGATGTCTGCCAGAATCTGACCGGGGGAAACCTCATCACCCACCTGCCAGTAATCCTGACCTATTGTTCCCGAACCAGATGAACTGTTGGAACTGCTGCCGGTCCCTTCCGAATCAAACTGTGCCAAACCCAGGTCGGCTACGCCGTCAATAGAGGCATATACCTTACAGTCTGCCAGCTTGGTTCTCAGGGTCTCCAGATTGAGTCTGGCCTGTTCAAGCCTGATCTGCTGCGAAGTGACCTGTTTATCTGTACTCTCACTGCTTATGTAAGATAGCTTCTGTCCCTTTTTCACATATTCCTTTTCATCAACATAGAGCTCCTGAACCGTCCCTGAGACCCCTGCTCTCACAGAAGCAGTCTCCGCCCATTCAATTACCCCCATTTGATAGCCGGACTCCTGTCCGTTACCGGTATAAATCACCGCCTGGGCTTCCAGCCCCGGGGCCAGTGTTCCCGGGTTATTTACCTCTATCGTGATGTCATAAAGCTTTGAACCATCGGTGCCTGCGGTTCCCCCGTAGTCAACTTCCTGCACCCTGCCCTCAAGGGTCCACATTAAGGCCGGAATCGTCACATCAACTTTCTGGCCCCGTTTTATATTGTTTAGCTGGGCGCTGTTTACCGGAACCTTATAAATGAGTTTAGAGGTATCTGTGATCACGATAATTACTGAGCCCTTCTGCACATCCTGGCCTTTTTCCATCTCAATAGCGGTAACCTGACCACTGATAGGCGCAGCGACATTCTGCTCCCTGCTGTCACCAATACTGGAGCTGTAATCGAGCTCAGTCTGCTTCAAATCCAGCTCAGACTTCCTTAAATCAGTCCGGAGGCCGTCATTGTTCAATTCAAATAACAAATCACCCTTTTTCACCTGCTGCCCATTTTTAAAATTGATACCGGTAATGGTGCCGCTTACATTTGGGGTAACCTTAGCGGACCGGGTAGGCTTTATGGAACCGGTCCCGGATACCGTAACTTCTATAGCCCCTTTTTGCACCGGTATAGTTGCTGCTTGAACAGCAGCGGTTTCTTCGCTGCCAAAAAAACGTGTCCCCAGGTATCCTGCCAAAACAATACCACAACTGATCCCAACTGCCAATTTCCACTTGCCCTTAATCAAATTCAAAATTTTAACCAACACTGTGTAACTCTCCTCCCCAAACATAGGATTTCATGATGCCCTGTCAAGCAGTATCCGCTTCATGTCAAGCAGTATCTACTTCAAACCAAAATTCGACTCCGTTATCTCTGTTGGTAACACCAAAACCATTGTTGTGCAGTTCCATAATTGCCTTGACAACAGAAAGCCCCAGACCGGTACCGCCATAAGTACGGGTTCTGGCTTTATCAACCTTATAAAAACTGCTCCAGACTTTATCAAGGGCTTCTTCCGGAATACCTTTTCCGGAATTAAATACCGTTACCCTCACTTTATCGCCATAACCCGCAGCGGTAATCCTGATTATCCCTGTATCATCAACATGATTTATCGCATTATTAAGGTAGTTTACCAAAACCTGTTCTATTCTTACCTTATCCCCGTTTACAGTAAGACTGCCGCTTTTGTCAACTTCTGTATGAATACCTTTCTCCTGCAGTACCGGCTGGTGTTTTTCCAGGACACGCTCTACCAGCAGCGAAATATCAAAATCGCTTTTTTCCAGCTTAAAGTATCCTGACTCTATCTGGGATAAGTCCAGCAGATCTTTCACCAGGGTATTCATTTTACCGGTTTCATCCATTATAACCTCACAGTAGAAATCCCGGTTTTCCTCATCCTCGTTGACATTAAGCTTAAGCCCTTCCGCATAGCCCTGAATTAAAGCTATCGGGGTTTTTAGTTCGTGAGACACACTGGAGATAAAATCCTTCCTCATCTTATCAATCATGCGTTCCCGCTCAATATCTTCCGTTAGTTTATCATTGGCATTCTGTAATTCGGAAATCGCCTTATCCAACTGGTCGGAAAGAGAGTTTATACTGCTGCCTAACTGCCCTATTTCATCATCTGAATTAACCGGATACTTCCTGCTGAAGTCAAGGACCGACATTCTCCGGGCAATATCACTTAGGTCCAGGATTGGTTTCGTAAACCTCCCGGCAAACAAATAGACGGCAATCCCTCCCAGAACCGCTGTCACAATGCCGGTTAACAGCAGGAACCTGTTGGCGATGACAACACTTTCGTTGATAGCTGCAATAGGTGTACTGAGGACTAAAATTTCCCTGTTATCCATTTTGGAGGCCAAAACCAGGAATTTCGTTTCCAGCCTGGGGTCGGTAACCACATTTGTGAAGTAGTCTCCCACAGCCAGACCCTGCAGGTCATTTTGTACAGGATGCGGCAGGGGCAGTCGCTCTCCCAGGATTCTTCTGTGGCCGGCATCAAAGATCCTTATTGTCGAATTGTACTTAAATTCATAAATATCAGGCCCAACAATATAAATGCTTAAGCCTTTATTCCGCTCCAGGTTCTCCAGTTCAAAGGAAATATTCCCGGGATCGCCCTGGTATATTTCTACAATCCTGTCTCTACTCTCCAGAAGTGCTTCTCTCTTTTGCCACACATAAAATTTTCCCAGGAACAGCGAGTTCAACAGAAGTGTAGCAGCCACGAAAAATATGATCAGTAGGGTTATGCTGAAAAAGAGTCTGGTCCTTACCGATACCTTCATTTCTTCACCTCAAATCTGTAACCCAACCCCCTGACTGTTTGAATAAGATCGCTCTTCGGACCCAATTTCAACCGCAGCTTTTTGATATGAGTATCAACGGTCCTGGCATCTCCATAATAGTCGTAATCCCACACTGCATTCAATATCTGGTCCCTGCTTAGGGCTCTCCCCGCATTTTCAGTTATATAAAGCAGCAGCTCAAATTCTTTGGGACTCATTTCTACTTTTGTCCCATCTATATATACACGTCTTCCTTTCGTGTCAATCTCCAGTCCGTCAAACTCCTTGACATCCTTATCGTCATCTTCCACCCGGCGCAGCAGGGCATTTACCCTGGCAGACAGTATCTTCAGACTGAAAGGTTTGGAAATATACTCATCTGCTCCCAGGTCAAATCCGAACAGTTCATCAGACTCTTGACCCCTTGCAGTCAGCATAATGATTGGGACGCGAGACAGCCTCCTGATTTCCCGGCAAACTGTCCATCCGTCATATCCGGGCATCATTACATCCAGAACAACCAAATCGATGTCAGGATTATCATTAAAGCGTTCCAGGGCCTGAATCCCATCTACAGCTTCGATTACTACTGCCCCGTCTTTTTTTAGAAAATCGCCGACCAGCCTTCTCATCCTGTCCTCATCATCAGCAATCAGTATTTTCCTAACACCCATGTTTTCCACTCCTGGTGAAGACTCATCTTAATAATTTAGTTTAACTTATATTTGTGTCCATTTTGTGAACAAACCCTAAAGATGGAGGGACATTATTTATCATCATATTTTGGCGATATATTATGAGAGTGACAGATATAAATATCTGCCACTCCTGCAGCTTTGCAGCCAAACTAAAACCGCCCTTAGACTTTCCGGTTACCGGCCGCCTCTGTGACCTTTGCCGCGCGGCAGTACCTCTCTGATAGCATCAGCCTGTTCCTGGGTGATAACACCATCTGTAACCAGCTGATTTAATGGATTAATCTTCTCTTTGTTATCAATCAAATATTCGCGGCGCTCTTCAGGGGTCATGTCCTTTGTTTTCTCAAACAGGGCCTCATGGTTTTTCCGGATTTCATCAAACCGGTTAACAACCATGTCGGCCTGTTTCTGTGTTATAGCGCCCTTTTCCACGATAGCCTTCAAACCGTCCTGCATATCCTGATGCTGTTTTGCAACTACGGCTTCCTTCATGGCGGTTCTGATGGCATCAGCCTGTTCCTGAGTGATTATTTTGTTTTCAACCAGCTGTGTGAACAGGTCCTGTCTTACTGTAGGTCTTACTGCCGAATCATCTTTTTTGCGTTCTTCCCATAGGGCCTTGCGTTCTTCAGGAGTGAGTTTCTTTATTTCTTCAAACTGTGCCTGCCTTTCAGCATCTGTCTTCTCAATAAATGCCGTTATTTCATCTGCTTTGCCCTGGTCAATTGTCCCCTGTTTTACCATTTGTTCCAGAACTGCCTGTAACTCTTCCCGCCTGTCCCCAATATAAAGGCGTTTGCCCTGGAAAATACCTTTCTTCCCTTGCATCATTTTTCCTGCAAAATGTTCACCTATAGATGTTTGTTCCTTGGTACTACCGGTATCATCGGCAAAAGCCATCCCGCCTGAGAGAAGCATTCCGCCAACTACGACCCCGGCTAACCCTCTCTTTAAGGTTTTCTTGTACTTCATTGTGTTTCTCCTCCCATTATTTTTTTGGTCTACGGGACTTAGTATACGCAATGTTTATGTCCATATTGTGAACACTAGGTGAAAGTTTGTGAATACTTACGGTCATGTCCAAAAATTTTTTACCTAAAAACACAAAAAATGAAGGTGGCACAGGTTTCTACATAACCAAACCGGGCTAATGCTGCAAAAATATCCTGGTATTTCAAACTGATGTTGTTGTAACCACAGTTCCATTCCATTTGAAAAATTGTGAGGCGTAACATATTCAAAGCAAATGTGAAGAAATGTAAAGGTCCAGGCACAAAGCCCCGGACCTTTGCATAGTGGTATTCCTGGTATACACAAAAAGGACACTCCCCTAAGGAAATGCCCTTTGAATATTTGTCCTGACTACTTGCGGACGACATTGGCGGCCTGAGGACCGCGATTACCTTCAACGATGTCAAATGATACTTCCTGACCTTCGTCAAGAGTCTTAAACCCATCGCTCTGAATAGCTGAAAAATGAACGAACACATCGCCGCCTTCTTCAGCCTCGATAAAACCAAAACCCTTTTCAGCATTAAACCATTTTACTTTACCTTCCATTTTAAAACCTCCTTTAAACAGACTGATCAAAAAGTTAAAACTCAAAATCTTTTTGCCCAACCCTGAGTAGAGGCCAAAAATGGTTTTGCGTTTTCAACCCTTTAACACGTGAATTAACAATAACATATCGTGGCAAAAATTGCAAGTTTTTCTGAATAAAAAACTTCTGCTTCACTTACTGCTTATTCACTTACTGCTTATTCACTTACTGGTTTCTATTGACAGGCGGCACTCTCTGTGCTAACATTAATTTAAAGTTATTTAGATGTTTATCTAATTATTTAAACGTCTAAACAAGGGAGGGGTGAGGCAATGGATAAAGCATTTAAAGCTCTGTCGGATAAAACACGCCGTAAAATACTTAGAGACCTTAGGGAACGGGATCTGTCTGCCGGAGAAATTGCCGACCGTTTTGATATCAGCAAACCAAGCATCAGTCATCACCTGGATGCCTTAAAAAATGCCGGGCTGGTATTAAGCGAAAAACAGGGTCAGCACGTAATTTATTCACTCAATACATCTGTTTTTCAGGATGTGATGGCTTGGTTTCTGGAATTTAAGGAATAATATTAAAGGAGGCGGTTTAATGAAACTCAGTAAGACTGTTATTGCATTAATTCTGTTATCTATCATTGCTACTCTGTTTATCTACCAGAGTTTGCCGGATACCATCCCCCTGCACTGGAACATTAAAGGTGAAGTTGATAATACCGGGGGCAAAAATTTCGTGTTTGTCACTGCACTTTTACCACTAGCTCTTTACCTGTTAATGAAGTTTGCTCCTAAAATTGACCCTAAAAAGGCATCATATGACAAACACATGGGAAGTTATCAAATTATT
Organism: Phosphitispora fastidiosa; assembly: GCF_019008365.1. Classification (NCBI taxonomy): domain Bacteria; kingdom Bacillati; phylum Bacillota; class Clostridia; order Eubacteriales; family Peptococcaceae; genus Phosphitispora; species Phosphitispora fastidiosa. The sequence continues at coordinate 282,384 of NZ_JAHHUL010000003.1, read as the reverse complement.
ACCATCAGTGTTGTCCTGATGATGATTGGAATCCACTGGGTCTCAATTGTGGCGGCCATGGGATACAATATTGATGTCGGCATGTTTGTTAAAATTGGAGTAGGCCTGCTGTTTATTGTCCTGGGCAATGTAATGCCCAAGTTGAGACATAATTATTTTGTGGGAATTAGGACTCCCTGGACCCTTGCCAACGAAGACAATTGGAGAAAAACCCACAGGTTCGGTGGATACGCCTTCGTTTTGGCAGGTCTGACCTTCTTTGTATCTGGCTTTTTCCATTCAGCAGCCAGTGCATACATCACCTTTGGCATAACTATTGCCCTTCTGATATCAATATTGGTTTATTCCTACGTGGCATTTAAAAAAGCGGTCTAGACTGAAAAGCCTTGATAGAAAAACCCGGACAGAAAAACCCGCATGCATACCAAAACATGCGGGTTTTTTTTAATACAGAGGCGCCAGGAAATTCAGGCTCCCAGGTTTGATGTTGACTTCCAGTCTGTCAGTTTTGTATATTTCTCCGTCAGTGTGAGCATATTCAGGCTTGTCGGAATGGAGGGAAAAACTTTTCCCCCGCCAAACACTTACTGCAGGGTGATTTAAATGGCTCCCGCTGAAAAGCATTGGAAATGCTTTCAGCAGCTCAAGGCGGGAAACCTCACCTATCACAACCAGGTCCAGCAGCCCGTCATCAGGAATCGCCGGAGGCGCCAGCCTAAGTCCGCCGCCAATAAAAACACTATTGGCAAAGGCAGCTAATATCACTTTTTGTTTTATCCGGACACCATCCACCACTATTTCCGCTTCTACCGGGCTCAGATCCTTGAGGCATGAAGCAACGGCAGCCAGGTAAGCCGGCTTTCCGGTCAGGAACCCTACCCCTGTATTCACTTTATAGCCGACCCGGGCATCAAAGCCAAAACCCGCCTGGTTTATAAAATACCTGCCATTCACCATACCCAGGTCTAACTGTCTGGCGGTAAAGGTCAGAAAACCTGCCGCCCATTCCGAACTCCTGCGCGGTATTCCCAACCCCCGGGCCAGGTCATTTCCCGTGCCAAACGGGGCCAGGGCAACTTTAATCTCACTGCCGGCGGCAGCCCCTGCTATCTCGTTTAGAGTGCCATCCCCGCCTGCTGCAATAATTGTGTCAGCCCCCTGGGCAATTAGCTGTCTGGTCAGCCGGGCGGCATCACCCGGCCCGGTAGTAGTCAGAGTATCTATAATGCGGCCGCGGGCGGCAAGGTCGTTCCGGGCCTGCTTCCACTTGTGCGGAGCAGTGCCCCGACCTGCCGCTGGGTTCAAAATGCATACTGCTTCCATTACTGTTTGCTCCCCTGACATGATGTGAATTATTGACTATATACCTGTCACTTCTCTATATTCGACGGCCCATCACAACTTCCTCCATCACCAGAGGTTGTTGGCTATCGGTAAAATAAATTTAGCTGTCAAGAATAAAATTATTTTTGACGATAATAAAAGTGTTGGTAATTATTCTATAAAGGGAGGTTTTTCATTGTTTCGTCCTGATTCTGTACTTAAACTTAAATTTACCGCCGCAGCTTTCGCCGGAAGGCAGCTTTCGGTATACCGCAGCCTGCAAAACGAATCTAGCTTCGGTTCATTCATGCACCTTATTGATGTGGTCAATATGGAAGACCCCGGACCCGAAAAGCTGCTGGAGGCTTATTACGATCTGGTTCATAATCTCCTGGGAATCGATGTCCCAGCCTCATTTAGCGGTAATACCTGGCAGTATTTTCTGGCGGATTTTATCCTCAGGGATGAAAACCCGTTCAGTCGGATAGCTGAATCGGTTCCCTTTGACAAAATCGACGCCGGCCTGAAGCTGGCGGCAGGCGCAGACCTGGCTAACCTGTACAGTCTTGCCGCAATGGACCCGAGAACCATCCGCCACATGGTGAAAAACAGGATTCGGGACCAGATATCCGGTTTCACAGATATTCCTTCCCTGAATATGCTGCCCGGCTGGGATAAAACCGACCCCAACACGGAAACTACACCTGATGTAAATTCTACACCTGATGACACCCCGGAGTTGGTCAGCAGGCTGGCCGTTTCCGAGGACTGGCAGTCACTCCTGCCTGACCTGGCTGATTTTTACCGGAAGAATGGGGCCGGAATTTTCGGCAGTTACCATGCCCTCAGGTGGGTCCGCAGCAAAGGGACCGGCTGGTTCCAGGGCATTGTAGAGCCTGATCCGGTTACCTTTGCCAACCTTTTCGGGTATCGCAGTGAAAGGAAAATCATTATTAATAATACCGAAAAACTTCTCCAGGGGCTGCCTGCCAATAACATTCTGCTATACGGTGACCGCGGCACCGGAAAATCGTCCTCGGTTAAAGCCCTGCTGCACCGTTTTGGTTCCATGGGCCTGCGCCTTGTAGAAGTTTCCAAACAGGAGTTGGCTGACTTCCCCAAAATAATACACTTTCTCAGACAACGGGTGCAAAAGTTTATTATATTTATTGATGACCTTTCTTTTGAAGAAAATGACTCCGAGTACAAATACCTGAAAGCGCTCCTGGAAGGAGGACTGGAAGCCAAACCGCAAAATGTGCTGATCTATGCCACCTCCAACAGGAGACATTTGATAAAAGAGAGGTTTAGTGACAGGGAGGCTGCGGCCTCAAGTGATGAAAAGCGGCTTCAGGATACCCTGCAAGAAAAACTTTCGCTGGCAGACAGGTTCGGAATTACAGTTACCTTTACCTCACCTGCCCAGGCAGAGTACCTGGCAATTGTAGATGGCCTCACCAAACAGGCCGGAATCAACATTCCTAAAGAAGAGCTGCATCGCCAGGCGATTCAGTGGGAATTGCGCTATAATGGCCGTTCCGGGAGGACAGCGCGCCAGTTTGTGGACTGGCTGGCCGGGGAGAAAAAGAAGCGGATTTTTTAGGTTAATTTCTCAGCAGGGTCAGTTCCTTTGCACTTAGTTCCCTTACAGCTCCCGGCGCCAGGGATTCATCCAGGCTGAGGCTGCCCATGGCGGTTCTCTTAAGGTAAACAACAGGCAGCCCAAGGGCTCCAAACATCCGCTTTACCTGATGATACTTTCCTTCGTGGATGATAACCTCTGCTTCGGAAACATCATCTGAGTGCAATACGGTCATCCTGGATGGCATTGTCTTGTACCCGTCATCCAGAACAATACCTTTAGCGAAACGTTTTTCGTGGCCCTCCGTTAACCTGCCTTTGACTTTAACGAAATATGTCTTGGGGACATGTTTTTTTGGCGCCAGGAGTTCATGGGTCAGTTTACCGTCATTGGTAAGGATGAGGAGTCCCTCTGTATCCTTGTCCAGCCTGCCGACCGGAAACAATTCAAAGTGTCTGAAGCGGTCAGGGACAAGTTCAACAACTGTAGCCTCTTTTGAGTCAACAGTTGCCGACACACAGCCCGCAGGCTTATTCAGCATGAGATAGACATACTCCCGGTATTCAACCACAACCCCATCAAACGTAACCGTGTCATTTCCAAGATGTACATGAAGTGAGCTGTCCGAGACCGTTGTGCCATTAACGGCAACTTTACCCTCCCGGACAGTTTTCTTTATTTCCTTTCTGGAACCCAGGCCCGCATTGGCCAATAACTTATCTAACCGTATTTTATCTTTCACCACTGCCTCCATATTAACCATCTAAGGTTTTTCTGCGCCCAGGGTCTTCACCCAGAGCCTTTTATTTTTTCCCCGGTATGGCTCCGAAAATGACCGCGGCATATGGTGAGGTGTTGTACAAGTTTTTCCTTGCAGTGCCGTCGTGAGAAATCTTTCCGCAGTTCCGCTAAGCGAAGCCATGGACCGGAGCCACGGAAGGCGGAGCCCGCCATTGAGGCAGGAGCCGAATTGGCGGGTTTAGTCCATGGCTTCGCCAGGAACAAGGTTAGATTTCTCTCGCGGCACTGTGGAAAATCGGTGCAACAACTCACCATATGCTATACCCGGTCATTTCCGGAGCCTATCCCATCCAGCGCCAGCCGACGGGATAATAGTTGTTCAGCATATCCTGGAACTGTTTGGCCCACCCCAGTGGGAAACCGTCAACACACACCATGCGCCAGCCGCGCTCTCCGGTAATATTGAGTGTTTCACCCTTGAGGTATCTGATGACCTCCTCTGAGCCGGCAGCAAAATCCAGGGCCTGCCTGGCATCTTCCTTCCTTAGCGCCAGCGCCAGGGGCGCCACCGGCTTGAATCTCCTTTTCCGTACTTCCCCGATGAACCATCCCGGCCTTAATACCTTTAGACCTTTGAGGTCAGGCAGCCCCGGCGGAATCACATAAAGACGGCTATGATGCTGTACCAGCCCCCTCTCAAATGGCGGAATGTTCATGGCATGTTCAAAAAAGGCCAGGTAAGCCTCCAGATTTTCCGGCAAAGGGGGCTCAGGCACATATTCGGTAAACCCGGTCTCTTCACCGTCCCTTTTCCTCAGCAGGGCTACAAAATGCCCCTCTCCCTTTATCCGGTGCGGCCAAAGACGGATGGTTTTCGATACCTTTTCCCCGGCCCCTGCCCATTGCGGCTGTCCGGGTGCGGCGCCGGGAACGGTATATATACCCTCAGGCTCAAATTCGGGATAGAGCTTCACCAGGAAATCAATGATACCCTCATTTTCTTCGGGAGCAAAGGTGCAGGTGGAATAAACCAGCGCCCCTCCCGGTTTTAACATCTCAGCGGCAAACCTGATGATGCCCTTCTGCATCTGAACACACCGTTCCACGGAGAACTCACCCCAGCTCTTGAGCGAACCGGGGTCTTTGCGAAACATCCCTTCACCGGAACAGGGCGCATCAACCACAATCTTATCAAAATAGCCTTTAAACCTTTCTGCCATCCGTGAAGGTATTTCATTTAGAATAATATAGTTTTTGACCCCGCACAGCTCCATATTGCGGACCATTCCCTTGAGCCGCTCCCCACTGATATCATTGGCTACCAGGACCCCTGCCCCGGCCAGGCGGGCAGCAATATGTGTTGATTTGCCCCCCGGTGCGGCACACAGGTCAAGTACCCGGTCACCGGGTTGGGGATTCAGGACTGAAACAGGGACCATGGCGCTGGGCTCCTGGATATAATAAAGGCCCGCATGGTAATAGGGGTGTTTTGCCGGCCTGTCGTCACTGTCTGTGTAGAAACCCTCCCTTGTCCAGGGCACAGGTTCCAGGGCAAAGGGAGAAATCTCCCGGAACTTTTCCACAGATACCTTCAGTGTGTTCACCCGCAGCCCATGATATCTGGGCTGGTCGTAAGATGCCAGGAAATCCTCCAACTCATCTCCCAGCATATTTTTCATCCGCTTTAAAAATTCCTCAGGAAGCTTCATAACTTTCCACCTTCATATTCGTAATGCCGTAAATCTAATTATAGCAAATAATTCCTCTCGAATGCAAAACAAAACTCTCGAATGTAAAACAAAAATTGAATCCGGTTCACACTAAAAAAGCGCCCCCGACTACTTCAATTCCCTCCGTCTCCTTTAACCGGCCTATCAGGTTAAAGAGGGCCCGGTCCTTATTCTTGGCCTCTACCATTATATCTATATCCCTGCCAAACTCACGGGCAGTTATTAGAAACCTGTAAAAAGAGTCAAAGTCAATATCATCCGCATGAGCCCTGCAGTTCTTCTCACTCCTGGGGCTGGAAAAGTGCAGCTTTGGCACTCGCTCACCCCAGGTATTATATACCCTTTGCATAATATCAGCAAGATCCTCCCCCTTGTTGCAGCACATATGATGGTGTACATCCAGCACCATGGGGATATTCAGCTCCCCACAGATATCCAGTACCTCTGCTGCCCCATATGTCTTATCATCATTTTCCAGGAGGAGCCGCTTCCGGATACCATCGGGAAGTTTTCGGAAATTATCCGCGAACCGTTTTACAGACTGCTCCCGGGAACTATACATGCCACCTACATGCATTACCATTTCCGCATTATCAAGACCCATCGCCTGAAATACCTTTTCATGGTAATCCAGGTCCCGGAGAGAAGCTGCGATAACTTCCTTCCGGGGGCTGTTAATAAGGGTAAAGTGGTCCGGGTGAGAACTAAGGCGCATTTTATTTTCTCTTGCTATTGACCCTATTTTGGCAAATTCGTCCTGAAGGTCGGCAATATAGTCCCATCCGGCGGTCAGCGGATGGGTTGCCAGCGGGACCAGTTTGGAGGTAATCCGGAACAGGTGGACTCCATTTGCAGCATTGTAATACAGCAGCCTGGCCAGGTTATTCAGGTTTTCGGCTGTAATCCTGCGCAGCCTGCCGATGCGGGCCTCCTCCCCCGCAATGTGTTCATAAGTTTTTACGGTAATGGTCTTGGAGGACGAACAGTTCTCCAGTTCCATCGACATAGCCACATAACCCAATCTTACCAGCACATCTTCACCCCGTTCATTCTGCCTTTTTTCATTAATGTTCCCTGGCAGCCAAAAACTTTATCCTGATTAGGAAACAAAAAAGCCGCCAAACAATTAAAAAGAGACCGCCGGTCAAACGGCAGCCCCTAGATAAATGAATCTGTCCCTTATTTAATTGTACCCGCAAATCTTTTCCGCAAATTTGCTTCCACATAATTATTGACTGAATTGATCCGCTAATTGTTCCGAATTATTCTTGGGAAACAATTTCCTTTTCCGGGGCTATGGGTTCACCTGTATAGCCATGACCCCAGATGGCTTCCTCTTTCTGGCCTTCAATCAGGAACTGTACCTTCTCTACCTCCGGCAGCTGTGCCAGGGTATGGGCTACCGACTGTGAGGTCATCCTCTCACCTGTGCTGCCGCCCCAGTGCTTTGTTTGCATCTCCCGGGAAAAGTTCACAAAAGCAACCCCATCCACAACTTCAACGGAAATAAGCTTAGCCTCTTCAGGGATAGTCCGGTGCAATCCTTCAGTCCGGGGTCCCTCAATCAACTGCTCGACAAGCAGGTCTGCAAGAGGTTTACCGCCCTTTTCTACTGTGCGTTTTTCCGGTTTCAGGTACATGGCCTGGTCATCACTGAAATACAGGGTTATTTCGACCTGTTCCTCAGTGGGCTGTGGGCTTACCGGAGGAGTTTCAGAATTGTCCTGTTCCTCAACACGCGGTTGCTCCTGTCCCACATCCTTCTTATCCTGGCTGCCTGTCAGGCCGCAGCCAATGACAAATACAAGCAGCACAGCCAGGGCTGTTAACAGAAAATATCTGTTCCCTCTCATCGCATTCCACCTCATCCTGTTCACCTCCCTTTACATTTTCTTTACATTTTCTTCATTTGTTTTCTCACTATAAATATACCGCTTATTAATTACACAGAGATGACGAAGTTGTTACAAATGTTTTAAGTTAATTTTGGCAATCCAATTGTGAATATGGTCTCTCCTCCTGGTTCGCTGTCAACCACCACGCCACCACCATGGAGCTCCACTATTTCCTTAACAATTGCCAGCCCCAGGCCCCAGCCGCCGGTCCCCCGTGACCGGGCTTTGTCAACACGGTAAAACCGCTCGAAAATATGAGGTATCTCCTCTGACGGAATGCCCGCTCCCCTGTTGGATACATAGAAGTGAAGCCTTTCATCCTGCACCCTGAATCCAAGGGTTACCTTTTCACCTGCAGGGGAATACTTCACCGCATTGTCAACCAGGTTAACCAGGACCCTGAATATCTTTTCCCCATCCAGCTGCCAGTATATGTCCCCCGGATGAACGGTCTTTATTTCTACTCCCTTAGACCGGGCTGTGGGGGCAGCGGCCTTCCGGACCGCTTCCGCAATTTCACCCACAGAGGTATTTTCAATTTTAAGCTGCCTCCGGTTTCCTTCTAACCGGCTGAGTACCAGCAGATCCTCCACCAGATTCTTAAGTCTGCCTGCCTCAAACCGCAGATCCTTCACCATTTCGTGATACTCCTCGGGGGAACACGCCTCCTTTCGGGGGCATGAATCCAACAGGGCTGTTATAGCTGCAACCGGGCTTTTTAATTCGTGGGAGGCATCGGCAACAAAACGCTTCCGAATATTGTCCTCAGCCTGTATTTTGGTACTCATATCGTTAAATACCCTTGTCAGTTCCCCAAATTCGTCATTTCCGGGAGGTGTCTTTATCCGGTATCCGTAATCTCCCGACCCAATCCTCCCGGCAGCGACAATAAGCCTCTTTACCGGCCTGGTAAGAAACGTACCCATAAACAGGCTGATCACAAAAACAACCGCCCCGCTGGCAGCCGAAAACCACAAGAGCCTGGCCCTGATTTCATCAAGACGGGCCACCATTGGGTTAAGGTCGGCAGACACAAAAACAGCGCCGATAACCTGTTTGCCTGAATATACCGGGACGGCCAGGTACAGGACCCAGCCGTACTCCGCTTCCCGGTAAGGGGCAGCAGTATTTTTCCCTTCTAATGCACTTAATATCTCCGGGTGACCCAGGGCCCGGCCCCGAAAATCCCCGGCCGAATCAGCCATAACCAATCCTGTCCGGTCAAGTATCAGAAAACGGCAGCCTACCCTTTCGGCCTGATTCCTGGCCAGGTAATTCAGGTAGGGCCTCTGCTCCCGGTCCCGAAGATATGGCGCTGAACTGTTGGCGAGAATATTGGCATGAGTAAAAAGCGCCGCCTTTTTTTCGTCAAGAAAACTCCGCTGAAAAAAATCCATAGTAAAATAACCAAAGGCAGCAACTGACAGAACTATAAGTACCAGGTAGGTAAAACCCAGTTTGAGTCCCAGTTTTAGGCGCATCCGCACATCTCCTAATCAGTCTTCCTCACTGAAATAATAACCCACACCCCATTTGGTCTGAATATATTGCGGCTTTCCAGGTTCAGGTTCGATTTTTTCCCTTAGTCTCCTTATATGGACATCAACGGTACGGTCTTCCCCGATATAGTCATAACCCCAGATATCCTCCAGAAGCTTTTCCCTGGTAAAGACCCTGCCCGGCGCGCCGGCCAGGTGCAGCAACAGCTCAAATTCCCTGCCGGTTAGGTCAACTTCCCTTCCGCCGGCTGAGACCTTCCTTTTAGAAATATCAATGATTATTCCTCCGCGAACCAGCTGCCCGGACCCTTTTCCCGGTTCATGTGTGGAACGCCGGAGGACCGCCTTAATGCGGGCCAGCAGTTCCCTGAAGTTAAACGGTTTGGCCAGGTAATCATCTGCCCCCATTTCCAGGCCGATGATTTTGTCAATATCATCACCCCTGGCAGTAAGCATAATAATGGGTACCTCGAACTGAGACCGAATCTCCCGGCACAGGGTCAGGCCATCCACCCCGGGGAGCATAACATCAAGAATTATCAGGTCAAACCGGTTTTTCCTGACCATCTCCCTGGCAGCCTCACCGTCAAATACCGCCTCAGTCAGGTAACCTTCATTATTCAGGCTCTTGGCCAGGCCTTTCACTAAAAGCTTTTCATCATCAACAATCAGGATTTTTACAGGCATGATATCCCCCCGTCCTCACGGTAGTTATTCGTATTATACCACAGTATTTGGACGGTAAGCCGCAATGAAAGGTTCTCAGCAAACAAAAATCCTGCCCGGTGTTCTTCCAGGCAGGATTAATTGGTAAGGGACAATCATGAAATTAAAGTCCCAATATCTCTTCGATGTCTCTTTTGATTTCACCTTTATCGGAAACCCGATCATGCCTTACAGGCTTGGCATCAAGTTGCTGCAGTCCCCGGTGGATTTCCATCCCGGTAAGCTGTTCCAGTTCCCGCAGAATTTCAAATTCATCTTTACCGGTATCGGCCTCCGGCCCTCTTAAAGCCTTCAGTACCGCGCGGTTAAACTTAAAGGGACTTGCTGTCGCGTCCAGGACAGTTACAGTTCTGTCACCGGTCCGCCGGACATAGTCTTCATAGACCTTAACCCCTACGGCAGTATGGGTATCAACTGTATAGCCATAATTTTCGAAGACAGTTTTTATGGTTTCCAGAGTCTCCTCCTCACCTGCATAGCCGGCGCACAGGATATGCCCTGTTTCCCTGCGGGTATTTTCATCAACTTGAAATTGCCCCTCTGTATTCAACTGCCCCAGCCATTCACTGATTTTTCTCCCGTCATGGCCGGTCACTTCAAACAAAAAGCGTTCCAGGTTGCTTGATATCAGGATATCCATGGAAGGGCTGACTGTTTTGATAAATTCCCGTTTACGGTCATACTTCCCTGTAGCAAAGAAATCGGTCAGCACCCTGTTTTCATTTGAGGCGCAAATTAGTTTATTAACCGGAAGCCCCATTCTGAAGGCATAATAACCGGCCAGGATGTTGCCGAAATTTCCGGTGGGGACCACAAAATTGACCTTGTCCCCTTGTGAAACAGCCTCTTTGCCAACCAGATCAAGGTAGGCCCAGAAGTAATACACAATCTGAGGAAGCAGTCGTCCCCAATTAATTGAATTGGCAGAAGACAATTCATATCCCTTTTCAGCCAGGAACCTGTTGTAGGCCTCATCCCCGAAAACCTGTTTCACGGCATTCTGACAGTCGTCGAAATTACCCCTGACTGCCACCACAAATGTATTGTCACCATCAGTGGTGGTCATTTGGAGTTCCTGTACCCTGCTGACACCGCCATGTGGATAAAATACTATAATCTTTATCCCCGGAACATTTTTAAATCCTTCCAAGGCGGCTTTGCCGGTATCTCCTGATGTCGCCACCAGGATAACTGTCTCCCTCTCTGCCCCCAGTTTCCTGATTGCCTGAGACAGGAAATGTGGCATAATCTGCAGGGCCATATCCTTAAAGGCTGCAGTGGGGCCGTGCCAAAGCTCAAGAATATAGGAACTGTCACCAAGTTTACTTAGCGGCGCCATATCCGGATGGTCAAAATTGCTGTCATTATAGGCTCTTTGAATACACTCATCAATCTCCTCGGGAAGATAATCTGTCAGGAACAACCCCAGTATCTCCCGGGCTACTTCCCGGTAACCCTGCCCCACCAGCCCAACAAGTTTTTCAGCATCTATAAGCGGGATTTGTTCAGGGACAAATAAACCTCCCGAAGGCACCATGCCAAGTTTAATGGCTTCTGCAGAGTTAACGCGGTTGAAATTAGCTCTTGTACTGACGTACTTCATAAAAATTCTCCTTCATTTATTGTATCTCCTAATTATAAAGCATCCCGGACAAGTGTTCAACATTAATAAGTCAACATTGACAAAAGCGCTGTCTAAAGGTAAAATTTACTATATACCCCTATAGGGTATATAGTAAATTTTACAGGGAGGTTACTTATGATAAGGTCCGATTTCCTGGAAACTATCGAAGAGTACGAGTCACAATTAAAAAAGTACAGCCTTGACCTCAGGTACAAAATCGTGCTAAATATAGGCGGTCATTTACTGGAATGGCCTCTTGCGGGAAACCGTCTTAAAGACCTTTCTTTTACGGGAAGGATACACCTCTGCTGGGACAATAAAGAGGCAGGAATTTATTATTGGATAGGTAACTTAAGTCCTCACCAGCAAACCATTAATGAACTCCTGGTTGACAACCTGATAACCAAAATCCGGCTCCTGGAAAAGAACTATCATAATCTCAACTGCGGCATGGGGGTACTGAACAGCGCCGTCAAAGCAATTGAAGCCAAAGACAGGTATACCAGGGGACACTCGGACCGGGTGGCTGCCCTGTCTCTGAAGATAGCAGAAACTCTGGACGAGGCAGGACTCCTGGACCCGGAATGTTCAGCCCGGGACATAGAAATTGCAGCCAAACTTCATGATATCGGGAAAATAGGGATAAGTGAATTAATCCTAACTAAGACGGGGCCGCTGACCATGCAGGAAATCCAGCATATCCGGCAGCATCCTGCCATGGGGGCCGCCATTCTGACCCCTCTGGCAATATTTGAACACCTGATACCGGCTATTCGCCATCACCATGAAAGATTTGACGGAAACGGCTACCCTGATGAACTCCGGGGTCCGGAAATCCCTCTAATTTCCAGAATCATCAGTGTGGCAGATACCTTTGATGCCCTTACCTCAAACCGGCCTTACCGTAAAGCCATGGCTCCCCAAACAGCCCTTGCAGAAGTCAGAAGAGTCAGTGGCATCCAGCTTGACCCGGACATAGCCGGTGCTTTTCTGTCAATTCCCCTCACATTTTCTTCATAAACAGTTCACAAACTGTTTATAATCTCAACAAGGAATCACCACAAATATCAGTTACTATATAACCAGAGGCCGGTACAAAAAAAGAAAGGATGATTGTAATGAATATCAAAAAAACCTTGGGAGGTACAGCAGCGGTCCTGGCGCTTGGGGGAATGCTCGTCTTCGGGCAGCCATTCACACTACCTGATGCCAATGCCGCAACAGCCGAACCCGCTGCCACTCAGACAGCAAATGTTTATGGCCCGGGCGCAGGGCTCGGCCGGGTATATGGGAACATGATGGATTCTGTCAGCAAACTGCTTGGGATGGAGCCCGCAGAAGTAAGGACTGAACGACAGAGCGGCAAATCTCTGAGCCAAATTGCAGAAAGCAAAGGTGTTACCGAGGACAAATTGGTTGACAGCATTGTGGAACAGAGAAAATCCCAGCTTGATCAGAGTGTTGCCAATGGGACCATCTCACAGGAACAGGCTGAGTATTGTGAGGAAAACATGGAACAAAGAGTAACAGAAAGTGTTGCACGAACCACTGTGGGACCGCGTGACGGCAGAGGTGGCAAAGGAATGGGCAGAGCCGCCGGAATAGGCCAGAGTATGGGCCGTGGTATGGGAATGGGCAGAGCCGCCGGAATGGGCGCAGCCATAGGTTATGGACAATAGCCTGAACCAATAACATACTTATATTGAAAAAACTCCACCGGTTCGCAGCCTGCCGCCAGGCAGACGCTCCCTCCGGTGGAGTTTCACTTTCTTTTTACCGGCCCTATTTGCCGCCCTTTGCAGGGCTTGGGGTCTTGACCACCAGGATTTCAAGATACTCTCCCTCAGAAGCATGAACTGAATGGGGAATATCCTTAGGACTTATGACAATATCTGTCGCCTCAACAACTGCAGCTTCATCCCCGACAACTATTTTCCCTTTTCCCCTGACGACATAGAAAAACACATCAACCGGAGTTACGTGAGTATCCACAACTTCCCCGGCTTTAAGCAGCAGATTCATAATATTTACGTGTTCAGATTCATATACCTTTCTTCCGGTCACCCCCCGCGGAGTTGCTGCCTTTGTCAGGTCTTCAAGCTTAATTACCTGCATATGTATCCCTTCCTTTCTTCTTCCCATTTTGTTTTTTCGCTTTTACTTTCACACTATTGTACACCTTATTTTTCTCCGGTTCGTTGATTTGTATCACATAAATACACCCGAAAAATCACCAATATCTGAAGGAAAAAGAATATAACCTGTTGAAATCTATTAGATAACTTCAAAGGATGTTTCCAGACTCCTGGGGTAAACTGGAGGAATTAAGAAATGAAACTCCGAAAAATTTTAAAATTCTGTGCTGCAGCCGCTATTTTGGTGATCACCTTTGCCTTATACTCCAATCTCGCCATATATATATCTGGAAAGTCCGGTGTCCAAACGGTAACAAACAGCCCGGAGGCAGATGCAGCTATTGTGCTGGGCGCCCGGGTTTACAAAAGCGGATCCCTGTCCCCGGTACTTGCTGACCGCCTTGCTACAGGAATCGAACTGTACACTGAAGGTAAGGTTAAAAAGCTCCTCCTGACAGGTGACCACGGTCAGACAACTTATGATGAGGTCAACAATATGCGCCTCTATGCCCTGGAGCAGGGCGTTCCTGAAGAAGACATTTTCATGGATCATGCCGGTTTCAGCACTTATGAAAGTATGTACCGGGCCAGAGACGTATTTAAAGTAAAAAAAGCTATTATCGTTACACAGGAATTCCATCTCCCCAGGGCGTTGTACCTGGCCAGATCACTCGGTCTTAAAGCTTCAGGGGTAAAAGCAGATAAAAGGGAATATTTAGGTGAAGACTATTTAAGGCTGCGCGAACTCCTGGCAAATACTAAGGCAGCCGCACAGCTGGCTATTCATGACCGGCCTACATATCTTGGTCCCGAAATACCCATCTGGGGTGACGGACGAGCCACCAAAGACACTAAAATATGACTCAGTGCTGGCAGGTAGGACAGAAGTATGTCCACCTGCCATTCAGTTTTGTTTCACCAATCGGATTCCCGCAGACGCTGCACGGTTCCCCTCCCATTATCGATAGCTTCCCTCAATATCCGGGGAATCACCCCCCATAGCCTCTCCAGCCCGTCCGGACCAATTTCAGCAATTTTTTTGGCCGGGAGTATCCCAAAAAATCATTAACCTATTGACCAACGTTTACATAATATATTAGAGGAAGATAGCAGGATATTTCCCCCTGCCCGAACATATAATTTACCGACCCCCTTCTTTTAGGCTGACTACTATCCATAAAGTAGGTGAGTATTGTGACTGACCGGGAATTTTTTACCTTCCGTGAATATATGAAAAAGGATGAAGGCCCGCTGACAGCCTCAATGGAAGATTACCTGGAGATGATTTACCGGCTTTCAGAGACTTCGGGTTTTACCAGGATTCAGGACCTGGCAGCGGCTCTGAATGTGCAGCCGCCCTCAGCCACCAAAATGGTGCAGAAGCTTGCCGATATTAATCTCGTCAACTATAAAAAATATGGTATCATTTTACTAAATGATGCCGGTCAAAAAAAAGGCAGGGCCCTCCTGGACCGTCACCGAACCATAGAAGAATTCCTGCTCCTGCTGGGGCTTGAGGAAGGTGTACTGGAAGAAACCGAAAAAATCGAGCATACTATTGGTCCCCAGACCCTTATGTGTATTGCCGGTTTTGTCAGTTTTTTTAAATCGCGCCAGGATTTCATAGATGCTTATCATATGTATCGCAAGCCGGAACAGGAACCCCCCTAAAGGCTCCTGTTCAGATTATTGACAAACCTCATGTTTTTCAAGTATTAAAAAGTAATATGGACAGGGGTAGATGAATTCCTCCGGCGGGGCCCCCAATCCGTTACCGAAACCCCGGCCTTTCGGTAAGGCCGCCGTTTCGACGGATTGGGGGGACCCCCGACATCTCCGCCGGCAGCAGCTCCCGCTCTGCGGGTCGCTGGCCGGTCGGACGACAGACTCCGCCATCCGGAACACATCTACCCCTGTCTTATAACATTTCAAGCTCAAAATTACCAGGTTTGCCAGCATCCAGAAAAGGAACTCCCCTAAAGGCTCCTGACCGAATACGATACCACCGCACGGTACTCGCAGCCGGGTTTCACCCTGACAGCCCTGCCCCTGTTCAGATCATAATTGCTTCCCATCCATGGTTCCAGACACAGGAACTCCCTGTCCCGCAGCGCCCACAGAACAATATACCTGAAAGCATCATCATACCTGACAGTAACCCGGAAGCCGTCGCTTCTGTCAAACCAGGCCTCATTTGCCTGCAGACCGCCAAAGACCAGGTTCGTTTCCGGAACAGAGTTAAAATCCGGAATCCCATGAAACACCTGAGTTGCCCCTTTTTTAATATCATCACAGCTTTTCGCCGGAATGTACAGCTTAACGGCCTTTACCCCCGGAGCATAAAAATACGGGTGGAAGCCGGCATAAAAAGGCATGTCTGTATCTGAGCAGTTAATGTACTTCTGCTCAATGGTAACAGTCCCTTCTGTTATAAAGTAAGCAAACTCCAGCCTGAAATCAAAGGGGTAGACCTTCCGGGTTGCTTCACTGCTTTCCAGGGACAGCTTAATCCTGGCGCTGTCCCTAAGGCATTCGGGCTCCTCAGCCTGCCACGGAAGATTCCTGGCGAGACCATGCTGCTTCATTTCATACTCCCGGCCGTTATCCAGGGTATACCTGCCATTCTCCAAAGGACCACAGATGGGAAAAAGAACCGGATTACCCCCGCGGACATTTTTGGCATTGTCATATAGAGTGCTGCTGTCCAGGTAAAAAAGCGGCACATCTCCCATAAAGTACTCCGTCAGCATCCCTCCCCTTCCGGGGATAAACCTGGCTGTGATGCCATTATCACTGAAAATCTCGCAGATTTCCAAACCTTTTTCAACAAGTCTCCTGAAGCTGAACAAACAAAACACCTCCCCCAAAATATTTTGCCTTAAAATTAGCCTCCCGATAAGTTATAATTATTAATTGGGTGGATTTTTATTATATACTTGTTTAATTGGGTGGATTTTTATTATATCATTTAAGGAGTGACCCTATGAATTCCTTTAAAACTATAATCCCTGTCCCTTATTATGAACTTAACAACCACCGCGAAGCCTCACCTGTGGCAGTCCTGAACTACCTTGAGGAGACCGCCATCAGGCACTCTGATACAGTCGGCTGCGGAATCGACCGGCTGCAGAAGGATAATAAGGGCTGGGTACTTACCCGCTGGTCGGTAAAAATAGAAAAATACCCGTCACGGAATGAAACTGCAGTTATTGAAACCTGGCCATCAAGCTTCCATCGTTTTTACGCCACCAGGGAATTCAGGATTACCGGGGCCGGAGAGTCTCTGCTGGGCAGGGCCACATCCCTGTGGGTTTTTCTGGATCTAAACCGGAAACGTCCGGTAAGGATACCGGACTTTATCCAAAATGCCTATGGGGCAAACCCGGACCGCATGATTGATGACGATTTCTCCGATATCCCTGAATTGGACAAGCCTGAAGGCAGTCTTTCCTTTAGGGTCAGGTTGAGCGATATTGATTCCAACGACCATGTTAATAATACCCGCTATGTTGAATGGATGCTGGAAGCAGCGCCCCTTTGCCTGCACAGGGACTTTCGTTTGTCCACTATGGAAATCGCCTATAAAAAAGAAACCGGCTATGGCTCCTCAGTGCTTTCCGAATATGCCACAGCCGAATCCTCCGAGGCAGGGGAAACCCTGCTGCACCGTATTCTTGACTCCGATACCGGCGCGGAACTGGTCAGGGCACGGACCGTATGGCTGCCCAGAAGTTAACCCGCGGCGCTTCAGCCACGGGTTTGGTGATTCGGAAAATTCCCTAAAAGTCTTTTACTGTAACCTTGTCCATCTTGTCACCGGCTCTGAGCTGGATAACTGCATCCATGCCCCCGACTACCTGGCCAAAAACCGTATACTGCCCATCAAGGAACGGTGTTTCCTCAAGAGTAATATAAAACTGGCTACCGGCAGAGTCCAGGTCACCTTCCTTGCGGGCCATGGCCACAGCCCCTTTAAGGTGCTTGTGGGAATTAATCTCAGCCTTGATGGTATACCCGGGACCGCCCCTCCCGTTACCCTCGGGGTCTCCCCCCTGAATTACGAAATCGGGCTCATAGCGATGAAAAGTAAGGCTGTCATAAAAACCCTTTTCGGCAAGCTTCTTAAAGTTTTCCACCGTGTTGGGAGCTTCATCCTTAAACAGCTCAATATATATCTTGCCATATTTTGTTTCAATAATACCTACTCTCTTACCCTCCAGGACTGATTCGTCAAAAGGAGCGCTTTCCTGATTTTCACCATCCTGCTGTCCGGTTTGGGCCTGCTGTCCGGTTTGGTCCGTTTGCCCTGAAGTGTCGGCAGCCTTTTCCGTGTTCCCTCCACAGCCGGTGACAGCCAGGAGCAGTACCATAATAATTGCTGTGAATACCGCTGTCCGCTTGGTCATTTTTCCTGTTCACTCTCCCTTTTATTTATACAATTATTGGTGGCTAAAATGCTGCCCATATTTAAAGATAACAGATTTCGCCGCTCCTGTCACTAGCGATTTACTCCTTACTTTCCATAGCTTCTTTTAGGAGAGCGCCAAGGTTAGTGCCAATAGTTCCCTGGTCACTGTATTGGTTTATCAGCTTTTTATTAACTGCTCCTTTACCACGGGCAGCCGACAGATTTTCCTTGAAATCCGCCATTTTTTCGGTAAAACCGCAGTTTTTGCAGCGCACCATTTTACTACCCTGCTTATCCAGAATGACCATTTTCTTTTTACAGTCCGGACAGCGAAAATTGGAAACCTGTGGTTCGGCGGCTTCCCTGTGCCCACATGACCGGTCCGGGCAAACCAGGGATTTCCCCTTTTTACCCTTGATCATGATTAAGTACTGACCACAGTCGGGACACTTGACGCGGGATATATTATCCGCCTTAAACTGAGCCCCGCTGGTGGCGACTTCCTTAACGAGCTTAACAGTGTACTCGCGAATCCCGGTCATAAAAACGGCTTTACTCTGCCTCCCCCGGGCCATTTCAGATAGGGACTGTTCCCATTTTGCGGTAAGCTCCGGTGACCGCAGCTCTTCACTAACCAGGCCGATCAGTTGAATCCCTTTCGAGGTCGGTACGAGTTCCTTGCCCCGGCGTTCCACATAATCAGTATTAATAAGTTTCTCAATAATCTCCGCCCTGGTAGCCGGTGTCCCCAGACCGCTCTGTTTCAGTGCTTCCCTGAGTTCCTCATCGTCAATGAACTTACCGGGGCTCTCCATAGCGGAAAGCAGGGTAGCCTCGGTGTATCGCGCCGGGGGTTTCGTCTGGGACTTATTTGCCTTACAATCCTTAACCTGCTTCACAGCGCCCTTTTTCTGGGAATGCAGCACCTGCTCAGGCAGAGCATCATCCCGCTCTTCACCTTCCTGATCAGCGCCTCTTCCGTAAACAGCCTTCCAACCCTGATCCCTGACCACCTTACCGCGGGAATAAAAGCTCTCACCTGCCGCGGTAGTAATCACAGTAACCCGTTCATATTTGAACGGCGGGTAAAATGCGGCAATAAATTTTTTCACTATCAGGTCATATAGTTTTCTTTCATCAGCTTCCAGGACACTAAGACGCACCGGTTCTTCAGTAGGTATAATGGCGTGGTGGTCACTGACCCGGCTGTCATCAACAATCCTCTTGTTAACCGGCAGGGGCTTGCCCGTTAATGGGCGGGTATATTCTGCATATTCACCGATGGTCACAGAGTTCAGCCTGTCCTTCAGTGTCGGTATAATATCCTTGGTGAGGTAACGGGAGTCTGTGCGCGGATAGGTAACCAGTTTATGGCGTTCATATAATCCCTGCAATACTGACAGGGTCTTCTGTGCCGAAAAGCCATACCTCCTGTTGGCATCCCGCTGCAGCTCGGTCAGGTCATACAACAGGGGCGGCGGGTCCGCTTTTTGTTCCACTTTCAGGTCCGTAATCTTACCCGCAGCGCCCTTTGTTTTCTCGAGCAGGCCTTCGGCCCGTCTGAAATCAAAGATTCTGCCCTGACCCGAAGTATCCCGCCAGTCGCCAAAATAGTCCCCGAAATCAGCCCGTACAGTCCAATAGTCCTTGGGAATAAACTTCTTAATCTCCGCTTCCCTGTTTACCATCATCGCCAGGGTTGGGGTCTGTACCCGCCCTGCCGATAGCTGTGCATTAAACCTGGTGGTCAGGGCCCTGGTCACATTAAGACCAATCAGCCAGTCGGCCTCAGCCCTGCATACGGCTGAAGCATACAGATTGTCATATGCCTTCCCGGGCTGCAGCCGGGCAAATCCCTCTTTAATGGCAGAGTCTGTCTGTGATGAAATCCACAGCCTGCGGAACGGTTTTTTCCAGCCGGCATATTCCATAATCCACCTGGCCACAAGCTCACCTTCCCGCCCGGCATCTGTGGCAATGATCAGTTCCCCCAGATCACCCCGCTTCATCAGGTTCTTCACGGCGCCATACTGTTGGGATGTCTGCTTAATGGCCTTCAGTTTCATCTGCCTGGGCATCATGGGCAGGTCTTCCAGCCGCCAGGTCTTGTATTTCTTGTCATAATCCTCGGGTTCTGCCAGGGTAACCAGGTGTCCCAGAGCCCAGGTAACTACATGTTTTGGGCCTTCCAGGTATCCCTTACCCTTGGTATGGCATCCCAGAACCCGGGCAATTTCACGCCCCACGCTGGGTTTTTCTGTCAGTACCAGTGACTTCATATGTACTCCTCCGTTATGGCTATTTGTCAATCACTTCATTATAGCATACCGGAACAATCGGGGGCAAAACTCATACCAGGTATATGTCTATCTCTGCTTCACTGCGAAGTTTTTCCAGATATTCATTAAACTTCTCCTGCTCAATCATAAGAATATAATTTCCCCTTGCTTCATTCAATGAAATAGGCTGGCCATCCAAAGACACTACGCTGTCATAATGTTCTTGAAAATCTTCTTCATCAATGTTTATATTGTCAGTAACCTTTTTATAAAGGTTTTCGTATACCATCTCATCACATGCCCTGTCTGCCAGTTCCTCAATTGTATAGCCATACTGCTGCAAGGCGTCCTGAAACTGGGCCTCATTTCCGAATGAAGACTTAATCTCTTCGACTTTTGCCGCAATATCCTCATCTGAAGGAAACAACCCCTCTCTTTTAGCCGCCTGTTTAATTAATGTAAGTTCTATTATTCTTTGGAGTGTTTGTCTTTCAAGCTCCTGCCACTGCTTTTGGTCATCTGCACCATCAAACGTCACTCCCTGTTCACTAAGAGCAACTCTGGCCTTCTCAAAATCCGAATCAAGTTTTTCCCGGGTAATTTCTTCACCATTAACCGATGCAACTATTCCGGCAAGTTCGTTAGGCTTAAAGAAAGCCGCACTATAGATAGCTGCTGCTGCTTCTGCCCTTGTGACATTCCCTTTACCTCTGAAGGTATGGTCAGGATACCCCTTGATCAGTTCCTTTTCCACAGCAATGCTAACCAGTTTTTTTGCTTCAGGTGATATTTGATCTCTATCCACAAATTTTTCTTCAAGCAATGCAAGGTTGGGTTCATCATCTGCGTACCCTTTTGCTCTTACCAGTGCTGCTGCCACATCTTCCCGAACAGCTACCGATGAAGGTTTGAAATATGAGCCACTATCGGAGGTATACCCTGAAAAATACGGTTTTGCCGCTTCGATGTATGGGTAGGCCCAATAGTCAGGTGGTACATCCCGGTACTTGGGTGTATCCGAGTAACTGGTTTCTAACCCTGCAGCAAGTACTATCATTACCGCAAATTGCTCTCGGGTTACATTCAGATCAGGGCGAAACATACCATCCGGAAATCCTTTAACAATGCCTCTGGATGCTAATTCTGAAACCGCTTCATGTGCCCAGTGGTTTGCGGGTACATCGCTAAAATTATGGCCTGGCAAAGAGCTGGCGGCCCAGCTTGGAACGGAAGCAAATTGGCTAAACAGTAAAATAGTAACCAATTTTAAAAACAACCTTTTCATTGTCATCAATCCCTTCAATACAAAAATCTTCACTTCCCAACTTTTACATATTTATCTATACTCCACCAATAATACTGATTCCTGCAAATTCCGGCAGCCATCATTATTTACAAAGGTGGTCAGGACCTGTAATATTAAGGGATTAGCCCATAAAGTACTTATTTTAATGGGCCAATCCCTTTTGATATCATCCTCTATTTCTCCGGAGGCCTTTCAGGAGTTTTCTGTTCAGCTGCCTCAGCGGCATTACCTCCTTCGCTTACTCACTGTTAATTCGATCGGCGATCTCGTTATTCAGGCCGCCCAAAGGGAGAGCCATAACATCTTCTGCCCTCTTTTCACTGGCAGCGCCGGCAATGGCATTATCCAGCGCTATCCCGGCTGCATCTCCCATTTGCTGGATCATATCTGAGCCTGAAGTAACCCCCGGTATGCGGGTTTCATCTTTGTGACTGCCCTTGTTTTTGGTTGTAGCGGGTGCCTTGCGAACCATTTTATGCTAACACCTCCTTCAATATATCATTAATATCTCTCCCATTCTGGTTTTTCATTACTACGCTTTAGAAATGCCTGTTTTGCAAGGCTCATCCCTTTTAAATTAGTTAAGCAATATTAAATACCCCAAATATTTAATTTGGGGCATTTCGTTTGCAGAACTATTATTGTTTAAGCCTAATTAAATGTCAAAGAAAGAATCCCGAAGTAATCTTAATTCGTCTTACAATGCCGGCAGGCGATAGCCTCTGATGTAATGTGCCTCTTTAGGCGGAACTGCGGTCTCTAACAACAGTTTTCCGGTTTCCGCCGCAAAGGCCAGCAAAACAGTTTCTTCCCTCTCTCCGGCAAACACCAGCACCCTATTTCCCGTAACCACCGGCTGAGGCACATCGTCTGCCCCATCTCTTCCATAAACCCGGCTCTGTTCTGTGCTGACAGGAGCTGTCCAGATAAGTTTCCCGGAATTCTTGTCAAATGCATACAGCTTAGATGCCTCATCAGTAACATAGACCCGCTCATGGTCTGCTGCAGGCCGGTTCCTGACTGCCCCTTCCACAGCAGCGCTCCATAACTGCTGTCCGGTAAGGGCATCAAAACAGTACACGACCCCCGAACTACTCCCTGCAAAAATGCGGCCATCAAATAGAGGAGCAGCCAGAGCCTCACAGGTTTTCCGCTCATCAGTCTTGTGAGTTATTTGGCCCTTAATTCTTTGAAACTGCATAACCGTTCTCTCAGTACGCGACTTCACCGTACGAACCGCCATACCGGACACGCCCCTTCAGAGTTCTTAATATAAAGATACTCATCAAGCCCGGCAGGTGTGCCATTTTTTACGAAATCGTTTTTTGCAGGAGCCTTTCCGCGTTATCAGCAGGAACAGGCTTGCTGCATAAAAATCCCTGCATCTTATTACAGCTTCGCTTTCTAAGGAAATCAAGCTGTGCCTGTGATTCCACACCTTCAGCAATAATATCCATACCCATGTTATGTCCCAAAACAATTATAGTATTAACAATAGCAGCATTATCCCTGTTTTCCGGAATATCCCGCAGGAACATCCTGTCAATCTTGAGGGCGCTGATAGGAAACCGTTTCAGGTAGTTGAGTGAAGAATAACCGGTGCCAAAATCGTCTATAGCTATTCTGATTCCCATGTTGTTAAGTTCACTCAGAATGGCTGCAGTAAATTCAGCATCCTGCATGGCAACGCTTTCAGTAATCTCGAGTTCCAAAAAGCGGGGTTCCAAACCTGTTTCCTGCAGTATTTCGGCTATTTTTGCCGCGAGGTCAGGCTGCATGAACTGCCTTCCGGAGATATTAACTGCAACCCGCACCGGTGTGAAACCGGCCTTCTGCCATGCCTTGTTTTGGGCACAGGCCCTGCGCAGCACCCATTCCCCAATAGGAACAATCAATCCGGTTTCCTCAGCCGCCGGGATAAATTTGTCCGGAACAACCAGTCCCAGTTTGGGATGCATCCACCTTACCAGGGCTTCCATGCCTGTTATCTGACCAGAGTTAATATCCACCTGGGGTTGATAATAGACTACAAACTGCTCCAACTCAAGGGCACGGTGCAGGCTGTTTTCAAGGGATAGCCGTTCATGCACCATGATGTTCATAGCAGGAGTATAGAAACAAAAATTGTTTCTGCCGTTTTCTTTGGCCCGATACATGGCCATATCAGCATTTTTCAGGAGTGTGTCAGGGTCTTCACCATCGAAGGGATACAGGGAAATTCCGATACTTGTGGTAATATGAAACTCCTGACCGGCCATTATCCATGGCTCTCGCATCACTGAAAGCACGCTGAGGGCAATAATTTCCACATCCTCCCTGCCGGAGACTTCAGGCAGCAAAATGGCAAATTCATCACCCCCCAGCCGGGAAATAGTGTCACAGTCGCGCACACAGGTCTGCAGCCTGTTAACCACATTTTGCAGCAGCTGATCACCGAAAGCATGACCCAGCATATCGTTAACACGTTTGAATCTATCGAGGTCCAGGAACATGACAGCCAGCTGGCCGTTTTGGTACCTTGTCCGTGACAGTTCGAAAGTAAGCCGTTCAACAAACAGTATTCTGTTGGGCACATCAGTCAGGGAATCATGGTGAGCTTGATATACCAATTGCTGCATCATATTACGCCTTTCGGTAATGTCACGGAAAACCAGGACAGCCCCAATAATCCGGCCTGCCCGCTCTTTGATAGGTGAGGCAACACATTCGATGACATATTTATTCCCCACCCGGTCAGTTAAAACAGCGTTATGGGAGGAAAAACCGCCGCCATTCACTTCACGCATACAGTATTCAACAGGATTCTCAAGCTTCTCGCCGGTTTCACTGCCTATCCGGAATACCTCCAGGAGGGGTTTCCCCCTGGCTGCCTCATTGGTCCAGCCGGTAAGTTTTTCTGCCACCGGATTAAGGTATTCAACGTCTCCCCGGGCATTTGTACTGATAACCGCATCACCGATGGAATGCAGGGTAACCAGGGCACGTTCCTTCTCTTCCCATATCATCTGTTCTGTTCTTCTGCGTACCTCCTCAGCCCTGGTGCGTTCACTGATATCCCTGATAACCTCTATGGCCCCGATAATTTCTCCGGCAGCATCCCTGAGTGGCGAGGATGTAATTTCTACATGTATTTCACCCTTGCCGCCCTGGGCAGTGAAATGCCTCTCTGTGGTATGGATAACCCCGTCACGAAATGACATCTGTACAGGACAGCCTACACAGACATCTTCTTTGTTTTCGTAAGCGGCATAACAGTATTCCCCCATATAATCACCTATGAGGTCCTTGCAGATACTGTTTTGAAACAGGATTTTTAAATTAGTATCCTGAATGCTGATACCATCACCTATCCCAGCTATAATGGCCTCAAGGGTGTTTTTTTCCTCTTCTACTTTTATCTTGGCTGCCTGCAGCTCATTGAAATTCTCCCGAAGCGTGGCTGCCATGGATTTAAAGTTATCTACCAGGGAGGTCATCTCCGCCAGGGAACTGGCAGGCCAGGCAACAGCCTGCCCATGGAGAATCTTTTCCGGAAGATTTGTGGTGACTCCGGCCAGGCTGGAAACAGGTCCCACCAGCCCGCGGCAGATAACGTCCGCAAAAATCAAAGCCAGTATAGCCAAAACCAGTATTCCGGCCATATTTTTAATATTCGTGCCCATAGCCTCCTGGAGGAAAGGCGCCATGGAAACTTCGGTAACCAAGGTCCATGGAGTGTACCTGCCAACCTGTATTTCCGTTATATAAAATGATTCCTGCCAGCGCGCCAGTCCCGGCTGGCGCCCCGAAGAACCCGGTATCCAATGAAAAATGTTGTTTCCAAAAGCTGCTTTACGGCCGCCCTCTTTACGGTCAATAACCTGTGTGGGGCTGATTCCGCTGCAGGTACTGGCTACCACTTTCCCCTTGCTGTCAACAATAGTGGCATCCAACTCATTCATCGGGCCGTTTATATCCAGCAGATGGGCACTAACATAGCTAATATCCAATGATGCTATAACATAACCCGCAAACCGGTTTTGCACAATTATGGGGACACCCATCGTTGCAATGGGAACAGGGTTGCCCACACGGCCCATAAACACGTCGGATACAACCGGCTGCTGAGTTTCCTTCAGTTCCCTGTAATAAGGTCTGTCGGAAAAGTTCAGCCCGACTGCCGGTCTCCCGTTTTCATCAATATCCGGCGAAAAGACTCTGCTGGTTCCCTCCGCATCATCTATATGAACCCGGATAATGTCCAAGTGTGACATTCTTAATATGGCGGCGCTTAGCTGTAACTCCTCTGTTGTCAGGTCATCCCCGGCAGACAGGCTGGCAAGTTCAGTAAGAGCGCCTAAATGTTCCTGCTCCCAAATCTTAAGATTGTTGACTATTCCTGCAGATGAAGTTTTAATGATTGTCTCAATCTCCTGCTGCATATTTGCCTGTTCCCGCTGATTATCAACGACCATTAACAACAGGGCTGGAAAAAGCACAATAGCAACCAGAACATTAAACAAAAGCTGTCTCAAGCTGGCAGAGTTTCCCTTGTTGGGTTCCCGGTCAATACCGGCCCACTTGCCTAAAGGCAGGTGTGTATACAACACATTGGCAGCCAGGGCGTTAAAAATACCGTTTACTGCTGCCTTCAGAGAAATCAGCAAAGCAATTTGAAAGTCCACTCCCAGTACCTTAATATTAAAAAGCCAAATTGTCGGAAAACCGATACAGACCCAGAAAATAACTCCGGGAATAATGATGGTTTCCGCTCTTCGTTTCAGGAAATATCCAACAAACAGGGCTTCTAACATGAAAATCGGAAATGATAACGGCTGCCTTAAGTATAAGGTGCAGCCTGCAGCAGCAACAGCAGTAAGAAGGCCCCACCCGAGTCCGTATATACGAAGCGCCAGGAGGACGGCAATACTGCCAAAAAAGAACTCCACTCCTAACGCCAGTGAGAGACTCATAAAATTACCGGCAATACCGAGGGCAGCAAGAGCTGCTAAAAAAAGCGCTGCCTTTATAGGCCTGTTATTGCTGTTGGCTCTGTTGGATCCGGTCATAATATCCTCCGCAAAATAATACAAATCATTATTATTATAAATACGACATTTATATAATTCTTCCTGCGCGAATTGGTAATTTTCGACAACAAATGATTTGCGATTAGCAAAAGATGGCATCAAGAATTATGGAAATTTTGCGGGTTTTCTGGTAACATTAAAAAAACAGCACTCTAAAAGCCCTGGAGGTAACTTATGTTAACAGATTTTTGGTCTCTTTATGGTGAAGGAATTGTCTGGGCATATTCGGCATCTACCACAATTCTTATCATAGTGGTCAGCTTCCTGATTTTTATGGAAAAGAAAAACCCCTATAAGACAATTGCCTGGCTGGCGGTGCTCAATATTTTCCCTATCCTCGGCTTCATAGTATACCTGATGCTGGGACAAAACCTCCGTAGAAGAAAAGCCGTGCGCACCAAGTATATCAATGAAATGAAATACCTTAGAAGCATCGTCAACAGCCAGATAGACTGTATTGAAAACGACTGTGAATTTGCCAGGGAACTGAATTCAAAGAAACAATTGGTCAATCTTATGCTTCACAATGCAAACGCGCCGTTTACCAGGAGCAATTCGGCTGAGGTCCTGTCAGACGGCACCGAGGCTTTTGAAAATATTTTTGCCGCACTGGAAAAGGCAGTGAATCATATCCACCTGGAATACTATATCATACGTGATGACAAGACCGGTCGGAGATTAAAAGAGACCCTGATACGCAAGGCCCGGGAAGGAGTCACTGTGAAGGTCATCTATGATGCCGTGGGAAGCTGGTATCTTCCGGGTAAATATACCCGGGATATGCAGAAAAACGGCATCGAAATCAAACCCTTTATGCCTGTAATCATGCCATATATCAATAATAAGTTGAATTACCGGAACCACCGGAAAATCATTGTAATAGACGGCAGGGTTGGATTCCTTGGCGGGCTTAATGTGGGCGACGAATACCTGGGCTACCACCCCAGGCTGGGGAAATGGCGGGATACACACCTCCGGCTGGAGGGGTCAGCTGTACAGTTCCTGCAAGTCATTTTTATGCTGGACTGGGAGTTTGTCAGTCACGAGAAACTTGCTGACGAAACCAATTCCTCATATTTCCCGGAGATGAAAAGCTTTGCCGGCCAGCCTATTCAGATTGCCGCCAGCGGTCCGGACTCTGACTGGGAATCCATCCGCCAGTCATATTTTGCGCTGATTAACTCAGCTCATAGATCTATAAAAATTACCACTCCATACCTTATCCCGGATGAGGGTATTTCTCTGGCCCTGAAAACAGCGGCCTTAAGCGGGGTTGATGTCAAAATAATTCTGCCTGGCATACCTGACCATAAAATTGTTTTCTGGGCATCACAGAGCTATTTTGACGAACTTATGGAGGCCGGCATCCAGGTATATCTCTACCAACCGGGGTTCATCCATGCCAAAATAATCTCTGTTGACGGGGAAGTGGCATCTCTTGGTTCAGCCAACCTGGATATGAGGAGCTTTCAGCTCAATTTCGAGGTTAATGCGATGATTTATGACCGGGCGCTGGTGGCCAAACTGGACACAGATTTTGCCAGGGACCTGGCCCTGGCAAAGCAGGTCAATCCGGCAGAATTTGCCGTCAGACCGCTTTGGAGCAAAATTCGCCAATCCGCAGCCCGCCTCCTGTCACCACTGTTATAATCAATTTTTCTGTCCTGGCATCATTGGCGGTATTGCCATCCAGCCCTTCAGCTTGCCATATCGGCATAACTCATCATATACATGCAGTTTTTTTATGAAAAAATCTGCAAACATTTCTCTCAGTTCGTCATTAACGACAAAAGCCCTTAATGACCGGATGCACAATTCCAGAACATCCTGGGCTGTGGTAAAAACTCTTCTGAACAGAAGCTGGTCCTTAATGATGCCGGGGTCAGCCGGAAAGTTGGAGCTTTTAGGGTATCTCTCAGGCATAGGCAGCTTATATTTGTTCATCACCTGTTCAATCTCATTAATCTGCTTTTCCCAGACCTGAAGGTCCCCTGCCAGCAAATTTCTAAAGTCAGGGTCATGGGCAACATTATGATATATCTGCATTATCTCAACAAGGTCATACCTGATAACCAGGTTGTCCCACAACAGATATGACTCCCCAGCTGCCATTACCGGTTCTTTTGCCTTATTTGCCTGTCCGATATGAAAGTTGCCTATCTGCATAACTGGTCTCCTTTGCAGTGCGATTAATTTGACATTGGCGGTATACTAAGCCAGCCCTTCACTTTACCATATTTACACAGGTCATCGAAGACTTCAACTTCATCAATGGCAAACTGAATGAACATCTGCCTCAGTGGGTCATTAATAACAGTTACCCTTATTGCCCAGATATGATGGTCAAGGAAGTCCTGAATGCTTGTAAAAACTCTCCTGAAGAGAAACTCATCGCGAAAAACCCCGGACTGGGCCTCATAGTTAACACTTTTGGGAGGCCTCGGAGGCAATGTGATCATGTACCTGTCCAGTTCCGCTTCCAGTTTGTCAACCTGTTTTTCCAGCATTCGGCCCAGCCCCTGTGTGAGTACCATGCGGAACTCCGGGTCATGGGCCAGGTTCTGGTAAGTCTGGGTTATCATTATGGCATCATATCTTGACACTAACATATCCCACAGGATATATACTTCCCCTGTGCTCAGCACAGGCGGTTTAAGCGCATCGGCTGCACCGACATGAAAATTACCGATTTGAACCATGAAAAACGCCCCTTATTAACAAAGTCCTAACGTCAGATGCACTTTTGATTATCCTCCAAGAGTGATATCCTGCCCCTCATACCACCTGAGGGCTTCAAAGAGGTGTTCCGGAGTGAAGTCCGGCCAGTAATCATCGATGATATAAAAATCCGAATATATCGACTGCACCGGCAAAAATCCACTCAGCCTCCTGCGGCCTCCCCAGCGAATAATCAAATCCACCCTGGAGACATCGGAAGATGCCAGATGTTTATAAAAACCCCTCTGGACGCCTTTCCCCTTGGTCTCTTTCCCGGCCGCACCGCTCAGTCCATGATTCAGGTCCCACTGCCAGCCGTAATTTACCAGAAAATTAATCTTGATGGAACCCTTGCCGAATGAAACCCTGTTGGTGTATGGTATCAATTCGCGTGGAAACGAAGGGGAATCAGCATTACCGATGACCCTTAACGCGGCATCACACTCTGAAAGTTTGAGGACAGCATCTATACAGGCCTGTTTAAAAGCCTTCTTCTGGGGAAGCGGTCTCTTGGTATTATCCTGGGTGAACCCATAGAAGGTCAGCTCTTTGATACCCAAGGCACGACAAAACTCATAAAGCTGGAGCCCCGGCCCGATACCATTTTCATAACCGCATTCCTTGGTCAGCCCATTGTTCTCCGCCCACCTGCGGTTACCGTCCGGAATAATACCAATGTGCTTAGGCAGACGATTAAACTGTGGTAATTGCAAACAGGTCATTTCCTTCCTCCAATGGATATGCTTAAGTAAATATAGTATTTACCGGTTGGCTGACGTTATACCATACCACAGCAAAGCTGCAAAAAGAAGTCAGAATTCAGGAGTCAGACCGCCTGTTTTCTCAATGACCACACCATAAACTCTCCCGGCTGCCTCAATTGACACAATGCCATCCCGCACATCCTGCAGCACCAGCTCAGGGTCCCGTTCCATAGGGCTGCCCCAGCCGCCGCCCCCTGAAGATACCAGCATCACTGAGTCTCCGGGCTGCAGCTGCCGCGGACTCTCCTTGCTCTGCAGCGGGACCTCCTCCTCACATGTATAGAGGGATGCCCTGTTAAGGCTCCCGGTTTCTCCCCCTTTCAGGCCATATGGGGGAATCTTCATCCCATCACCAAACATAGCAATTCCCGGCTTGGGGTCATAAAACCGGATGGCATACCTGATGCCCGGCCCGCCGCGATAACGTCCCGGTCCTGCCGTATCAGGCTCCATTTCGTGACAGAGGGTAATATGCGGATACTGCACTTCATTGGACTCGATATTTGGTGTCCTTACTCCCCCGTAATTGGATATCGGTGCCATATAGGGACTGCCATCCAACCCGTCCATAGCGCCGCCCGACCCCAGGGCACAGAAAGCGAAACCAACATAGAACCTCTCTGTACGGGGGTCCACTCCGTAAAATGACGGACCACAGTACCGGCCAAAACCTGCCGGTATCTGCTCCGGAACTGCTGCCGCCAGGGCTTTGAAAATAGCGGCAATAACCTCTCCGGCCGGAGTAAGGGTGCAGAGGGTGACCGGGGCAGGTGGCAGTGGATTTACCAGGGAGCCCCTGGGGGCATTAACCGTGATAGCCCGAAAAGCCCCTCCGTTTCTGGGAACATCAGGCCCCAGAACCCATAATACAGCTATACAGGCTGCAGTTGTGGTAGTTACAATTGATGTATTCACAAACCCCCTGACCTGGGAGTCAGTCCCCGAAAAATCCACCGTGAGGCTGTCACTCTTTTTTATGACCCTGGCTTCGATACGAATGGGCTCCTCCTGAAAACCGTCGTCATCTACTAACTCAACACCGGTAAAAATCCCCTCCGGCAAAGCTGCAATTCGTTCCCTGGCCAGCTTTTCAGCCTGGTCCAGGATCTCTTCAACTGTCCGGCAGATGACGCCTGCCGAGTATTGCTCAAGCATCTCCAGAAGGCGCCGGCGGCCTATCCGGTTGGCCCCCGTCTGGGCTAACAGGTCACTCCGCAGCATCCCGGGATTCCGGGTATTATAAGTTATCAGGTCCAGGACTTCCTCCACCATGACGCCCCTGTTGACCAGCCGGAGGGGCGGAATGCGCAGCCCTTCCTGAAAAATCTCCGTGGCCTTGGGGTTATAGCTCCCTGCCGCTGATCCCCCGATATCCCCGTGGTGTGCCCGGCTGACACAGAAAAAAAGCAATTCTCCCCCGGCGAATACAGGAGTGATTATGCCTATATCAGGCAGGTGATTGCCTCCGTAATAGGGGTCATTAACGATATATGCATCCCCGTCCGCTATCGTGTCCCCATAACGTTCCAATACTGCCTGGACGCTAAAGGAACCTGCTGTGGCCAGAATAGGGATACCGCTTAGCTGGGACACCAGTTCACCCCTGGCATTACATATCCCACAGGCAAAATCACAGGCCTCGGCAAAAATAGGCGAACGGGCCGACCGTTCCAGGACCAGGCCCATTTCCCCGGCTATACTGTCCAGGCGGTTGGCTATTACCGCCTGGAGGATGATACGTTCTGTACGGGTATCGGTATCTGGGCTCATTGGCCACCCTCCTTCCGCTTATTTACATTATTTGCTTCACGCTGCAGCGAAATACAGCCATGCCCCCCAGCCAATGCAGTAAAACCGGCAGGGACCAGGACAGTGGTATAAGTAAACTCCAGCAGGGCCGGACCAGGCACCTCCGGCGGCAGGCCAGAACCTGATACCTCCAGCGGCGGCTCCGCAGCGCCATAAACCTTTACCGTCTCCCATCCGGCGGGGTCTATCATAATCTCACGGGACCCCGTTACAGGACATTTCTGACTTTTACCGTTATCCCCTGTCAAATGGCTGAGACCGGGGTACACATATTCCCTGGCCTTCTCCCGGCATACCAGCCGGACATTGACGATTTCCCACGGCTTGCCGGGCTCGTCATAACCGAAGAGTTCCCGATGGCGCTCATGGAAAGTATTATTTATTTTTTTCACAGATGATAAATCAAACCTCGATTCCCCTGGATTGATACTAATCTCGTGATGTTGGTCCAGATATTTCATTTCCAGGGTCAGTTCCGTTTCCCGTTCCGAAATGGGAATCCCATACCTGTCCAGGTCTGCATTCCCCTGTGCCAGCATATCCCCAACCAGAGTATTCAGATTTCCGCAGTCAAAAGCCTCTGATGATACCAGGCAGGTTCTGGACATATCCAACCGGCGGGCCGCCCCCAGCATGCCCCAAGCGCAGAAAACAGGACCCTGCAGGGGAATAATAGCTTCTCTCATCTCCAGTTCATTGGCAATCAGACCGGCAAACAGCGGAAAAGCGCCGCCGGCAGCCACCAGGGCGAACTGCCGGGGGTCAAGCCCCTGCTGGACTGTAACCAGCCGGATGGCATCAGCCATTCTGGCTGCAGCAATGCGATATATGGCAAGGGCAGCCTTAGCTGTGTCCAGCCCCAGGGGAGCAGCCACCATGTCCCTGACAGCAGCGAAAGCCCTGTCATAATCCAGCCTAAGCCTGCCGCCCAGGAAACTTTCCGGATTAAGCAAACCCAGCAGCAGGGCGGCATCCGTAACAGTCGGTTCTGTTCCCCCGCGCCCGTAACAGGCCGGTCCGGGTACTGAGCCGGCCGAACGCGGCCCCACCATGAGCCGGCCGCTTTCATCAACTGCAGCCACACTGCCTCCTCCGGCCCCGATGGACCTGATATCAGTCATTGGTAACGTAACCGGATGACCGGCCAGCTCAGCTTCCGGCACCTGCCTGCACTTACCGTTCACTACCAGGGTCACATCAAAACTTGTTCCTCCCATATCAGCGACCACCAGATCAGGCTTTTGCAGGGCCTGTGCCAAGCCCTGTCCTCCCTGTGCTCCCCCTGCCGGACCTGACAAAAGGGTTTTTACGGCAAAGTTCTTTACCGTCCCGGCATCAGTCAGTCCGCCGCTGTTAAGCATCAGATAAATAGGCCTGTACCAGCCGTAAGCAGCCAGTTTTTCTTCAAGTATATTCAAATAGGCGGCCACAACGGGGGTCAGATAAGCATTGAGGACCACCGTGGAAGTACGTTCATACTCCCTGATCCGGGGTGACACCTTAGCTGAAGTGGTAATAAAAACCCCCGGCAGAAACTCCCGGAGTACTGCCGCAGCAGCCTCCTCATGGGCCGGGTTCTGAAAAGAAAACAAGAAACAAACCGCTGCTGCCTCCACGCCCTCTGCCTGAAGGAGGGCAGCCGTATCCTGCAGTCGTTTCCGGTCGAGGGGAATAACAACCTCCCCCCGGTAGTCCACCCGTTCCCTGATACCCAGGCGCAAACGACGCGGCACCAGGAGCCTGGGTCCCGGAGCCCGCAAATCCCACTGGTTGTCCCTGCGTGACCGCCTTATCTCCAGGGCATCCCGGAAACCTTCAGTGGTCAGCAGGGCAGTCCGGGAACCGCGTCCTTCCAGCAGTGCATTCAGGGCAAGGGTGGTCCCGTGAATAATCTGATCGGTTTGTTCCAGAAAAGCGGTCAGGTCCAGTCCCCAACAGCCTGCCATTTCCGCCAGGGCTAGAATTATCCCTTGCGCCGGGTTCTCCCTGTCAGTTGGACTCTTAAGCATCATCATCTGTCCGGATTCGCTCACAGCCGCAATATCTGTAAATGTCCCTCCAGTGTCAATGGCTACCCGAAACATGGTTTTCCCCCCAATCTGTCTTTCATCTGCCGGTCCTCCATCATTCATCTGCCGGTCCTCCGTCATTCATTTGCCGGTCCTCCGTCATTCATTTGCCAGCCCCAGGTCAGGCCAGAACCTCCGGACCCGGCTGCGTACGTTTTCATCAATTTCAATTGTAGGCACATAGCCGCTCATCGGCTTGGTAGCATCAATCCCCATTTTGGCCGTCCGGCTCAGTTCATCAGTTGACGGGTCCAGGGTGCAGCCCATCCCCAGGTGCTGGGGAACAATTGTTACCCCCCTGTCTGCCTGCAGGCGGGTAGCCATGGCCCAGAGGACTTCCCGCTCATCAAAGACATCTACATCCTCATCGACAACCACCACCATTTTGATATTATGGTCTACACCCAAAGCCGCAAAGATAGCCTGCTGGGGCTGACCCTCGGCAATTTTTTTCATGGATATGTAGCAGTGAAAAAGGCCGCAGGAAGAAAAGGGGGCATGAACAGCCTTAATATTTGGCAGGGTTCGGTTGAGGGCATTCAGGACATCTCCTTCCCTCTGAACAGCCACAATAGTGATGTGTTCTGCACTCATTCCGGGAGTGATGTCATGGAACATAGCTCTTTCCCGGTATTGGATCGTCTTGACCCGGAATACGTTTTCCGTACTGCGGTAGCAGGCATAATTGGTGAACTCGGCAAAAGGCCCTTCCTGCTCCCTAACCCCGGCCAGGATTTCACCCTCAAGCACAATTTCTGCCCAGGCAGGGACATCCAGGTTTACCGACCGGCATCCGGCCACTTCCAAAGGAGCTTCAAATAAGCCGCCAATGGCGCTGTACTTGCCTTCATGGTATGGTATCAGGGCCATTGAGCCTAGCGCAATATTAGGATGCACCCCGATGACTACGGCTGCTTCCAGGTTTTGGCCCCTCTCTTCGGAACGGCGGAAATACTCCCAAAGCCGCTGCCGGGAGTGAAAACTGATGCCCAGTTTATTGCGCCCCTTAAGCTGCATGCGGTGAAACCCCAGGGTTTCAGCCCCTGTCTCCGGATCACGGGCCACACAAAGACCGGAAGTGATATACGGTCCGGCATCAATAGGGAAATGGGTCAGAATGGGAAGCTGGGTCAGGTCAACCTGATCCCCCTCCAGGAGATTAGCCTGAAAAGGAGCCTTGTCGATCCGCTTGACACCCGGCCGCAGCTGAATCCTGCGGCCATATTCCGCAGCCAGGTCTTTTTCGGCCACTCCCATAGCCAGCGCCAGACGGCTGCGGGGAGCCAGGGCATTGGTAACTACGGGGAAACTACTGTCAGCAACATTTTCAAAAATCACCATCGGATAACGGTGCTTCTTTTGCAGATCCATCATCAGGGTACTAATCTCATATTCCCGGGAAACATGACCGGGAATCCGCACAACTTCACCCTTTGCTTCAAGTTTTTCAATCAGATCACGCCAATCCTGGTTCATAATCCGCCTCCTTATTTAACAAATAAATCTTTCTCGGAAATGACCGTGGCATATGGTGAGGTGTTGTATGAGATTTTCCTTGCACTGATGCCGTTATGAGTCTTGCTGCCGGGGGATTGCAGTTTAGACTCATAGGCGGCAGTGCGGAAAACCGCTACAATGCCTCACCATATGCACCCACGGTCATTTCCGGAAGCCTGCCGGTTATATCAATCCGGCCCTCTTCAGGGAATCGTAAATCATTTTTGTCAGTATTGTTGCTCCAATGATTCCAACCGCTGCAGTAACAGCGGAAGAAACCAAAACTGCTGTCAGGGGAAGCTTCAGGATAACATACAACCCGGCTCCAACACATATATTCCCGGAAATATTGGCCAGGCACTGGGCGATAAAATGATGGCTCCATTTTTCCATGGACAACTTTTGGGCTGCCAGGGAATAAGCCAGGGAACCCAGCCCGTTGGCAGGAATAAAAAACACGGCCAGTGGGGAAAGCCCAGAAGCCACTGCGATCAATGCCTGGATTTCTCCCATAATGATTCCTGCCGGCTGGCGGAATACCAGGGTAATCAGTCCGGTAAAGGTAGCCCAGGTAATCCCGCCAATGATAACCAGCGGCGGCCATACCACGGCATCAATGTGGTGGGCAATCTGCTGGACCAACACAAATGCCACACCCAAAACCACGGCTCCAACAAGAGCCCTGGTATCAGTCCTCCAAAAAGACTTGGCCAACATAGATACATTAACTTCCTGTGAATTTGTTTTCATTACGACAACCTCCTAAATGTTATTATGGTAAATTATCAGTAAACCGGCTGCAGCCATCAGAAGAATTGCAAGGGTTTCCCCCCGCGTGATTCTCAGTTCGTCAAGAAAGGTCCTCTCCCGGTGTCGCCCAAAGCCGCGCAGTTCCATGGCCAGAGCGGTTTCCCCTGCTCTCCTGAAGGACCGGAAAAGAAATGGCATGGTCACCGGCAGCAGGGCAGTAATTTTTTGGAAGGGATTTTTCATTGGCACCCCCCTGGCAGACTGGCTCTCCAGGATTGATGCCAATTCGTGTTCCATCAGGGGCAAAAACCTCATCGCCAATCCTGCCAGCATGGCAAAACGGTAGGGAACACCGACCTTAACCAGAAACAGCACCAGGTCGGACGGGGAAGTCCAATGTAAAAACTGCATCCCCGCCAGTACAATTGCAGCGAGGCGCAGCACTGCGGTTAAAGCAAGCGGGACAGCGCCGCTGTATATTTCCAGGGGACCTAAAACCAATATTGGGTAACCTTCCCTGCAGAAAAGCAGTTGGATAACCAGTAGCTGCAGCGCTGCCAGACCCAGAACCACAAAGGGATGATAAAAGGTCCGCAGGGATATCCCTGCCGCCAGTGAAGTGAGCAAAACGACTACAGGCAAAAGAGCCAGAACTCCGTAATTGGAATTCAACACCGCCAGAATTACAATCAGGGTCAGCCAGGAGAGCTTAGTCCTGGGGTCAAGCCGGTCAATCCATGTACCCCTGTTTTTATATCCTTCAAACAGCGCCAATGGCTGCCCCTCCCTCCAAAACGTCCCCGGGATTACTCTCGGTTCGCAAAATACGCCCGGCTGCAAAACTACTCCCCGTTCCAAAGTCCAGCCCAATACTGCGGAACTCCTCCAGGTGAGAACTCAATTGGGCAGTAGGGATATCGATACAAATTTGGTGTTTGAACATCCCCACTATCCGGTGGGCATATTGAGCTGCCAGGCCCAGGTCATGAGTCACCAGAAGGACAGCCCCCCCCTCTGCCGCCACCTGTGACAACAACTGCATAATAAGCTCGGCTGTTTCACGGTTAAGTCCTGAAGTGGGTTCATCGGCAATAATGATTTTGGGTTCAGCAGCCAGGATAGAGGCCAGAGCCAAGAGCTGCCTCTGACCGCTGCTCAGCCTTTGGGGATGCCGGCTGCGGTACTCAAAAAGTCCGGTAAACCTGAGGACACGGTTCACTCTTTGCATAACCTCATCGCGGGGAATTTTCCTTATCTTCAGAGCAAAAGCAGCTTCTTCCTCAACAGAGTTGGCAAATATCTGGTAGTCGGGATTTTGGAAGAGAAAACCCACTTCCCGGCGAATATCCCAGATACTGTTTTTATTCAACTCCCGGCCCAGCACCCTTACTACACCCTGCTGTGGGGAAACCAAGCCGTTAAAGTGTTTCGCCAGGGTAGTCTTTCCCGAACCGTTTAGCCCGACCAATGCGGCCACTTCCCCTATCCTGATCTCAAGACTGACATCTCTGCAGCCTTGCAGAGAACCCTCATAGGAATAACTGCAGTTTTCGAGAGAGGCTGCCGTTTCCCCGGGACCGCTGACCTGTAACAACCCTGGGGAAAAACCCGCAGCAGCACCAGACATAACCGGTGCCGGCCTTGCCGAATCCTGAACTATACACCCGTCATGCATAAGTATAAAACGAGTCCCGTATTCACTTAGTTCTTCCGGATGGTCTGTGACCAGAATAATACCACAGTCACCGCTGCGGCTCAGCCTGCCCAGCCTCTTATAAATATCCCTCCTTCCCGGCGGGTCCATCTCGGCTGCCGGTTGGTCAAGAACCAGCACTTTTGGCTTCATTGCCAGCACTCCGGCAAGTACCGCCCTTTGTGCTTCTCCGCCGGACAGCGTCTCCGGGGAACGGTCCTCAAACCCGCTTAATCCAACGAAATCGAGCGCTTCGTCAATCCGCCTGCTCACCTCTGCTCTGTCCAGGGCCATATTTCCAGGGCCAAAGGCAACATCTTCAGCAATAGTTGTGCTGAACAACTGGTTCTGCGGGTCCTGCATCATATAACCGACTGTTCCGGCCATTTCGGGCAGGACAGCCTCAGCAAGGTTGATCCCGGCAACTGTAACCTTGCCTGCCATATGTGCCGGGAAGAAATGAGGTACCGCCCCGGTCAGGCAGTGGCACAGCGCTGTTTTCCCGGAAGCCACCGGCCCGGAAATTACCACAAACTCCCCATGGGTGACCACCAGCTCTATATCAGAGAGCGCCGGCACATCCTGCCCTGCAAAAACCAGGCTTTTAATAGAAACGTCAACAAGTTTGGACACAACACACCCCCCTGCACCATGCTTAAAAACAGAAAAAATCCACGCCATCAAATGAGCGCGGACTTTACCTTCATCCAGGCCTGAACCGTGTCCGGCAGACCTGGCAGGGAAAATGCTGATTATAAACAAAAAACCACGCCATAAACTACTGGCGCGGATTTTTCCATCATCCCTCAACCCAGGCCGGCCTTACTCTCGAGACACGGCTTAGTATGTTCCGGGCAGGTCTCCTGACTCAGGGTCAACACCTCTCCTGCCCCTTCCCCCTTTAAAGGGTGGTATGGCAGCGGCTAACCTTCACAGTGGCGGGTCCGTCCGGGATTTGCACCCGGTTCCCTATTCTCCCTTGCGGGCACCTGGAACACTTGGATATTTAACTGTCTTTGTCTCTATTTTATAAATATCATCTGGTTGTGTCAACGTATTTTTTGCAATAAAAACAAAAGTTCATCACTTTCATCCGCCTTTTTCCGGCAATGTAAATAGTATAATTCAAAGGGAAAAAACTACTTTAGATAGAATATTAATGACAACGGCTATTTCGAAAGCCATATTAAATGGCAGAAGCCTTATTATGCAGCGTTTATTCACCGGACTGTTATTGAAAAGGATGTAATGAACCCAATGCTAAAAGTTATCCATGTGACTAAGAAATTTAAAAACACCACAGCGGTAGATGATATCAGTTTTACCCTTGACCCAGGCACCATTGTGGGTCTGCTGGGGCCTAACGGCGCTGGGAAAAGCACTACTCTGAAAACCATAGCGGGACTTCTGCGCAAGGATAGCGGTGAAATTACCATTGCCGGCCATGTAAATACCTCTACGGAGGCTAAAAAAAGGTTTTCTTATGTGCCGGAAACACCGGAACTCTATGAAATGCTGACAGTCCGGGAACACCTGCAGTTTATTGCCTATGCCTATAATGTCCCTGACTGGGCCGAAAAAGTGACCAAACTCTTTGCCAGATATGATCTGCTCGATAAACAGGATAAGCTGGCCAAAGAGCTTTCCAAAGGGATGAAACAAAACTGCTTTTCCGGGAGTTGAGTGAACAGGGGAAAACCGTTTTTGTCAGCACACACCTGTTGGACAGTATTGAAAATCTCTGTCACCGGGTACTTGTAATGAAAAACGGCAAGATTATCGCTGACGGGGATATTGATGCTTTGCGCTCTCAATTAGCGGACGGTGCAAATTACTCTCTCGAAGAGTTGTTTTTGGGAGTGACCGGGGATGAATGACTACAGTCTCCTGATAAAAAAAGACCTTTGGACAGTAAAAAATCATATCAAAGAAATAAAAAACAATCCCAAGCGTCTCATACCATACCTGTTGGGATTGTTATGGATAGGTTCTTTGGTTTTTTCCACTATGATAAGAATAAAGCATGGCCCCA
This sequence comes from Phosphitispora fastidiosa, assembly GCF_019008365.1. Taxonomy (NCBI): domain Bacteria; kingdom Bacillati; phylum Bacillota; class Clostridia; order Eubacteriales; family Peptococcaceae; genus Phosphitispora; species Phosphitispora fastidiosa. The sequence goes on along the minus strand of NZ_JAHHUL010000003.1, from coordinate 242,735 downwards.
CAGAAACCCAGGTTTCCCTGGGACCCCAGGTAACTGGAGCCGTCTTTACGGTCTTGATGACAGTCCTGCTTTTATATAATACCTACCGTGGCACAGTGGAGTCAGCCACCTTTTTCTCAATGGGTGATGTTCACTTCCTGTTTCCCGCACCTGTGCCGCCAAAAAAGATTCTGCTCTACAGTATGCTTAAGCAAACCCTGCAGCAGTTTTTCCTGTATGGGATAGTTATTTTCGCCCTGACACCGACCATACTGCAGGGAACCAGGCTAAACCTGCATTACGTTCATTTATTTTACCTGGGTTACATTACACCTATTTTATTGATGGCGCCACTGAATTTTTTAATTTTTCTTATCGGCAGCAAGTATAAATTACAGTCCGGACTGCAAAAGGGAATTCTGGGGTTGGCAGCTGCCGCCCTGCTCTATATAGCAATCATTGTGATTCAATCCGGGGGAACCGCCGCCGGACTGCTCCGGGGATTAAATGCCCCATTTATTAATTATCTCCCTATAGTCGGCTGGGGTAAGGCCGCATTTATGGCTCCCCTGACAAGATACAGTCCTTTTAGTACAATTGCCGTAATAATGCAGTTAATCCTGCTCGCGGCGTTAATACTGCTCTCATACCGGACAGCTGATGATTATTATGAGGATGTCCTGGGCGCAACCGAAAAGAGGGAGCTGAGGAAGAGACAGAAAAAAGGGCTGGAAAAGAGGGAGATGTTTTCCTTTTACAAAAAGAAGCAGGTCACCGTAAGGGAAGCAGGCACCGGGCCACAGGCTTTGGTTTGGAAGGCCAGGGTGGAGTCAAGCCGCGTTGACCTGCACCGATACTTTGGCTTTCTTACCATAGCCGCACTGGCCACAGGACTTGGGGTGGGATATATGGCCGGCAGGTTCCCGGCCGGTGTCGTTCCTCTTTATGTTACCAACGGTATTGCTGCCTATTTATTGTTTATTTTTTCAGCCTGGCAGAACAGGTTCACCGAATGGGGTAAGCCTTACATCTATTTGATGCCCGGAAGCCCGCTCCAAAAAATAACCGCTGTAAACCTGCAGGATATCATCAGAATGGCTATCAATGTGCTGGTATTAAATCTAGCCCTTTTGTTATGGATAAAGGCAGATCTTGTAACAGTGGGCACTATGGTCTTATTTGTGATAAGTTTCTATGCTATTACTCTCCTGTCAGGGTTCATTACCCGGGCGGTATTCCCTGATGCCATTGACCAGAAGGCATTATTTCCCCTCTTTATGATGCTGCAGATTATATTACTGCTGCTGCCCGGTCTGGCCGCCGGGGGGATTATGGCCTTTATATTCCGCACTCCATTGGCATTTTTCCAGGGTGTCGTCCTGGCAAATGCGGTGATTATCCTTATCATGCTGGCCCTGAGCAGTAAAATTTACAATTACGTCGAATGGCGGTGATTGCGAATATTATAGTGAGGCGAACGCTCTCACTTTTCGGTTTCAATTCCTTATAGGTACGCTGAAAACATAATATCCTTTGTTATTTGGCCAATACAAAACACAAGTTTCAATTCCTTATAGGTAAGCTGAAAACTAAAAACTTTTTCTCATCCTGCTTACATCTCCCAGTTTCAATTCCTTATAGGTAAGCTGAAAACGGCATTCACCGCCTCTGCCGTTATTTCAATCGATGCCGTGTTTCAATTCCTTATAGGTAAGCTGAAAACGTGGTGACTACCAGGAAGGCTCATATACTGGAAAAAAGTTTCAATTCCTTATAGGTAAGCTGAAAACACGCAACACCATTATCAGTTGAAAGTTGAGCTTCGCCGGTTTCAATTCCTTATAGGTAAGCTGAAAACTTTGACAATTTGAGAGATGGGAGATATTGGTGGATGTTTCAATTCCTTATAGGTAAGCTGAAAACGAATGCGGAGAACAGGAGGATGAAGATTAATGGAAAAGTTTCAATTCCTTATAGGTAAGCTGAAAACTTGAGTGCCTTATCGGCTTGCTCACCGTTGGCCTGGTTTCAATTCCTTATAGGTAAGCTGAAAACCTTCGGTTGTTTTGGCACATCCACAAGGTCATCTAAGTTTCAATTCCTTATAGGTAAGCTGAAAACAGGGATATTCTTTTAGTGAAGCCGCCAGATTAATGAAAAGTTTCAATTCCTTATAGGTAAGCTGAAAACTCACGGCCAGGAGGTCAAGGTCTACACCCCGACCAGGTTTCAATTCCTTATAGGTAAGCTGAAAACTTTAAACAAAGTGTTAATGTGGTGAAGTTCAAAGACCAGTTTCAATTCCTTATAGGTAAGCTGAAAACTTAACCATCCTGTCCAGAGAGTCTAAAGCTGAGTTGTTTCAATTCCTTATAGGTAAGCTGAAAACGCGGTTATGTGCATCATAGCATGATTTAGATGCTGCGTTGTTGTGATGTTTCAATTCCTTATAGGTAAGCTGAAAACAATCAAATAAATATTGCGATAAGCATTGACAAAATTCGCGTTTCAATTCCTTATAGGTAAGCTGAAAACAACAAGGCAGTTTGTGCTGTATGTGAGGCATGGCTGACGTTTCAATTCCTTATAGGTAAGCTGAAAACAATGTTGGGGGCATTGCGGGGAATGTAGTAATTGCCGGGTTTCAATTCCTTATAGGTAAGCTGAAAACAAAAACTCCTGCTATCAAGTGTGGCCTGTCCTTCATCGTTTCAATTCCTTATAGGTAAGCTGAAAACTAATGTTACATTTTTGTTGACAAAACGTAACAAGAGCATGTTTCAATTCCTTATAGGTAAGCTGAAAACCGGACAGGTCGGCTACAACAATATTACTGCCCGAGGAAGATGTTTCAATTCCTTATAGGTAAGCTGAAAACCGAACCGTCGCGGGCTGCAATACTGACCCGTGCAGCATGTTTCAATTCCTTATAGGTAAGCTGAAAACCCAGGTGTTCCAGATGATTCAGGATTACAGGAACGAGTTTCAATTCCTTATAGGTAAGCTGAAAACCATGTTTCTGCTCATCGGCGCTGCGTATCTAGTAGGGTTTCAATTCCTTATAGGTAAGCTGAAAACTCATAAGTGGCATAGGTACTGGTGGATAGGCGGCCCTCGTGTTTCAATTCCTTATAGGTAAGCTGAAAACTCAGCGTTTTTGTGCTGCTCCTCTTTGATTTTGTAAGTTTCAATTCCTTATAGGTAAGCTGAAAACGGATATTTTGTTGCAAGACTCCTTTTAGCACCAACGTTTCAATTCCTTATAGGTAAGCTGAAAACGATTTGGTTTCTGCCGCTGACCACAACGCTTATCAGCGTTTCAATTCCTTATAGGTAAGCTGAAAACTTGTCGTTTGACCAAACCACCACACCAGCCTCCTTTTGGGTTTCAATTCCTTATAGGTAAGCTGAAAACCATGGGGAATAGCCCTCAAGACGCTTGTCCGCTTCGGTTTCAATTCCTTATAGGTAAGCTGAAAACATAGCCGAAATTAGGCAAAGGCTTGATGCGCTGCCGTTTCAATTCCTTATAGGTAAGCTGAAAACTATGACCGTTACAGCAGCTGCAGGAACATTAATACTGTTTCAATTCCTTATAGGTAAGCTGAAAACGTTTCAAAAATTATTTCTATCTGTGGCATATAATCTAGTTTCAATTCCTTATAGGTAAGCTGAAAACTGTGACATTTTTTTTGGTGATATCAATACCTGTGCTGAGTTTCAATTCCTTATAGGTAAGCTGAAAACCCAGAGACATGTTCAGGTCCTCTATCTTCCGCTCCAAAGTTTCAATTCCTTATAGGTAAGCTGAAAACTGTACCGGCTGCGGCGGCAGCAGCGGCCCCCCATTTGGGTTTCAATTCCTTATAGGTAAGCTGAAAACTTGCTACAAAAGCAGAAGTTATAAACTGGATTACAAAGGGTTTCAATTCCTTATAGGTAAGCTGAAAACTTAGCTCTTTATGAAACAGATACCGTGCTGTTTATCCGTTTCAATTCCTTATAGGTAAGCTGAAAACGGAGAAAATGGTGAGCATGTAGTTCGACAGCGGGCCAGTTTCAATTCCTTATAGGTAAGCTGAAAACTAAAGAAGGGTCTGGAAAATCTACTTCTTTTTCAGGTTTCAATTCCTTATAGGTAAGCTGAAAACCCAGAGACATGTTCAGGTCCTCTATCTTCCGCTCCAAAGTTTCAATTCCTTATAGGTAAGCTGAAAACTGTACCGGCTGCGGCGGCAGCAGCGGCCCCCCATTTGGGTTTCAATTCCTTATAGGTAAGCTGAAAACTTGCTACAAAAGCAGAAGTTATAAACTGGATTACAAAGGGTTTCAATTCCTTATAGGTAAGCTGAAAACTTAGCTCTTTATGAAACAGATACCGTGCTGTTTATCCGTTTCAATTCCTTATAGGTAAGCTGAAAACCGTAGCTGACCCAAGAGTGACGGGTGGATTCTCAAAGTTTCAATTCCTTATAGGTAAGCTGAAAACCCGACGAAACACCCTTGAAGCAAATTGCAAATGCTTGTTTCAATTCCTTATAGGTAAGCTGAAAACTAAAGCCTGTCTTATCGGCATTATGGAAGAATTGTCTTGTTTCAATTCCTTATAGGTAAGCTGAAAACTGTGGCTATGGGTGATACTGAGGCGCTGTTGACTGCGATGTTTCAATTCCTTATAGGTAAGCTGAAAACGTAAAGCCTCCTGTAAGTCTTCAATGTCTGAAGGTATGTTTCAATTCCTTATAGGTAAGCTGAAAACGGTGTATGTCGGTGCCTTTGTGGCGGAATTTCCGGGTTTCAATTCCTTATAGGTAAGCTGAAAACCTACTGTTCCAGTGGTTTCGGTGCTGTCTTTTTCAAGTTTCAATTCCTTATAGGTAAGCTGAAAACCAGTGGCATCTATTACCTGAGTACTGGATGGACTGTTTCAATTCCTTATAGGTAAGCTGAAAACTTAACGGTAAAACAGCACCTGAAGCAATATGTAAAGGTTTCAATTCCTTATAGGTAAGCTGAAAACTGGGTCTGACCAGGTTGGATGTTGTCCAGGTCCAGGGGTTTCAATTCCTTATAGGTAAGCTGAAAACCAAAGTCATCACGCAGGGGGCCTTCGCCGAGGAGTTTCAATTCCTTATAGGTAAGCTGAAAACAATAGTAGGTCGGCAGGTAAGTTAAGGACTTGGTTGCAGTTTCAATTCCTTATAGGTAAGCTGAAAACGAAAACGTGGAAGAGTTTAAAACGTGGGGGCCGCTGCTGTTTCAATTCCTTATAGGTAAGCTGAAAACAACCGAAATGGCCGCGTTTGGGTCGGAGAATTACAGGTTTCAATTCCTTATAGGTAAGCTGAAAACTCTAGCCGGTACTTCTTCCCGGTTAATTGTTTCACGGTTTCAATTCCTTATAGGTAAGCTGAAAACTTGGCGAGGTTACGTTTGAAATAGTTATAGTTTTGATGTTTCAATTCCTTATAGGTAAGCTGAAAACGGAGGAACAGTTTGCAGATATCGCGGATCACTGGGCGTTTCAATTCCTTATAGGTAAGCTGAAAACAGTCCAGGCCTACTTCATGAATCGGAGCACTCTGGAGTTTCAATTCCTTATAGGTAAGCTGAAAACCTTCTTCAGATGTTACTTTTTTGATATCACTGATCATCGTTTCAATTCCTTATAGGTAAGCTGAAAACGTTGCCAGCTATCATCAGGTATCACCCCGGCTTTAGTGTTTCAATTCCTTATAGGTAAGCTGAAAACTGGTGTTAAAGTTGATGGTGTGAGACCACCTTATAAAAGTTTCAATTCCTTATAGGTAAGCTGAAAACCCGTTCCGGGGATGCAAAAATTCAGTAACAGTACGGTTTATGCGTCACCGGATAATTTTGTCATATTTTATATTACAGGTATTTCATGATGGTCACATTTATGCAAGTCTTCGTATATCAAGGCTTGATCCAATATTTACATTTGTCGTCGATCCTCCGGAAAAAATACGTTATTGCACTTAGACGACATTTTTAATTCAGATGATAACTCCCTCTCCCCCTTTTTTTATTCCAATACTTTCCCGTTCAGAATATTTGAGAGTTCGAAAGGTATAAAACAAGCAGGAATCTTCTTCAATGTTAATGATTTTTTGCAGTTCCGTCTTCAATTTTTTAAAATTCACTTCACTGATTTCCCCTTCCAGGACGGAGTTCTGCACCCAGTTCAGGTATTTCCGGGACCGCTTCAGCACTTTACTGACGCGCTTTGTATTTACATCATATACCAAAATAACGAACATTCCATCACCTACCGGCTATTTTTACCATCTGGCTACAAAGGGTTCATACTCCTTTTCGCTCATCAGGTGCTTTTGCAGTTTGTACAATTCCAACCTGATCAACCTTCTATAGGAGACTTCTCTCCCCAGATCGCGGTGTTTGATTGTAGTTTTCAGCTTATTGTCCAATTCCTCCACAAACAGTTTTTTTGCTTTATCTTTGATCATAATTCCCTCCAACCCACTTTCAAAATCTTTCTTAGCAATCATCTTTTTTGAGAGCAGGGAGAATATTACCCGGTCTATAAGGATAGGCTTAAAAATCTCTGCTATGTCCAAGTTGAGTGAAAACCTGCGGAAATTGGTAGCATGAAGGAAGCCAATCCTTGGGTCAAGGTGGGTCTTGTAAATCTCACTGAGGACTATAGTATACATGATGGAATTACCAAAACTGATTAGACTGTTTAGGTGATTCTTGGGTGGACGTCTTGTCCTTTGTTCAAAAATAAAATCTTTGTTGTCAATGATTATGTCAAAAGTTTTGTAATAACATTCCCTGGCATTGCCTTCTACAGCCATAAGCCCACAAATATCCGAACAATCGTCAATCTGCTGTTCAAATTCCCCGATTCGCTGAATATCTTTTTCCAGGTCTTTGCCCCGGTTACTGTAATATTTCAATACCTGCCTGATATTTTTTAAAGCTCCTCTTATGATAGCTCGGGCAATTTCCATTCTTTTTTCAGTATCTTGGTAAACTTGAGCCTGCTTCAGAATCATATACCCGGAATTCAAATGTTCCCGCGGATAAAAAGTACCCATGTAGTAGCCATAGTAATTGAAGTAATGCATAACAATTTCCTTCTGTGATAGTAGTTCCAGAAGCTTTTTGTTGATGTTCACTTCCCCGAAAACAAATATATCACTGATGTCCTCAATCGGAAGAAACCGGTTGGTTTCCTCACAGTGAAATTTAAGGGTATTATCCTGCCTCATTAACTCCCCATTCGAAAATATGTAAATAATTTTTTTCATCTAATCACCTGCTATGACCAGCAGAATTCAGCATAGGCGCAGTTTTTGCAGAATTTTATCCTGACCGGCTCAGGAGGCCGATCAAGATAAGCAATCCGTAAAATATCCCGTACCGCTGAATCTAACCGGGTTTTTAGTTCAACAGTCAGTTCAACTGTTTCCCGCTTCTTTTCCTTGGGAAAACAAAGTTCACCCTTGGCTTTAAGACCAGCTCTGTCCAGTTCCGACAGGTAATATGCTAACTGCATCCGGGCGCTGGCCTCAAATTTGCTGCTCTTTTTTACTTCACCGATGACCAGGCCGTCTTTACCCTTTTTTACTATGTCAAGCTTGATGTTGCCGAAACTGATTTCCTTTTTCTCACGCTGATATGTATCTTCATGGATGAAACGGCCTAAATCAACATTAGCGTTATCCTGGTCAGGCACGACATTGCGGGCCATCAGCCACACTTCGCGGTGGCAGATATAGTAGTACCAGATGAGAGTACCGGTGACGTGGAGGTCATTCACATAACCACCCCTTTTTTTCCCCCATGTTAAATCATTCGAGTGGTAAGGTCATCATCGCTGTCAATAATCCCCTCATTTCTATTATAAGGGACTTCATAGATTGGCAAACCCATGGGGTTGTCTTTCCATTTTAACTTTTTCCTTTTCCACTCAGTAATTGGCGCTTCATATAAACGCAACCGGGAATATTTTTTACGTTCCCAAAGTTCTTTCACTTCATCATAGTAGCACAGGGGGATTATACTTACTTTAATTAAATCAAATTTACGAGTTACTTTATCATCACTAATGGGCAAATCAAAAATAAATCCTTGTGGATCAACTGCACCGGCAATTTCTTTAGTAATTTTGTACCCTTCCATGTATTCTTTATTATTAAGACCTAATTCGAAACCATCATATACGAATTCCAACATTTGCTGAAGTTTTTGTTCACTTAATTGTTCCTGGTTATCTTTAACCACTTCAACAGTCCTTTCGAGTATTTGTAACGAACTATTATAAACAAAATCTCGGGCAATTTTCGAAGCCGGAAAAACAATAAACTTATAAACCCCTTCCAAGTTAAGACGGTTACAACGACCTGCTCGCTGAATTAAGCTGTCTAAAGGAGCACATTCACTATACATGATATCAAAGCTAATATCTAATGAAACTTCAATAGCCTGAGTAGCGATAACCAAATCAAAGTCAATGGACCTGCCTTCACCATCCTTTTCTCTTAATAATTTACCTTCATGCTCCTGGCGGTCCTTCATAGTATAGTTACTGTGATAACAGAGCACCTTATCTTTTAACCATATTTTTTCCCACTTTCGATAGGCAATTTGAGCAGCCTGGACATTGTTAAATACAACAGCTACTTTTTTACCTTTTTCTAAATATCCAAGGATTTCTTCTGTCATATTATCAACATCATCATCTCTATATTCCCAATGACATTTTTTCCGTCCCATAACTTCTTCTGCAACGATAGGGTTACTTAATCCCAGCATTTTTTGAAAATGCCGGCGCAGGAAGGCAGGCATTGTGGCACTCATCACACAAACCTTGCCACCCAACAATTTCACTTTTTCTATAGTAGCTGTAATTAAACCAAGAGTATACGACTGATAAGCGTGAATCTCATCAAATATTACCCGACTACCAACAAAGGCCCACTCTTTTTGGCACCAGTGTCCCGTATTAAAACCACTTGTCAACGCTTGGTCTACCGTAGCCACCATAACAGGAGCCATAAATGCCCTGAAATAGGATAACATCCTTCGTGCATTTTCAGTCTTATTATCTGCTTCTTCTACACCCTTTTGTTGTGCAAAAAAGGTATCCGCACTGGAGTGAATTAATCCACACTCATTTTCAGAAAAATAATGTGTTTTGATCCGCTCATAGAGAATATTAGAAGTTACCATGGTGGGCATAAGAAAGATTATTTTAGTCGGTTCACCATTTGTCGCCCATAACAAAGAGGCTTCCGTTTTCCCTGTACCGGTTGGAGCAATTGCCAAAATATGCCCATCTTGTTCTTCACACTTCTTATGAAAAGGCCGTTCATAATAGTCCTTACCCTCTTTAGTAACCTTCCCTTTGATTCTTCCCTTTAAAATATCACTGGTCATTTGATGATTTACAGGTAACTTTTCAGTCTCTTTCGCAGAAGCTAACCAATCGCAGTTCATCAATAGACCTCGGCTTAAAGAATACAACACCCTTACTTTTTGCCTCTCATTAAAAGGCTTTTCGCTTATTTTTGTTGAAATTAATCGACCCTGTAGTTCATATAATAATTTTTTAAGCCATTTGTTTTTGGCAAAAGTTTTTGCTACCATTGCAATATCAATTTCAAGGTTTACTCCAAAACACTGAGCAACTTCAATCACATACGCAATTTCTTGTTCATTTAAGCCAGGCAGGCTGCCCATGGCCCTTTCACGGTCAAAACTATGCCAGTCCAATTGTAAATTCTTATGGTGTCCTAATACCGCCAACAATTCCCAGGGAATCAAATATTCATTTTTCTTAAAATCATTAAAACCAGAGATAAACATAATCCAGGCAGAGGCCAATTCATGACGGAAAAATAATTTCGCATCAACGGTTTTCTCTGCAATTAGCCTTTTCATTTGTTGTTGAAAAGGAGGCAACAATTTACCCGCATCATGCAACAAAATGGCTCTTTTTGTTTTACTTTGAAATTCAGCAAGCGAAACATCCAAGGCACGGCAAATGTAAGTGAGGGCTTGCACCCGGCTGTATGTCAACTCTTCCCATATCCGGTAACACTCACCCACATGATACTTATACGTACCAGTTTCGTCCTTATTTGGTTTGGCATAATAAATATACATACACAGCACCTAACCAACCGGAATCAAAGGTATTTTTTTATTTTCAAAATTAAAAACCTGACAAGGGCTTTTCAACTGCTGTACACCGGTAAGAAAAGTAAATGGTTTATAACTACTTCCTTTTCGTTCTCCATCTTCAGTGAATACGTAATCGACAGGGAGTTGTTTTACCACAGGCAATTCGAGGGTAGTACGAACCGGAGTGTTTTTAATAGTCTGCCAGTCAAAAGAATAATCTTTCGAATAATCACCGGGTATCAAGGTTTTTTTGATACCTGTCACATCTACCGTCCCTTCAGATACAACCTGAATTTCTGACACCGCCTTAATTATGGCTATATCATCACTACTGCCCAGTGATAAAGCCCATGCCGGGGAAACAAATCCCTTACGCATTTCCTCCAAAACACTTAAAATATTGCACCCATAATATAAGCCATAAGTTACCTGGAAAAGGAATTCTCTTTTTAAAATATCTCCTCTGGTTTCCTTGCTAACAATTTTTTGATATTTCCAAAGGTCTATCCCCTTACCTGTGACTTTTTCGTTAATATCTTTAACCCCAGATCGGATATCGTTCTTTTTGAAAAATTCCCATATCTGTTGAAAATCCATACCTATTGCGGCCCCGGCAATACCTATCAAAGTAGATAAAGGTGGTAATGGAAATGTGGCATGATAAAGTTGTCCGGATGGATCACGAAAGGATGCCGTCTCAGCAGAAAGAACGACAGAAAAACCGTACATTGTTCTGCCTCCTTTCAAAATTAATAAACTTCGTCTAACCATTTTTTCATTTTCACAAAAGCTTCACCCATTGGTAAAGCCTGCTCTAAATCTTTTTCAAAAAACCCTTTACGTTCTCCTAAAACCCAATCTTTAACCACGTTCTTAAAATCATTTACTGTTGACTCAATTAGTGGCATATTAACCAAGCTGTCATTAGTAGTCAAACACTCCAGGAAAATCGGATTTTTTACCGTTAATAATGCTCCACAAATAAACTTAGGAGATATATCTGCTAAGAAACGACTCTGTCTCCCCACACCCCATAAGGTCTGAATCGCATCTAATAACACTGAAACCCGCCGCTTTTTTTCATTGTTTGATAGATTTAGTTCATAATTACTTGCATCAGCAATTCCAACTCGATCAAGCTCAACTAAAATAGTACCGCGATAAAAACCGGAGTGTATTTCACTCTCAAAAATATTTGGATTCCCTCCTGCTTTAACTCCCATATAGTTTGTAGCGAAATCCAGTTCTCCCCGGTAAGGCTCTAAAGCAATCAAAGGTGATACCCGTACCGGGCTCGTCCGTTTGATGGTCACTTTATCAGCTTGCATAAAACCAAATAAATCATCGTCAATAAACTGCTGAGGCTTACCCTGCGTAGTGGCAGCCCCTTTATCCTGCTTTGCAGTTTCTGTTTCAGAAAGCTCTTCACCTAATACGGCCAATTGCTCCCGCAAGTCGCGGCGGATAGCCTGTGAGGACTTGTATGGATACTCCTTGCCATCACTCATTTGAATTTTTTTTATGCTGGAAATATTGTCAGCTTCTTTGTCCCCTCCATTTAATGACGCATAAGATGCCTTTGTTAGGTATGTAATAGTTAAACATTTTGCCTGCATAAAAAGCCACTCCTTTTCAATCGTTATTTTAAAAACTTCTAGCCGTGTTCACATTCTTCCTTTAGTTTTACTCCTTAATCTGTGGACGCTTAAAGTTATTGTAAGTATTTAAGGCTGCCATTAGACAATAAGCTTTAAAATCTTCAAATTCGACTGCAGGTTCATGTAAAACACCATTTAGAATCTGATTAGAAACGGTAAAATTATACCTGAACTGGATACGGTTTAATTGTTCAAGAAAATCTGTAACGGTTCGCGTTTTACGTAACACAAACATATCTCCTTTAACCCGATCAAAATTACTGTCCTTGCCTTCTTTTCCAGAATCTTTTCCTTTAGCGCCAATTACAATCTGTTGCCCTAATTTCACTGCTAGCTCAATGTGCTCCTTAGTCATACCAATTCCCTCCCGAATCATCGCTTCATAATGCTGTACAAATTCGAGCATATTTCCCAGATAAGGAAATAACTGCGCCTGACATTTCCGGAACGTCAAACGTTCAAAATCCTGCAAAACACTTTTTTTCTGTAAAACCTTTTGTAATATCAGGTTCCGCCAGAGGTAATTATTAATATCAAATGCCTTGCCTTCTCTTGGTAAATATAAATCATGGAATAATTTATAAAGCAGATTATCACCGCTGGATGTTAGTTTCTGAATCTCGTTAACAAGCCTAAATATATAGGCTGTTTCCGTATAATAGATTATTTCTTTGGTGATAAAAGTCTGCCCTTTGGTCGCCACCCTTAATAACACAAGTTGGATCGGTGATTCAATAAATGGCCTGGTACAAAACTCATCTTTCTCATCTTCGGTATAATCCTCATGCAAATCCGCTTCTTCTCTTAAAAGAGTATATGTATCGTAGAAAAATGTCCACAATATTTCATAAGGCAGCTGAGCATAAAACAACAGCTTATTGTCTTGTTTGTAAGCGCCAATATTAGCACGAAAATTATCCTCGTCGAGTTTTCGTACTGCTTTATTCGAACTTAGTACAGCCTGGCTTTCTACCATTTTTTGCGCATTTCCCGTGACTAGTTGGAGAATAAAAATGTTATCTCCATTTTGTTTATAAAAAGCGCTTTCAACAGCAAATTTGCTTAAATATTCGCACTCCCAACATATTTTATCCGGTCTCTTAGCCTGAGAATTAAAAGATAAGGCAGCTGTTTTACTGGCAAATAGCAGAAACGAAGTCTGATTTACATCTGAACACACCATTTCACGCCCACAGACACAGCATATTGTTTTGTTTTTTTTATTGGGGAATAACTCAAGCTGTGGATGGCAGACCGGCGGTTTAAATAGCAACATTTTTTTGTTACCCCATAGTTTTTTATTATTGTTTTTCAAGAATTCATCCACACGCTGTTTCATTCCAGTTGAAAGCTTCGCATACTCTTCTGCTTCAGCTCTCCAACTGCTGCCTTTGGTAAATAAGCTAGGTATTGGCGTAGGTTTCCTTTTAGGTATTAGTCCCAGATCATCGGTGTCCTGGTAATAAATTACTAACTCCAAACTCTCTCGTTGTTTTTTATCAGATATGTTCCAATATCTATCTGCTAATAAAGAATAACAATCATTAAGCAGATTCCGCAAAACTTCCTTTGATGGGGCTTGAAAAGTCAAATGTTCATTTGTAACCCTAATTTTGATATCTTTGTAATCTTTAACCTTATCCCTTACCTCGACTGCAATAGATTGTAACCCAGCCAGCCCCGCATCAAACCACCAATTGTGCCTGATACTAAAGTCATGGGAAATCATCTCATTCCCCCCCCTTTCTTTAAGCTAGCTCAACACACCCAAACCCCTGTGAATTCTTACTCCCAATCCCGGCATCCACAGCCATTTGCAGCAGTTCTCCCGGCCCGGTTAACACCACCTTCCCGGTATATCCCTTAATCACAGTACCTTTGTAGTTTAGCAACCTCATCTCCCCTCTGCCTAACCTCTGGATTTTGGCCACGCCCTGCGGCGCTTCCTTCCCGTAAAAGGCCTGATATTTTTTTCGCAAATTATTTTCCACCAGAGAATTGTAATCCGGGTCTCCCGGCTGAAAATAGCATGTGTACTTTCTTCCGTCCGGTCTCAGCAAGGTGCTGTATACCACAACAGGTGACAGCGTTCTAAGCACCACTCGGTCTCCTTCAACGCTATGATGTTGGACCACCATTTGCCCGACTTCCAGATTGCTGCTGCCAAATCTTACTGTTCCTTTGGTCAGCATCCCATTAGCTATGGATTGGCAAAAATGCTCCACCGGGGAAGACACAACAAGTGTTAAACTGTCAGAAAAAATGATGGTGTTTTTTTCTTTGACTATCCGAAATCTTCCCAACAACCGTGAAAAAGCAAATAACTTAAAGTTGCGGCTCCCGCTTTGGTATCCCTCCTCATGTAAAAAAGCTGCTAGTTTAGGATCAATGCCATTATATACAGCTGCCTGTACTAGATGGTTATATTGCAATGGTATTTCCAACTGGCCTGTCGAATGCAGAGAAAAATAAATATGCACTGTATCACCTCTTTTATAAATTATCAGTAAAAACTGACCGTAGTTTGTCAGTTAAAAGACAAAACTGCTCCCATACAGGAACAGTCGGTTTCCTAATACAATAATACATCTTTTAGTTTAATTTATAGTTAATTTATAATTTCGTTTATGTCTTCCGGCCGCAGATCCATGGTGTGATTCACCCATCATTTGACGGTTTTATAAATAACTTTGTAAATTTTTACAGTAATTCTACTTTGCTCCAAAGCATTCCTTCAAATTCATATTAATTTCGTTCGTCAGAATTCGATACTATTCGACAATTACTTTTTACTCTTTAGTGTATGTTGGCTGTTCGTTAACTTTTTTTTCAAATACATCCAAACTAGACTCAAAAAATATCACTGAAAAACATAGTTCAAGAGGTGGTAAATCTTTTGAGCAGTTCACCTGGACGAAAGACATATTTGACTTTTCATGGCGAATTTGTTTTTCCATTTTGTTACCCTCCATATCTATACAATATATAATCATAGTAAAATATATTTTTAGAAAAAAAATTTATAACCCTTATAGGTATACTTTGTTACAATTTATAATCATAGGTTTCAAATCCTCTTAGGTATTCTAATTCGGGTTGGAATTTTTGTCTCTTTACATTTATTATATTTATGCATTAATTTACATATCAGTACAACTAATTTTCAAACACAAAAATACCCCTCCCCTAATTAAGAAAAATGCAAACAAGAGTTCATTCTTAATTATCTTACAGGATGGGTATTTTAAATTTGTGAATTGCGGCAATGAATGAGAATTGCAGTACCAGGAAAAAAACTCTTTCTATACTCCCTGCCGGTTAAAAAAACCACGGTCTCCCGATTGTTATATACACATACGGCCTTGGCAGATACTCGGAGCCGCTAAAGGTATTCCATCCGGATACCACATAAACCCCCGGCGGAACCCGCCGCCCGCCATTGTCTTCCTGGTTCCAGACCTCCCGGTAAAACAGGTTTTCGCCCGGTCTCAGGATGATAGTCTCCACAACCTGCGGCGTAAACGGCGGAACATAGTGATCCCCCTGAGCAAAAAACCTGCCTGCCGACCAGCGCCAAACTTCACCAAACGGTCCGGCAGCAACAAAATCATAACGCTGTGTCGTAGGGAAAGTAAGCCTGACCGGCTGTGGTGAGACATTAACCGTGTTCAGGAACATCTGTACCGGTTCACCCGGAAAATAGAAATCCTTATTTGTTGACAGGACTGTTACCAGGCCGCCATATTGCACTACTGACCTGCCCATAAAATCCCCTCCAAAACGCAGTTTTTTTATCCTATGTTTGGAGAAGACAAAAAGATACGATGGCTGGTTATATGAGACTGTGCTCCCTGAGCCGCTGGGCCAGCAGGGTATTTCTCTGGGAGATTTTCCTGTTCTTCACTGCCATGGCCAGGGCTTTCTTGGAGCCGACAATAACCATCACTTCCCTGGCCCTGGTAATTGCCGTGTACAGGAGGTTTCTCTGCAGCATCATATAGTGCTGGGTGGAAAAGGGCGCCACCACAATCCTGTATTCACTCCCCTGACTCTTATGAATGGTCGTGGCATAGGCATGGATGACTTCATCCAGCTCAGATACCTCATATTGGATAACAGAGTCATCAAACTTAATCTCAACCGTCCTATCCTCACGATCAACTGAAACAATCCTGCCGATATCACCATTAAAGACGTTCTTATCGTAATTATTTCTGATCTGCATTACTTTATCCCTGACCCGGTACTGGACTCCCCCGTGCATGATATGCACCGGGTTGGGATTCAGAACATCCTGAAGAGTCCGGTTCAGATTGACAGCGCCTGTCTCCCCGCGCTGCATCGGGCAGAGAACCTGAATGTCATCAACCGGGTCAGTATCGTAATAACTGGGCAGCCTCCGGGAACACAGGTCTTTGATTATTTCCACAGCTTTTACCGGGTCATCTTCCTCGATAAAGAAAAAGTCACTGTTCTTCCCTCCCTTGATTACAGGAAACTCCCCGGTATTTATCCTGTGGGCATTAGTTACAATCATGCTTCCCTGGGCCTGCCTGAATATCCGCTGCAGCCTGACCACACTGACCGCACCGGAATCAATGATGTCATTAAGCACATTCCCGGCGCTCACCGAGGGAAGCTGGTCGGCATCGCCCACCAGGATAACAACAGTATCATTCCGGACAGCTTTAAGGAGGTTATAGAATAGAATAATATCAACCATGGAGGTCTCATCTATTATCAGGAGGTTACAGTCCAGCGGGTTTTCTTCATTTCTCTGGCACCCCTCGGGAGGCTTATACTCCAGCAGTCGATGAATGGTTTTGGCTTCCATACCGGTAGTTTCTGTCATCCTCTTGGCAGCTCTGCCGGTAGGGGCGGCCAGCAGGATGACGGCGTCCATTTTCTCAAAGGCCCGGATGACCGCCAGAGTTGTGGTTGTTTTGCCTGTACCGGGCCCTCCGGTAAGGACCATAAACTTCGCCTTTACTGCAGTCCGAACAGCATCTTTCTGGACCTCATCATAGGTAATGCCGCATTCTGCCTGGACCTGCCCGATTATTTCCTCAATATCCCCGGCGCTGAAACTGCTTTCCCGGGAAGTGATTTCCTGTATCCTTCTGGCAGCGCCGACTTCACTATAATAAAAAGGCGGCAGGTAAACATTGTCCTCTCCCTCAGGGATAAGCAGCTTTTCTGCAGCCAGTTTTTCTATTGTCCCGGTTATGTTATCTCTTTCCAGTTCCAGCATCTTTTCGGTCTGGTCGGTCAGTTCTTCCTTTGTGGCAAAACAATGGCCTTCCTTTGATAATTCATTAAGGATATATAAAACTCCCGAACGACACCGTTCGTAAGAATTCTTATCAAAACCAAGTTTCCCGGCAATTATGTCAGCAGTCCGGAAACCAATGCCCCAGATGTCATCAGCCAGGCGGTAGGGGTTGGCTTGGACTATTTTGATGCTGTTATCCCCATAAGTTTTATATATCTTTACCGCAAAAGAGGTGGAGACCCCGTGTGACTGGAGGAACAGCATCACATTCTTGATTTCCTTCTGCTCCTGCCAGGCCTCTGTAATCATTTCAACCCTTTTCCTGCCGATACCCTCAGCCTGAGCCAGTTTCTCCGGTTCTTCCTCGATTACCCTTATGGTATCAACACCAAAAGCCTTCACAATTCTTTTGGCATTGACAGGCCCGATACCCTTGATTAATCCGCTCCCCAGGTATTTTTCAATTCCGGCAACAGTGGCCGGGATTGTCTCCATATAATCAATAACCGAAAACTGGCGGCCAAACCTGCTGTCAACCTTCCATTCACCCTTCAGTTTAACAGCGGCCCCCACATTTGCGGCAGCCATATTCCCTACCACTGTTACCAGGTCCGGAAAACCCCTGGACTTTATCTTGGCAACAGTGAACCCATTTTCTTCATTGACATATGTGATTCGCTCAACTATTCCTGACAGGTATTCCATAAGAACAGGAACCTCCGCTTTGATTTGATTTTTAATTCTTCATCAGATAGGTTTCAGATCAAAAGTTGGTATAAATAAACGGAGTCTCGCCGCCGGTGGAAAACAAAACGATTAATACAATAAAAAAAGTCCAGAATATGCCGCTAATAATAAATTTATACTTCTTCATCATAATCCCCTTTCAAAAAAACAGGAGTTTCTGAAGGATATAAATACTTTGTTTGAAGTTTGTCGCGAAAAAAACCCACCCTGCCACAACGTAATTAAAAGTAAGAAAAGTACTAAAAATTCCGGCAAGTTTGGACGATTGCCACGCCTGGGGTAACTTATTTGAAATATATTTACTGTATAAACGCAGAATTATTAGACCTGCTCCATGATACAAACCCCATGCCATAAAGTGAAGCGCTGCTCCATGCCATAAACCGGTCAGCCCCATTACAATGAGCGTATTCAATACTATTCTTTTAAAGCTAACCCGGCTTCCCCCTAAGGGAATAAAGACATAGTCTCTGAACCAGGCGGTCAGTGACATATGCCAGCTTTTCCAAAATAGGGACAAATTGCGCTTAAAATACGGGTAATCAAAATTCTCCATAATTCGGTATCCCAAAAGCCTGGCGCTGCCAATCGCAATATCCGAGTAACCGGAAAAATCAAAATAAATCTGTACGGCGTATGCATAAGCCGCTATCCAATATACCATGCTGCTTAACCCGGCAGCATGCAAGTTCTCTGCGTAAATAGCCATTGTATCAGCAATAACTAATTTTTTAAAAAGTCCGATGATAACTCTTGAAACCCCATCACAGATGTATTCCCACCTAAAATAACGAGCATCCTTATCTTGAGCAGCAAAATTCTGCCAACGTTCAATCGGCCCTGAGGGTAATATCGGAAAGAAAAACATATATAACAAAAATTGGCCATAGCCTCCAGGGGACTGTTTTCCCTGATAACTGTCAACCAAATAGTGTATCAGCTTAAAAGTAAAAAAAGAGATTCCTAATGGGATTGCCAGATTAGTTGGGCTAAACGTTATTTCTCCACCCCAAAAGGACATAATTTGTTTTATCAGCGGTTGATACTTAAAATAAATTAAAATGGATATGGGGATTCCAATGCCAATAATTAACCACAACCGGCGCTCCCTAACAATTTTGCCTGCAAAAAAAGCAAGACTGCTTAGACAAAACAACAGCAAAGCAAAATATGGAGAGGCATAAGACACAAAAACAACACTTGCAGCCAGCAGGAGATGGGTTCTTAAAGTTTTCGGCAATAGCCAATATATTGCTGTTACAATAATCAAAAACAATCCATAGATCCATGAAGTTAAGGTCAAATTACCACTTCCTGTTTTTGATGATGTCTTTTTCCAGCTGTTTAGCAAGCAATTCGTTTCCTCTGGAATTCAAATGGACAGTATCCGAAAAATAAATATCCGGAACTGAATTAGTGTAATCTAAATAAGTAATATATTTATTAGTAGTAATTGCCTTCAGGTTTGCCAAGCTCTTACGCCAGGCTTCCTTATCTATCCCGTAATATTTATCGATCATTTTGGTGTTTTGCGGACTGTTATAAAAGATGGCATTCATTTCATTGTCATTAACCAGGTTTAAAATCATCTTGTAAAAAACTATTTGCGGGTTAGCGCTATTAGTGTTTACAGTTCCAAATGTATAACTTGCCTTGCCAATCTTGGAGTCCCAATCTTTGGAAAACCACGGTTGATACAACTCTTCTGCTTCTTTTTCCCTTTTTAAGGCCTCTTTAGGATTAATAAGTTTTAATTCCCAATCAGTTAGTTTTTCCCGAAAAGACTTCCCTAATAATATGCCTGTAATAGCGCTTCTGTTTTGATAAAGGCTCCAAACCTTGCCAACCTGTAAGTTGACTTGAGCATTAAGCTTTTCTGCAAAACTCTTATCATATTTAATTTTCAGGTCAGCCAGCTTCACTGCTTCAACGTGGTCATCTGACAATTCGACCACATTCTGATGTTCCAGAATTTCATTTCTATTGAACCAGCTGGTACTTATGTTATAAATAATTAAATCAACATCAACATCATCGTTAATTAATGAATTTAATATGAAATAATTCTCCGAAATACCATACCCTTTAAAAGCAAGATTAAAAATCTTAATTTGCTTATCCGGAAACAGTTTTGCTAAGTCTCGTTCCAAATAAGCCGGAATTGTATTTGAACTGTCTTTTACAGCTGAGCCGTAAGTTTGCGAATCACCTAAAAAAACAATTTTATAGCCTTCAGCCTTCTTTATTTCATTTATCATTGTTTGCAAGGATTCTAATTCACTGTTAATTAATCTGACACCACCAGGCTGCTGATAAAGATTTGCCCAATACAGCCTTATTCCCAAGTCAAGAATTAGCAGTAAACTTATCGTCAGCAGGCTGGATTTTGCAGTTATTCGAAAATAATTTAAAAAACCTTTACACATAAATACTTCTCCACCGCTCAGGATCTGCCTTTTTTATTGCGTTCTATTTCTTCCGCCAATTCGTTCAGGTATGCCCATCGCTCTAATAGTTCCTCCAACTGCATCTCAATGCCTTGCTGTTCTCCGGCCAGGTTCTGAAGCAGCACATAATCACTTCCGGCATGATTAATTTTCGACTTGACTGTCCGGAGTTCCTCTTCCACACCACTGATCACATCATCAATCTGCTCAAATTCCTGTTGTTCTTTGTAGCTGAATTTTAGGGGCCGGTTTTTTTGTTTTTGGGTATTATCCAATGTTTCATCTAACTTTTCTGAAGATTTCCCGGGATTTTCCAGTGGTTTGCCTTCTGCCCCCCGCGTTTTTGCTGAAACCAGGTAGTCAGAATAATTCCCCAGGTAATGCGCTATCCTGCCACCAGCGCTAAAATCAAGTATTTCATTAACAACCCGGTCCAGGAAATAACGGTCATGGGATACGGCAGCTACGACTCCGGGAAATTCATCAAGATAGTCCTCAAGGATTGTCAGGGTCTCTATATCCAGGTCATTTGTGGGCTCATCCAGCAACAGTACATTGGGAGAACCCATCAAAACCCGGAGCAGGTAAAGTCTTCTCTTTTCCCCGCCGGACAGTTTCTCAAGAGGGGTCCACTGCAATTCCGGAGGAAACAGGAAGCGTTCCAGCATTTGAGCGGCGCTGATTAGCTTGCCGTCAGCAGTTGTGATGAATTCCGCCTGTTCCTTGATATATTGAATAACCCTCAGGCTTTGGTCCATTTCCCTGGTTTCCTGGGAAAAAATACCTATCCTGACGGTTTGCCCCCTGTCAACAACCCCGACATCAGGCTCCAGCGTACCTGCGATGATTTTGAGCAGTGTTGATTTCCCAATCCCATTAGGTCCGATTATACCCACCCGGGCATCTCTTAGAAATGTGTAACTGAAATTATCTATGACTTTTTCCCCGGAAAAGCTTTTTGCGATACCCTCCAGGGCAATTACTTTTTTACCCAGACGGGCTGCCCCCACCGATATTTCCATCTTATCGGGTTTAGCGTCCGGGGCCTCATCCCTGAGCCGCTCAAACCTTTCAATCCGGGCCTTCTGTTTGGTTGTGCGGGCTTTAGCCCCTCTTTTAATCCACTTCAGTTCATTCCGCAGAATATTTAACCTCTTGAGCTCTGACGATCTTTCCTGTTCATGCCGTTCCAGTTTTAGTTCCAGGTATTTGCTGTAATTGCCGGGATAACTATACAGCCTGCCGTTCTCCAGCTCAATAATCCGGTTGACCACCCTATCCAAGAAATACCTGTCATGGGTTATCATTACCAGGGCGCCCCGACGCCTATTTAAATAAATTTCCAGCCATCCCACAGTTTCATTATCAATATGGTTGGTCGGTTCATCGAGGATCAGCAGATCAGCCGGGCTAAGCAAAGCCCCTGCCAAAGCTACCCTTTTTCTCTGGCCCCCTGAAAGAGTACCCACGATGGCATCAAAATCGTAAATCCCCAGCCTGGTGAGGATAGTCTTGGCTTCACTTTCAGCCTGCCAGGGATCTTTATTTATATGGTCATTACTTATATAGTCATTGTTATTAAAAATCTGCTGCAGTACCGTCGCCTCATCATCAAAATCAGGGTTCTGCGGCAGGTAAGCAACCCGCACAGCGCTGCCAACAGTAACCTCCCCTTGATCCGGAGTTTCTTTCCCCGCCAACAGCTTTAGCAAAGTAGACTTCCCGGTGCCGTTTATTCCAATCAGACCTATTTTTTCCCCTTCTGCAATCCCAAAGGTTAAATCACTGAAAAGTGTTTTCAGTCCATAGCTTTTCGTCAGGTTTTCTGCTGACAGCAAATTCACTGTTTTCACATCCTCTGTTAGGTATAATCACAGTCCCCTTGTTAAGTCAAATTACTGTCCCTTGAATTTCTCAGGCTTCTTTACCCTCCATTGAATAATCAAACCACAATTAGAGCATACCTCGGCAATAATCGCTGATCCCGTACTGAATAGCTTGTCTGCCGGACGCAGTACTGCATAACCATCAAGTTTCCCTTTCCCAATCTTCCTTGAACCGCACTCCGGACACCTAAAATCCTTATCCACAAACCCACCTCCTAAATTTTACTGCAAAAATCCGGTTTGCATTCCCCTGTAACATGTGTTATACTAAACAAGTTGATTGACGCGGGGTAGAGCAGTTGGTAGCTCGTCGGGCTCATAACCCGAAGGTCGGAGGTTCAAGTCCTTCCCCCGCAACCAATTTAAAAACACAAAGAACCGAGAGGTTCTTTTTTTTATTTACTTTTACTTTTTAGGATAAGTCCCATCTTCACCCTGCTCCCCAAAGAACCTGTCCAAATACTTTACCGGCACAGCCAAAGCTCTCCGCTGTCCCTTTCCTTTAGCTTTATCAGAAGCCACCGACCCGAAAACCACTGCAACAACCTGGCCATTATCGTTCAGAACCGGGCTGCCGCTGCTCCCGCTCCTGATTTCACCGGCAATCATGATGACCGGCACCGCCCAACTCCTTACCTTAACACTGCCGGTGACCCGGCCCTGGGTGACGACATCGGTAAAACCAAGGGGGTTCCCGATAATAAGCACTTCCATATTTGCTGTCACGGCAGAATCAGGTTTCAGTTCCAGACTGGGCAGATTCCGGCCCGCTATTTTTATTACAGCCAGGTCAATATCGGGATAAGCAGCCAGCACCTTGCCACTGTAATAGCTGCCATCCTGAAATACCACCCCCGCATTTTGGGCCTTGTCAACCACATGCTCATTAGTTACAATCAGACCCTCAGGGTCAATATTAAATCCGGTCCCCCGGCTTCCGGAAACCTCAACCCTGACAACCGCCTGCTGTAATTTCTGAATCCCGGGGTCCTGGGAAAGCTCCTGGGATTCTGCCAGGAAATCCAGGGGAAGTGCATTTATAATGCGAAACCAGTTGCCCCATATGGCAGCCAAAAAAGCTACTGCCACAAAAAGGCCTATTACCCTGAGGACAACTCGTTTGGGGCGGTCAACCCCGGAAAAATCCGCTGCGGTGCCATTTTTTGCAGCTTTATCTTCCACGGTTTCACCTTCTACAGCTTCAACCTCCGTGCCCTTAAAGTTGAGTTCTTCTATTAATTCAAGATCCAGCTCTTTACTGTCTTCCGGATTTATGGGGTCATCCCAGTTTTTCCG
This sequence comes from Phosphitispora fastidiosa, assembly GCF_019008365.1. Classification (NCBI taxonomy): domain Bacteria; kingdom Bacillati; phylum Bacillota; class Clostridia; order Eubacteriales; family Peptococcaceae; genus Phosphitispora; species Phosphitispora fastidiosa. The sequence continues at coordinate 219,277 of NZ_JAHHUL010000003.1, read as the reverse complement.
CTCCTTGGCCACTCATCCTCACCCTAACTGCTTATCATGCCTTCTGCTTAAAACCAGTTGTGAAATAATCGCCCCACAAAAAGCCAGAAACATATCCCACTGGGTATCCCACACATCCCCCTGAGTACCCAGAAAGTCCTCAGCTGCCTCACCACTGGCGACAGCTACCCACCACTCAATGAATTCATAAAAGGCGCTTATCGCCAGGCACACACTGACAACCAGGAAAAACAACATTTTGCCACGCTGCAAAGGCGTTTTCCGGAGTAAAACCTCCCTGACTATAAGCGCCGGGATAAAGCCCTGGGCGAAGTGCCCCAGCCGGTCATAGTAGTTTCTGGCCAGGCCGAACTCATCCCTGAGCCAGTTAAAGACCGGCATTTCAGCATAAGTATAGTGTCCCCCCACAACCAGGATTATTGCGTGAATACAGATGAGCAGATATATCAGGTTTGTCATTCGGAACCGGTTATATGTAATTATAACCGCTATTAGTCCAATTACAGCGGGCAGAACTTCAAGAACCCATGTATAGTAATCCTTTGGCCCGATTCCGGACCAGACAAATACTGCCAGGAAAATAAGCAGCAAACCCAGGTGTTCCCTGCTGACCCTGTTTTCCATTTTCACTCCACCTTTTGCTTAGAACATTCAGCCTGCAATTCACTTTTCTTCCAGCTTCCTCAGTACTTCCTTCAATGTTTTATCAATAGATTTAATTTTCACCAGCAAATATATCGGTAAACCAATACTCAACAGTATCAAAGGTACGAGGACTAATAGATTAACAATCTGCCATAAAGACCTGGCGAAGTCAAAGCTTACTGCATCAACATTCATAACATTTCTCCCCCCAAGTTAAATTATATTCCCCTGCCTCATGCAGTATCTTCCCTGCCCGCAGGCATCAGGAACCTGCCCACTGCCCAGGTCACCAATATGGATGCGGCAAAACGGAATGCCAGCAGTACCCACCCATTGGCCCCGATAGCGACAAAAAGCAGGGTATCCTCAAATACCGAGTGGTTAATGACCAGAAAAAGACTAATCAAGTAAAGGTCCCTCTTACAAAGGGTGCCCTCACGCGCCGCCTGGATGATTAAACCCGCTCCATAAGCAATCCCAAAAACCAGGCCAACCATAAGAGGAAATACGGCATCCGGTTTCATCCCAAAAGGCTTTACGGTCCAGTGGAGTTTGCCTGATATCCTGTCCAGGACGTTCAGGTCCTTCATAATCTCCATAAAAATCATCAGAGGTATTACAATAACTGCAATCTGTCCGACAAGTTCCACCAAACCGAGACCGGTCTGCTGCCAAAACTGTGCTGTTCCCATCATAACCACCCCGGCCACGCCAGGTTTAGGATAATCCCCGCAGCCAGCCCGCCGAGCACCCTTACCAATACCAGCGACCTGACCTTGATGCCTGTTTTCTTGCTAACCGCAGTCTCCACCAGAATGTTGTGGCAGATTAGCAGTACCAGAGATAACACTGTAACCTCCCGCGCACTCATGGGGATAGCTGCCATAGCGCCAATGGCTGCATACTGGTTAATAAAATTCCCGATTACCAGGGCCCCGGCTGCTTCTCCGGGCAGACCCATCATGCCCATCAGGGGTTGAGCGGCTCGGGATATCCAGTCCATCACCGGGGTCTCCCCAAGAAGGGTCACAATCAGGTATACCGGAACCATAACCAGTGCCAGTTCCCAGGTGGTAATAAGTCCTTTTCTGAGCCCGTTTTTGATTGTCATTATGCTTAACATAGAAGTCCTCCTGCGGCCTTACCTTCCCAAGCCCTTCCCGATTGCTGCCACAGATATGCGCAAGCTTTACTTTTTACTACGTTTCTTAGCTGCAAGCAGTTTGGAGGTAAAGGAATCCTCACTGTTCTTTTCGCCGGAAACAGGTGATTTTTCCTGCTGTCCCGCCACAGAAACTTTCCCTTTTGCTTCACCCGGGTCCTTTTCCTGACTTCCGGCCCAGGTGGTATGCTGCGCCTCCCGGGGGCCAGGGGTTCCGGTCCTGGTCCGATAGAAGTCCTCCCGGTCTTTTTTCTGTCTTTTTACTGCGCCCAGCACAGAAGTATGTTCACCCTTAGCTTCATTTTTAGCCACAGCCCTGCTGCGGAAACGCTGCCATAACAATGCGGCCCACCTGAGGTTCCAGTTAAACCTGCGGGCAGCTATATCCACCGGGAACATTAGTGTTGCCACAGCCAGCAGCCCCGTCCACAGGGGAATCTTCCCCCAGACTGCAGGTATTGGCAGTCTGCCTATTTCCGCGATATCTTTTTCCGGGTCCAGCACCCTGCCGCCGCCTGCCGCAGCGAGGGTGGCAAAATAATCATCACTAACAGGCCGGAACAGAAACTCAGGCGAATATGGCATCACCAGACCGGCGGTTTTTTGCCTGCCAATACCTTCACCGGTTCGCTGCACCACCTGAACTATATAGGCCCCGGGCTGCTCAGTTGCAAAGGATTCCCGGTACCGGCCCGGCCCCACTGCACGCAATGGTACTTCCTGCCCTGAGCCGTTAGGGGAGATAACCTTTGCTGAAATATCATGCACCTGCCCCGATTCCCCCGGTATCTCCACACTTACCCAGCCGCGGCCATCCTCGCGTCCTGTGGAGACTATCATATCACCTGGGGATTCCTGGGGCAGGGTCCAACTGACAACCTTGGCCCAAAACTCGGGAAACCGATGCCACTTAATCCATTCTCCGGCCCACCGGCCCTTGACATCACTGGTCCAGGCCGCTGTGCGCCCAAGCCCATACTGCCATCTGGCCAGCACCGGGTCCCCTTGATGGCTTGACAGGATAATTTCCGCCGTACTCTTGGGGGCAGTGGCCACATAGCCAAACAGAGGCGGCAGTCCTCCCGGAGGAAGAAGGCTGCTGCTCCCGCTCCGAACAGGGGTAAAGGGTTCCTGGACCAGGTAGCTTCTGGTAGCCATAATTGTCTCCCTGGTAAATATCTTGGGAATGCTCTCAAAGTCATCGGTAAAGTAATACCGCCCCTGGCCGGATTCAGCCAGGTAAGCAAGCAGTCTGGCATCGGAATCACCACCCACGGCAATAGTTGAGAGGGTAACATTGTCTTTTTTCATATTCTTCAGAAGCCCTTCATATTCTCCTCCATAAGCCGACTGGCCGTCAGTAAGCAGAATAATGTGCTTCACCTTTACCGGAGCCTTGACCAGAGAATTATAGGCTTCCTGCAGGCCGGGAAATATATTGGTCCCGCCTCCTGCCCTGATAGACCCGATGCTGTCTTCAACCTTTTCCTTGTCCTTTAACGGGGCAGTCTCGACGACCCATTTATAACTGCTGTCAAAGGCGACTACACCAAGACTGTCCCTGGCATCAAGGATTTCCGTTGCCCTTGTCGCTGCCTCTTTGGCCAGTTCAATCTTGGGAATACCGTAGTCCGTCCCTCCCATGCTGCCTGACTTGTCAATTACCAGGACCAGGCCGACACTGGGAATCTCACCTTTACCTCTGATATCCATATTCACGGGAAGCGCTTTTTCCACCGGGGTTTTAAAATAGCCTCCCAGCCCAAAGCTGTTCTCACCACCCACCATAACCAGTCCCCGCCCCAGGTCCCGAACATAGGTTTCCAGAGAATTCATCGTCTGATCCGGAATTTCAGTCGCCGATACATTAACCAGGACGATGGAGGAATACCCGGCCATTTCGGCCAGGGTTGCGGGTATGAACCGGGGGTCGGTAACCTCGCTCTCTATCTGCGCCATCCCCAGGGCATCGGCCAGAGCCCGGCTTTCCCCCGCTGTGCCCTCAACCAGGAGCACTTTAGGTGTTCCGGAAACCTGGGTGATGCCTATGCCGACATTGTTTTCCTTATATGTGTCTCCCTCGGCAGTCAGCTCTACCCGGTACGTATACAATCCCGGATTTTCAGCCCTGGCAGACCATACCAGCCTGTTATCACCTTTGGACAGGCTAATAGGCTCCTCTTTCAGAATCCGGTTGTCGGCCATAATCCGGATCGTGCCTTTGGTTGACGCTGTAGCCTCGATTACTGCCTGGATGTCAAAGTATTCTCCCTTACGCAAATGTGAAGGGAGGGAAACTGATTTCACCAGCGCCTCGGGTCCCATCTCCGGGGATACCGGAAGCACATCAAGCCTTATTCCCTGCTGCTTCAGCAGCCGGGCCTGTTCTATGGCATCTCCCCTGTTTTCCCTGCCGTCACTGATGAGAACAATTTGCTTGCCCCGGTTTTCGGGCAGCATGGCCCGGGCCAGCCCCATTCCGGCAGCCAGGTCGGTATAGTCCGGATTGGTCACTGACTGAAAACCCTGGAAATCAGGGCGAGGGCCCACCGGATTTTCCACCATGGCCTTTTGCCCAACACTGACCACACCTGCGGCAGCATCTGCAGGGAGACCGGCCAGTGAGTCGTTAACCCAGTCAGCGGTTTCCCGGCCAACCCCGGTCATAGATATAGAGGTATCGGCAACATAAACAACCGACCTCTCTTGATGCCTGAAGGTTAATTCCAGTCCTGACAGGGCCAGCACCAGCAAAACCACCATCAGGAGGCGCAGGGCCAGGAAGGCCTTTTGCTGCCAGGACGCAAATGCCCGGGGACTGCGTGCCCAGAGATAGACAAAATAAGGCAGCAGCAGCAACAGTATAAGGTAAAATGGCTGAGAAAAACTAATGCCCACGTAAATACACCCACCATTCGAGACAAAGGAATACCATGACCGCTATGATGATAAAAGGCCATAGTTCCAGGTTAACCCTGGTTCCTTCATTTGTCTTTACATCAAGATTACCTAATTTAAGTGTGTCAGCCGCCGCAATACTGGATTCCCGGGGAGAAACAAAACTGACCGCCATGTAGTCAACCTGCTTTTCTCCGCCGGCAAGCTGCTCAACCTTATAAAGCCCCGGTTTCCGGGTATCCCCTGAATTCAACATATAAGGAGATTTCAGTGTTTTTCGGGTATCATCAGGATTAATCAGCACAACCTCCTCTGCCCGGGGGGCAATATTGAGCTGAACCGGTGTTTCTGCGCTGACCTGCACTTCCCGGACGGCTCCCTGGGGAACGGTCCAGTCCAGGATATTTTGCATTAATATCGGGAATGCGGGCCTTAACGGCAGGTCTGACCTGTGCAGGTCAAAACCAAAGGCGGCCGCCCTTGAATTCGCGGAACTCTTTACTGTAATCAGGGCTCTGTCTCCGAGCTGCAGCACCGGTTCCCAGCCTCCGGAGGTTTTCAGGCCCTTGCTTTTTTCGATGTGAACATCATTCCAGGATACATAACGCAGTACCGGTTGGCCGGCTTCCATCGCCAACTCTCCGGCAGCAGGCAGCTCCCCGGAATCCACCAATCCGCTGCCTACAGGGGGATTAAAAACGACAAAATATCCTGACGGGTCCGGCTCAGGCCAGAAACCGTCAAAAACGCTGAGGGCATATGCATCTTTCTGTATATCCGGATAATCAGCGGGAGCAGCCTTATGGAGTTCCACACCGGGGTTTAACTTCAGGGCTTGTTCCAGAAAGATATTACCTGCAGTCACCAGTAAGGTCTTCACCTGCCTGCCCTTTTCCGGTACTATCCAGGAGACATTATCCACCTCCAGAGCATCTTTGGCATCAATCATTGCTTCGAGATACGGCAGTCCCCGCGGAATATCCCAATACACGTGTGCCGCCTGACCCGGCGCTACCTTAACCGCCTTGATATCAAGGACAGCATTTTCTGACCGGAGGGTGACTGCAGTCTCCATCTCCTCAGGCCCGTAATTATCTATCCTGGTCATAGCCAGAAGGCCCTTTTCCCCCTCACCTGTGGAAAAAGCCCCGATAGCAAGATTGTCTTCACTCCTGCCGATTTTACGATACTCAAAACCCGGGATCCCGGAAACACCCTCGGGAACTGCAATCCCGCCATCACTGAAAAAAACCGTCTGTGTCCTGGCGCCTTTTTCCAGAAGCGCAGTCACCAGAGACAGTGTTGTCTCCAATTCAGCTTCATAATAACCGGGGGCGACTTTTTTCAATGCAGCGAGAACCTCCCCGGCATCTTCGGTTCGGGTCACCAGCGCCTGTGGTGTCCTGCCTACCTTTATCAGAGAAAACCGGGTGCCCGGTTTCCGGCTTTTCACCAACGCTGTAATCTCCTCTTTAGCCAGGTCATTCCGGGTGCGGCCGTTTTCAAGTGCTGCCATGCTGGCTGAGGTATCCAGCAGAATCATCAGATCTTCACTGCTCTGCTGAATGCTTACCAGATATGGACGCATCAGGGCCATTACCAGAAGAAAGGCCAACAGCAGCTGAAGAAACATAAGCAGATTACGCCTCAGCCTCTGCCAAGGGGTCTGGGATAGGGTATCAGCTAGAACGCGCTGCCATAACAGGGTACTGCTGATTTCATATGCAGTTTTCTTCTGCCTTAGCAGGTAAAATAACACAATTACGGGGATAATCAGAAAAAACCCCCATGCTGCGGGAGCCAGAAACTGCATATCAACGCCCCTCCTTCTATTACTTATCGTTGGCTCCGGAAATGACCGGGATGGCATATGGTGAGATGTTGTAACGATTTTCCGCACTGCCGCCTGTGAGTCTAAGCTGCCAACCCCCGGCAACAAGGCAGCGTCCCCGAACTCGATGGCTCATTAAGCTTTTCTGCAAGGTGGCCGCCTCTCGTTTTGGCGGGCCAAAACTTCCCGGCGGCCTTCGCCATCTTCGGACATGCGGGGACTCCCTGCCTTATTGCCGGTGCTTTGCAGCAAGACTCATAACGGCGGCAGTGCAAGGAAAATCTTGTACAGCAGCTCACCATATGCCCCGGTCATTTCCGGAACCTTCTATACCAATACACCAATACTCCTCAGTGAATGCAGCAGAATATCCTCCAGGTTATCCTCTGCCGTCACACTCAGGTAAGTTATTTGCCTGCTGCCGCAAAAACCCGCAATACCTTCGACAAAACCGTTCACCTGCCTGCGGTAGGCTTCCAGCAGCATCGGTGTAATACTCACTTCCCTGAATTCCTGATTCTCACAGTCAACCAGCCGGTAATTTCCCAGAATTTCAGGGTTCTTCTCCGCTGCGGACATAATATGAAGCACAACCACCTGCTGGCCAAGGTGCTGCAGGTACTTCAAGCCCTCCTGATACCCCGCCGGACTGAGGAGGTCAGAAATAAGCACCGTGATTCCGGGCCTCCGGATAAACCGGCCTGCCTTGCGCAGGGCCAGATTCAAATCAGTGGCCCCTCCCGGGCGCAGTTGCCCCAAATAGCTCCAAAGCCGGCTAATGCCTGCCTTCCCTCTCTGCAGGGGCAGAAAACCGGACATATTGTTATTGAGGGCGGCAGCCCCCACCTGTTCCATATTGACAAGGGCAAGGTATCCCAGCGCTCCGGCCACTTCCCTGGCCATCTTAAGCTTGGCCCCGCCTCCCCATTCCATGGAACCACTGGTATCTACTGCGAGATGCACAGAAAGATCCTGTTCCTCCATAAACAGCTTGATAAACAGCCGGTCCAGCCTGGCATATGCGTTCCAGTCAACCTGCCGCCAGTCATCTCCGGAGCTGTAGGGCCGGTAATCAGCAAACTCCACTGACTGCCCTTTCCTGGGGGAGCGGTGTTGTCCGCTGTACCGTCCGGTCATGGCCTTCTTCAGGAGAAATCCCATACTCTCAAGCTTATTCAGAAATTCCCGCTCAAAAAAAAGGCCCTCCACTCTATTTCACTCCCCCGGCTTTGGGAACTGATTCCAACAATTCTTTAATCAGTATATCACCCGTAATACCTTCAGCCTCACCTTCAAAATTCAGGAAGAACCGGTGTCTCAAAGCAGGCAGGGCGACAGCCTCCACGTCCTCAAAGGCTACATTAAAGCGCCCCTCCAGAAGGGCTCTGATTCTTGCCGTGAGCAGGATTGCCTGGCCGCCTCTGGGGCTGGCCCCGTAACGCACATATTTCCTTACCCGCTCAGAAGCCTCCGGGCGTTCGGGATGAGTCGCCAGAATAAGCCGAATGATATAATCAGTTACATGTCCGGCAGCAGGAACAGCAGTAGCTGTTTTGATCAGCCCTGCCAAATCCGCAGCATCGGCTACCTGGTTAACCTCAGTCTCGCCATGAACCGTGGTTCTCAGTAAAATATCCCGCAGGTCTGCTTCGCCGGGGAAATCAACCTGAACCTTAAACAGGAACCGGTCCATCTGAGCCTCCGGAAGCGGATAAGTCCCCTCCATTTCCAGAGGGTTCTGGGTCGCCAGCACAAAGAAAGGGGCCGGCAGCGGCCTGGTTACTCCGGCCACAGATACCGTCCGTTCCTGCATTGCCTCCAGAAGAGCGCTTTGAGTCTTGGGAGTCGCCCGGTTGATTTCATCTGCCAGGACCAGGTTAGCAAAAACCGCTCCCGCTTGGAACTTAAAGCCCCTTCCCTGGTCTGTTTCAGTCATGATATTAGTACCGATTATATCAGCAGGCATCAGGTCAGGAGTGAATTGGATACGGGCAAATTTTAGCCCCAGCGCCCGGCCAAGGGTCCGCACCAGCAGGGTTTTCCCCAGTCCGGGAACTCCTTCCAGCAAGGCATGTCCGCCTGCCATCAGGGTAAGCAGGATCTGTCTGATGACCTCCCCCTGTCCCACCATAACCCTGGAAACCTCTGCCTCTATTTGACGGACCCTGGTAACAACCTCCTGAACCTGTGCCTCATCTATTTTAGCCGTGTCCACTATATTATCCCGGTTCACCATCATCCCTCCAAACCAATTTTAACGGGAATCTCCGCCGGCCTACTCTCCGGCCAGACCCATAAAATATTCTCTGACCATATCCTTCATATTCTCGGGGACATACTGCTTTTCCAGACCCTGCATTGCTTCAGATTCATATTGAGACAGAACCTCAGAATATGGCAGGAGCCGGCCCCCGGTCAGGGGACCGTTTTCCATGTCCACAGAAACCGATGTCCCCGAATCCCCCGGGGCCCCCCTTACATAGTCAGGCTGCCCGTCACTGCCCAGCCTGGTAGGCACATAAATAAACTCATATTGGCCCTCATTATCCGGAGCTGTGCCCCAGTACTGTCCCGAACCTGAACCGGCGCTCCCTCCGGAATGGGACCCGCCATCAGTGTTGGTGGAACCGGTCCCTGCTCCAGAGCCTGAGCCACTGCCGGAACCTGAACCAGAGCCGGAGCCGCTGCCAGAGCCAGAGCCGCTGCCACTCCCGCTGCCGGAGGCAGAATCACCTCCGGAACCTGTGGCACCTGCAGCACCTTGCCCGCCTGTTCCCCCGGCACCGCCCTGTCCGCCTGCTCCCGTGCCGGCAGCGCTGCCGGCATTACCTCCGGCTGTACCTCCCGCATTACCATTACCTCCCGAACTTCCTTCGGAGCTAGAGCCCGAGCCGGAAGCGCCGTTCATAGCCGTCCGCGGCTGCCCCCCGGAACCACCTCTTGCCAGCATGCCTTCTTTTGCCCGTCCCAAAGCAGCCTGCAGATCACCTGCCATCCGGTCAGCCGCCTGGGCATCAGCCAACTGCCCGGCAACCTCTTCTTTGAGTTCATCTATACTGCCCTGTTCCCGGCTGCCACCTGACCCCACCTCATCCGCAGACTTTTTCAGAGAATCAGCCAGCTTGGCTTCACCCTTATCCTGCATGGTCCGGGCCATGTCGGACACCATTGCCGCAAGGCTTTTCCGTTCTTCGGCATCAAGTTCCTTCACAGAATCGGCCAATGCCTCCATATGCTGCTTAAAGCCCTGAAGGTCACCTTTTTCCAAAGCCTTCCCGGCAGCAGCAGTATGGGGATCTTCTTTTAACATTGCGGCCACTGCTGCCAGCTTTGACTTGATATCCTCCTGTGAGAGCCTCCTGACAACTTCCTCTTCTTCTTTTGCCAGGGCCGCAGCCCCTTTATCCAGAGAACCGGCCTCCGCCAGTTTCTGCTCCAGTTTTTTCAGTTCAGCATCAAGCTGTTTTCTCATCTCATCAGGGATTTTTTCATCCTTCTCCACCTGCCGGCGCAGTTCCCTGACCTCTTTCTTTGCTTCAGCAAGGGCCAGGCGCTCCTGTTTCCGGGCTTCAGCCACCTTATCCATGGGGTTCGGCCAAAAAGCTAAGACCACAACTGCCAGCAGCAGCGCTAAAGCTATCCCCGGTTCCCTTAACGATTTTAACCGGAGCGGAATACTCCGGTAGTCCATTTTCCTTAGGAAGCCAAGAGCATCAGCCCGCTGTCTCACCATAAGAGGGTCACTGCAATCCCTAAATTCCCAGGCTGTAGCCGCCCTTTCCCTGAGCCCGGTCTGATCAGCAGCCAACGCGGCTTCCCTGTAGCCCGGTCTCTTATGCCAGGCCCCAGCCAAAAACAGAGTAATAACTATCAGCGCTAAAGCCCCTGACCGGAACAGGCTGTCAGCAACAGGCACGAATCTCGAAACTACGAGCAGCCCGAAAACTGCACCCAAGCCAAAAACCAGGCCTCTGAGCGCCCATTGAGTATAGTGTCTGAAGGCAATACGGTGCAGCGCCGGGCGCAAAGCCCCCTGAAGCTGTTGTCGTTCATCCATACTCAGCCTCTCCTTTTGGTCCCTGCCCTGTTAGGACGAATCAACCATACGGTAAGTCCCATTGTCAGCAGAATGATAACCGCATCCAACAAAAGGTTCACCTGCCAGGGGGTCAGGGACTGGATAGCCAAATTGCCGCTGCTGAACGGCAGAATATTGCCACCCATGGGAAGTACTGAACCCAAGGCCACCAGTGGATTAAAATAAATAACAAACGGTACACCCGGTGGTCCAGTCATCGGCCCCCCAATATAATACCGGGTAACCTGCATGATAAAAGCAGTCAAAAAGATCGTCCCGATAAAGAGCATAAAAGTTGCCGCATAAGTAACTATAATGGCAACCGTAGTGCGTTTAAAAAGCGAGGAAAAAAACATCCCGATACTCCCCAGGAGAACAGTTGTCACCAGGAGAATACCCGACACGTAGAAGAACTGGCTGAGGGAAACCCCGCCAAAAAAGAAAACAATACTGTACAAGGGCAGGGAAATCACGGTCAGCAGCAACATATAACTGATTGCCGAAATCAGTTTGCCTGCAGCCACCGCCAGTGGGGACATCCTGGTTATCATCAGCAGGGGCAGTGTCTGCCTTTCCCTTTCCCCGCTGATAACCCCTGCTGTCAGGCCAGGGGTCAGAAAAGCTATAATGCCCATCTGGAGGACAGCCATCACATTAAAAATCTCAATTCCCATCCGGTATACCCGCGGTCCGCCCATACCGCCCCTGGTCTGTTCAAATATGAAAAATCCGCCGACAACCGCAAGCAGCCCCAAGTAAAGGGTAATTACCAGTGGAGAGCGCCAGGTTCTCACCCGGTCACGCAGTTCCTTGGTTAAAACAGGATTCCCGATCACTGGACCACCCCCTTGGTAATGCGCATAAACAGGTCTTCCAGACTATTACTGGTTTCTGCAAAAGACAGTACAGGGATTCCCGCAGTGATTAATTTGCGGAGCAGTTCAGTCTGACCGGCGCTGTCTCCGGAAAAACTCACCTGGAGAATCCCATCGGCAGTCTCGGTAACAACAGCTACCCCAGGCTGTTCCCTGATAATATCAGCTGCTGTTTCCTGTCCCGAACTTACCCTTACCTGAATCAACCTGTCAGAGCTCAGTTGTTCCGTTATCCGTTCAACAGTGCCCTCTGCCGCCAGTTCCCCGGCTTCAATAATACCCACATGAGTACAGAGCTCTGACAGTTCTGACAGGATATGTGACGATATAATAATGGTTTTACCCATCTTTTTCAACTCACGGAGCAGTTCCCGCATTTCCACCCTGGCCCTGGGATCAAGACCTGATGCCGGTTCATCAAGGATCAGCACCTTGGGATCATGCACCAGACACCGGGCAAGACAAAGCCGCTGCTTCATCCCCCGTGACAGGGAATCCACGTAAGCATCAGCCTTGTGACTCAGCTCCACCAGTTCCAGCAGGTCTGCAATTATATTCTTCCGTCTGTTAGCCGCAATCCGGTAACAGGAGGCATAAAAGTCAAGGTATTCGGTAACCTTCAATCTATCATAGACCCCAAAGAAGTCAGGCATATAGCCGACCACCTGACGTACCTTCTGAGGATGCCTGGTCACATCAATATCATCAACAAAAGCCTGTCCGGCAGTAGGCGTCATCAGGGTAGCCATGATTTTCATGGTCGTCGTCTTGCCGGCGCCATTGGGGCCGACAAAACCAAAAATACTGCCTTCATCTATACTAAAGGTAATCCCCTTCAGGGCTTCAAATTTTCCATACTGCTTTGCGAGTCCGTCAACCCTGATCATTTTGTGCCACCACCCTTACTGCTCAGGGATATGCTTACTCCGGTCACTTCATACCCGTCCCTGTCGCTTTCAATTCTGAATTTAACCATATGGTCATTATTTACGTATTTTTGGTAATCCTTAACAGCATTGCCGCCCTGGCGAACATTAAAGGTGTCCCACTGCTGTTCTGACCAGTTATACAGGAATCCCGCCATACTAACCGGACCACCGCCTCCTGACAGGTACACTTCCATAGTGTCAAAGGAACCTTCAGGCAGCTCAAATTGGTAAACCGCCTTCCCTCCCGGCTGCATATGAATTATCCCGGGTGGTCCGAAACCAATATTGGAGCTGTCAATAACCGTGCCCATGATAAATCCCGGAGGTACATTTAGGTTATCGGCATCTGTTTTCAGCTGCATAGGCAATTTAAATAACGTGGTATAATAATGTTTTATATCCTGACCGGGAATTTCCACCGTACCCTTTATTTTCTGGTCTGACCAGGCCAGGAACATTGTCTGCCCTCCGCCGGGATTCCATTCGGCGCCGTTAAACAGGGCTTCCAGCAGCTGCTGCCGGAGCATCTCCTGCTGGGTCTGCCGCGGCGGGCTTCCCGGACCCTGCCACTGCATACCGGGGTTGTATATCTGGTAATAGAACGGCGGGCCCTGAGTGGCAAGACTGCCCTTGGGCATTTCCACCTTAAGTGTTTTTCCCGCCTTAAGAGGACCGGTCTTCTTAAAGCCATATGCCGTGACCAGTACACCGTCTGTAAAGTCATATTCCGTATTGTTGGTAACCACTCCGACCCAGCCCTTACTGTCAAACTGCAGTTCCCCCGAAATAGTTCCGGCAAGAGAGATATCTGTTTCATGGCTGAACCCCCGCATGACCCAGGCATCCATATCCTTCAGCTCAATTACCGTACTCGTGGGTGACTGTTCTACAATTAACTGAGACTCCGGTACCTGACCGGGGCCGTAAGCCCTGTATTCATTAGCAGGTAATGCATTAATAAAATGCTGTCCTTCCAGTTCCACCCTGTAAGTGTCGAATTTCGGGGCAAAAATTCCAGTGGTGGTCTCCGCCCTGGCAATAGCAGTCCCTGCGCCGGCATCCACAATTCCTATCTGGTGAGTCAGGACTTCACTGCGCCTTTCCTGAAATGAGGCTACATAAATAACTGCCACAAATACTATGGCCAGCGACGGCGCTAATACCCAGGTCCATTCGCGTTTGTCAAGTTTTTTGAGTACCAGGTAACTTAGGGGACCCACCAGCAGTGCATATAACGCCAACACTGCCGCCATCCCATTCAGGGAGGGAAGCTGCAGCTGTGGGATGGTGTTCAGGGCTTCCATCAGAGCCCAGGAGTTTCCTCCATATTTCACGTAAGCTATTGATTTATCTGTTGTATTTGGGTTTTGCCCCCCAAAAAGCAGTTCCTGCCAAAGAACCCCGGTTCCCTTCCATCCGGCCATCGGTTCCAGCGCCGGGTCATATGCCAGGTAGATTACCTTCCCGCTGCCGATTATCTTTTCTATCGCCAGATATCTGCCGCTGTCACCATATAGTCCCCTGCCGCTGATATCGGTAAAGACAGCGGTCTGTACCGGTCCCCCCAAAGCTGTTACCCCGGCGCTGCCCATGGTGCGGTGCAGGGAAGCCAGGTTATTGGTTTCAACTCCCGATACCCTGGCAATTGCCAGTTCGGGTGGCAGATTTGGGATTACCTTCTGCCACCCCGCCCCGCCTCCGGCTGCCAGGATGCCTCCCTGATTAACCCAGCGGTTAAGGGCCTCTTGTTGTTTACTGTCAAGGCTCAGGTTAACATCATCTATCACCAGAATATCAAAAAATGACAGCACCTCTGCCTGTTCCGGAAAAAATTCCTGCTTCAGGTTTAATACTACAGGTGAATTCCCATTGATGGGACTAATTCCATAAAGAGACCTGAATTCGGACGGTTCACGGTCCAGAAGTCCGATAACAGGCTGCTCAGCAGGATGAAAAGTCAGGTTTATCTTATCCTCGGCGAGAACTGTTTTTCCGGTTACCAGCTGCACCTTCAGGCTTCCTGTATATTCATTGACAGGGATATTAAGGTCAAATTTCTTTGTGCTTCCTGAGGGAATAACTGCTTTAGTCCGGTAGTCCACAGGGAAACGCTCCTGGTTGCTGAAAACAACCTTAATCTGGCCCTCAATATCGGGGCCGCTGTTGACAGCCTCAATCTGCAGTGGCAGCCAGGCCCCCTGTTTGGAGTGATACCCGAAAGCGCTCTTGGCATCAATGGTAATTTCTTTTTTCGTTTCTTCCGCCGGGGCTGCTGCCGCTAAGCCCGCATTTAACCAAATAATTGCAGTGGTGATAACCACCAGCGCAAATTTCCGGGCGCCGGCATGTCCTGCCCATTTAAAAATTGCGAATACATCAGGCACTTGTGTCATCCTTCCTCCCCCAAGGTTTTAATTTTTTCTACTCTCTTCCCTCATAAGAATATTGACGTAAAAAGGGGCCTGAAAGTTCCCATATGTTCATAAGTTATTTCTGCAAAGAGACAAAAAACCCCTTTATTATTCGGCTCCTTCAGCTTCCATATAAAGGAAGTTCCAGGTTTGCCTCCATCTGCGCCGGAAATGGCCGCGGAATATGGTGGGCTGTTGTACAAAGATTTTCCTTGCACTGCCGCCGTTATGAGTCTTGCTGCAAGTCACCGGCAGCAAGGCAGGGAGTCCCCGCATGTCCGAAGATGGCGAAGGCCGCCGGGAAGTTTTGGCCTGCCAAAACGAGAGGCGGCCATTTTATGAAACAGGCCCCATGAGCCATCGAGTTCGGGGACGCTGCCTTGTTGCCGGGGGGTGGCAGCTAGACTCATAGGTGGCACTGCGGAAAATCGGTACAACAGCCCACCATATTCCCTTCCCGGCCATTTCCGGCGCTTGCTATGGAGGCAAACACAAAAAAGCCCTCTAGCTGGCAGAGATAGCCAAAGGCAGAGGGTTACGTTATTATCTGAGCCAATTGATATTATCCGTTTGCCACCTTACTGATTCCGTATTTTTTCATCTTCTTGACCACCGCTGACTGGCTTATGCCAAGTGTATCCGCCATTTCACGGGTTGTTTTGCAGTTTTTGAAGGCCTGGCAAATCAGGTTTCTTTCAGTTTCTTCCAGCAGATCACCCAATGCTTTGGGGGAGTTTGCGGTATCAATGTTAGGAACAATATTAATACTGGTGTTTTGTTTCATTTCTTCAATTTGAATTAGATTACTGTCACTGGTTACTATAAGCCGTTCAATAGTATTCTCCAGTTCCCTGATATTCCCCGGCCAATCATATTTAAGCAGACTCTGAATAACTTCAGGAGATATCTTTTTACCCAAATTATATTTTTTATTAAATTTATTCAGGAAAAAAAGCACGAGAGGAATTATATCTTCTTTTCTCTCTCTTAATGGAGGTATTATTACAGGTACTACATTCAACCTGTAAAAAAGGTCTTCCCTGAAATTCTGCTCCTTGACCATCTGCTCCAAATCTTTGTTGGTAGCGGCTATCAGCCTGAAATCTACTTTTTTGGATTTTGTGCCGCCAACGCGCATTACTTCCCGCTCCTGGAGTACCCGCAGCAGTTTAACCTGCAGGGCTACCGGCAAATCGGCAACCTCATCAAGGAATAATGTCCCACAATCCGAAAGCTCTATCAGTCCGATCTTCCCCTCTTTTTTGGCCCCGGTAAAAGCGCCGGATTCGTAGCCAAACAGCTCAGACTCAAGCAGGTGTTCGGGAATGGCACCACAGTTCAGCTTGATAAAAGGCCCATCCATTCGATGACTGCAGTTGTGGACAGAGCGGGCCACAACTTCCTTGCCCACACCGGTTTCTCCCGTAATCAATATATTTGAATCAACCTTAGCCACTTTATGTGCCAGTGATACCACTCGTTTCATCGCCTTACTGCTGGCGACCATATCATCCCGTTCATACTGGCTGTGTTCAATATCCCTGTCATTATAGTACCTTGTGGCTAGTTCCTGAGTAAGCTGAAGGTTCAAAATCATTTCATTCAGGTGGTATATGTCTTTAATAAATACAATTACTTTTAGCAACTGGCCATCGGTATCAAACACCGGTCTTGAGGCTACCATAAAATCCCGGCCATTAATGTGTTCAAGAACATGAAAGGGCCTTTTCTTTTCCAGCACCCCCCAAAAAGCCATCGCAGGCAGGTTGGCATGTTCAACCAGGTAATCATAATTATTGCTCAAAATTTGGCTTGCCGAAAGACCTGAAATTGCTTCAAAAGCAGAGTTGGTCCTAAGAATGCTGCCATTATTATCTGCAAGAATAATTCCGTCATTAATGGATTCAAGGATGCCTACCATTTCCAGGTTAAGGCCCCGTAAGCTGCGCAATTTTTCATGAAGCCGCTCTTTCTCGGAAATGTCTTCAAAAATTCCGACCGCTGCTACAATTACCCCATCCTTATGAAGAGGAAACCTGTTAGTACATAAAACCACATTATCGGCATTCATCCGGGCGCTGAGATGAGTCTTGCCCTTTTTGACAACTTCATGCAGCTTGGAATCATACAGAACCTTGTTGACATGAATTCCGAAGACTTCCTTGCCATGAAGACCGGTTATCTTTTCTGTATTTCCATTAAAATATACGATTTCTCCATCATCATTTACAATAATTATCCCATAAGTCCTGGGGTCTTTATCATAGTGAACCGCTACCAGCTCCAGGCATTTGATGAATTCGTCAAGAATATCTTTTAAAACCATCGGAAGAGGAATTATTCCCATTAGTTTTCCTTCGCGGGAAAGTACCGGAAGTATAGCGGTTTTTGCATCAATACTTAAAGTTGAAATAACAGCGACAGGGTCATTTTCATAGATCAGACTTTCACATGTATATATATAATTGCCCACCTGTGATAAGGGAGATAAATGTTCCTGCTGCACTATATTTTTATCCAGAATTCCGGCGAGAGCGCCGTTTTTATAGATAACCGGAATGCTGCTGAGCTTGCTGTTCCCGAAAATCAACCTGGCATGACTGACCTTATTATTAACATAAAGAAAAGGTGGATTATGAAGCATTAAGTCCTTAATCAAAATCAATTCATTAAACCTCCCTTTTCTGGCATGACCTAATCAAATCATAATGCCTAACCGTAGTGATTTCAACCATTCTTCCTTCAATGTCAGATTAAGTTGCCTGAGTGGTAATTATCTAATCTAATCAGTAAATTGTATTATTTATTCTGGCAATATTATGATTCTGATTCTGTATCAATAATTATTTCTCTTATTTTGTGTTTAATGCTGTTAGGGAGTTCTTCCGGTTTATGCTGGTTCAAAATGCTCTGGACCCTGTCCTTGGCCGTTCGGATGATGTCAGGTGTGTTATTGTATTGGTAAACTTCGGGGAAGGAGTTATTTCTGACTCTATGGGGCGACCAACCATTGACTGGAAAACCTTTTCCGATCAGACAGTTGAGCCACTCCCGGTTTCTAATCCTGCTTATTCCCATATCAGGATTAATAATTTTCTTTACAGCATTTACTATCATGTCATCAATAATCAGCTGGGTAAAGCTAAATGTCAACCCCAATTCTATCATTCCCATGCCGAAAATCATATTGGCCCCGGCAAGTGAAGTAATCACAGTTGTTATTGTTTTTTCATGGCCAATCTGGATATCAGGCAGTTTGGAATCACCCTAAGTGCCTCCAACAAAGCTTGGCAGCAAATAGAAGTTGGCCAGTTCAGCACAAGCCGCGCTCAGCATTGCCATTTCAGGAGCGCCCACCGGGGCTGTCAGGCTTTTCATATCAAAAATGGTCGAGGAACTGCCGTAAATAACGGGGGCGCCCTTATTAGTCAACTGGTGTAATACAATTCCACCCAGGACTTCTGCATTGTGAACTACCAGGGTTCCTGCCAAAGTTACCGGTGCGGTAGCACCGGCCATAACCATTGAGAGAATATTAACCGGGATACCTGCTCTGGCAGATTCCATAATGATCTCAGAGGTTGCTTTGTGTAACTGCAAGGGACTGGATGGGCAAACCATTGCGGAAACGATTGGACGCCTGCGCAATTCCTCCGTTCCGCCGGTAATGGCGGCAGCCATCTTAAAGAAGTTGACAGCTTCGTGCCCGCTGCCCAGATTGGTATGTTGGCAGTGTTTTACGGTATTGAGTAAAAAAGCTTCCGCCTCGTGCAGCCCGGTAGTTTCTATTGGCATATCCGTAGCCTTAAGGGTACTTACATAAATATCAACATTGTCCAGGGCATCACATACCAGTGCCGTCATCTCAACATCAGTTTTAGTGGACTCATGAACATCGTCTGTTATATAATCAACTACTCTGCACCCGGAACCGAAAGTCGTAAAATGTACCCGCTTGCCGCCCACATAGACATCATGCTGGGGGTCCCTGGCAGCTAAGATTACATAGGACGGGGCAGAGGCAATGGCATCCTCGACAAGATAAGCCGGAATACGTACCCTGCCGGAAACAAAATCCACATCTGCGCCTCCCTCTGCCAGGGTCTGCAGCGCCTCCGGACAGTAAACTTTTATCCCGGTAAATTGCAGCACCTTTAAGGTGGCATTATGAATTTCATCCAACTGTGCCGGAGCCATTGACTGCATGCCCAACCCCAGCCAATGCGAACTATTTGCCTTTAGATCCCTTAACATGCGGGCACCACCCATCAACTAATAATATCCCTGACATCACTTCAAACACTTCAGAATTGCTTCCGAAATTCCCTTTTCATCGGTGACAAAGGAAAATTCTCCTTTACCCTTGCGAGCTATTTGGCGAATTTTATCCGGTTTTGCCGGTGGAAAGCCGATTACGCTCAGCTTGTCAAATTTTGCCGCCACCGCCAAGGGGTCATCTCCCTGGTTCCAGGCCCCGTCTGTCAGGAGTAAGCCTATTTTTCTCTCGAAGTTACCGACCTGTTTTAACCCGGCCTCCAGAGCCAGATGGATGTCAGTGTCACCCTTCAGTTCCAGTCCAAATATTCTTTCCACAACCGTCTCCGGCCCCGTGGCCTCATTAATGTCCCTCAGGACCGAGACCCGGTTACAAAAACCCAGGATTGCATAGTCCATTTTAAAATGCTGGGCAATGGAAGCCGCAGTGATTGCAGCCAGGATAACTTTGAGTCCCTTCATTGAGTAGCTGTGGTCCAGCATAATAACAAAGGCTAATCTCTCTCTCTGTCTGGTGTATGAAACAATATTGTCCAATATCCCCCGCTCAGGCTCAGCTGTATAGTTTTCCAGGCTTTTGTCCAACTCAATTTCAGCCCCGTCCTGAAAGCCGCGAGCCAGCTTGAGCGGTCCGGACCGGTAACCCGTATCAGCAATTTGCCTGGCAATTTTTACTATCAGACGGCTGGCAATTTTTACTGCCTTGGTGCGAACCTGATGTGTCAGCATAGTGAAAATATTGGCAAATACCTCCAGGGAATCATCGTTCTCAAAAAACGCTCCAAGTTCTTCCGGATGCCTATTCAGGTAAGATGCCACCCCGTAAAAATACGAGACATTGGTTTTGTTATTATCAAGGAACCGGTCACCTACCAGACGGTCCTTTTTTTTTTCTCTTCTTCTTCACCGGCTGACAGAGACTGCATGCCCGGTGGTTGTTCACTGTAATCAGTATCACTATCGGTGCCGGTATCAGGTATCAGGTCCTTTCTATTAAGTCCCGGAATATCCAGTATTTCATCAATTATTTCCTCAGGGCTCCTGTCGGTGGTCTCATTTAACCATATCTTGTTAACCAGCGCAATGTGAGCTGCTGACACAAAATGGTCCTGGGGACAGTCCGCC
The DNA here is from genome assembly GCF_019008365.1 of Phosphitispora fastidiosa. Taxonomy (NCBI): domain Bacteria; kingdom Bacillati; phylum Bacillota; class Clostridia; order Eubacteriales; family Peptococcaceae; genus Phosphitispora; species Phosphitispora fastidiosa. The sequence continues at coordinate 199,048 of NZ_JAHHUL010000003.1, read as the reverse complement.
AGTTTCTGCATACTGACAAAAATGTCAACCATATCAATTGCAGCCCTCACCGAGGCTCCCATTTTAATATCCTGATGTGCCCGAGTCTTGCGCACAACCCGTACAGCTGAATTAACAACTTTAAGGTTCTCTGAACCTGTCCGCTGCCTGACAATCTCCCGTTCTTCTTCTTCACCCTGATAGTCTGTCCTGATCAGGCAAATCCGGTCCATAAATGCTCTGCTAACCCGGACAGTACCAACATCGTCGTAAGGGTTCTGGGCAGCAATAACAGTAAACAGGCGCGCTGCTTTAACAGTCCCGTACCTGGGGATAGAAATTTCCCCTTCTTCCATTGGAGTAATCAGCACATTGGAAACATCTGCCGGCATACGGTTAAACTCTTCAATATAGAGGATGCCCCCATCCTCCATAGCCCTGGTAAGAGGGCCTTTTTCAAAATACTCCGCTTGATAGTTGTCTGCCAATACCTTACCGGGATTAAAATGGCCTACAAGCTTGGCGGGAGTGAGGTCTATATTGCCTTCCAGGATGAAAAAGGGAATACCTGCCGCACCTGAAATACTGCGCAATAAGGTTGACTTGGAGGTTCCCGGAGGACCCTCCAATAAAATGTGTTTCCCGGCATCCATGGCGGCAAGAATATACTTAATTTCGTTTTCTCTGCCAATTACGCTGTCTCTGACTCTTGCAAAAATCTCTTGCAGCATTAGCCATCCCTCTTTATAATTTCTTCAAATTTTGCCAAAACCGCATCGGGCAGTGGGGTTGGTTTGTGATTTTCCAGAATCTCCCTGGCCTTTTCATTGGCACGTTCAGCCATGCTCTTGCCCCCCCGGTTAAGCCAGGCGCCCCTCATTCTCCTGTCGATTAATCTGGGTTTGGATTGCTCTTTATCCATATAGTCCCTCGTGTGTCGTTGCCCCAGGAAATCTTTCCCGGCTCCGACCTGCCTGATCACATCTACAGCAAGTGTTTCATCATTAACGGTGATGCCCTGCATCACTCGTTTTACCATGGCAGCAATCTCATCATCAATCAGTAATTGTGTATAGCTAAAGGTCACTCCAAGTTCCAGCATACCCAGGCCGTATATCAGATTAGCCCCAGCCAACGCAGGCAGCAGGGAAGTAATCGTTTTTTCATGACCTGCCTGGGCATCGGAAAGCTTGGAGTCACCCTAGGTACCCGCTACATAACAGGGCAGCCGGTAAAAATTAGCAAGTTCAGCTACTCCGGCACTAATCATGCCCAGCTCCGGAGCTCCAAGCGGAGCTGTCGCATGAGTCAGATCAAAAGTTGTAGTTGAACTGCCATAAATTACTGGAGTACCCCTCCTTACAGCCTGGGCCAGGATAATACCGCTCAAAACCTCGGCATTATGAATCACCAGAGTCCCTGCCAGTGTAATGGGTGCAGATGCACCTGACATGGCCATTGAAAGTATGTTCAGGGGAACCCCCGCCCGGGCAAATTCTATTATTATTTCACTGGTATTTGTATGCAGTTGAAGCGGACTTACCGGACAAACCAGAGCTGAAATTACCGGACGCCGGTACAGCTCCGTCATTCCGCCGGCTACTGCCGCACCCATCTCCAGAAAGCTTCTGGCTCCGCTTCCCCCTGTTAAGTTAAAGTGCTGACAGTGCTTGGTTGTATTGGACATAAACTCTGCAGCCTCGTGTAAATCAGCAGTCCCTTCCGGCATATCACGGGCTACCACAGCGCTCGAATAGATATCAACATTTTCAAGGGCATCACAAATCAGAGCGGTATTACCAACATCTTTTTTGGTGGTCTCTCTCATCTCACCCGTGTAGGGATTTTCTATCATGACCCCGGCGCCGAAATTTGTAAAGCCAACCCTGTTTCCTTCAATTGTAACATCTTTCTCAGGATCCCGGGCTGCCAATAAAACCCTTTCAGGCGCTGAACGGATGGCATCTTCGACCATATGCTGGGGAAATCTGACGGTAAACCCTGTCCTGTCAACGGCGGCGCCTGCTCCGGCAAGAATTTCCAAGGCCTCATCACAGAATACTTTAATTCCTGTATGTTCCAGTATCTCCAGAGTAGCCAAGTGAATCTCTTCCAGTTCATCATGGCTGAACATCTTAATGCTGAAGCCCCGCCGCTCTCTGACCCCGGTCTGTAACCCTCGTTTCACACCCTCACCTCCATTGCCACTGATTTTCAGCTAATTCCTTGGCTTTGCGCACTGCTTCGGCGGCATTTTCCCCATATGCACTTGCTCCGATTTTGTCAGCCCATAACTGGCTGACTGCGGCACCTCCAACCATGGTTCTGACTTTTAGTCCGGCAGCCTCCACCGCTTCCTGCAGTAACTTCTGAGCAGGCAGGGTTGTAGTCATCAGGGTGGAAGATCCAATAATATCAGCATTTACCTCCCGAGCCTTGCTGACAAAAACCTCTACCGGAACATCGCGTCCCAGATCGTGAACCTCAAAACCATAAACTCTCAACATGGTGGCAACAATCCCTTTGCCGATATCATGGATATCTCCTTCCACTGTGCCCAGAACAACGGTGCCAACTTTTTTCCCTTTATGTTCCTTAGGGATATGGGGTTCGAGGACAGCAATCGCCTTGGACATTGCTTCAGCTGCAATAATCACGAAAGGAATAGAGATTTCGTCTTTTTCAAATAAATCACCGATTTCCTTTATCCCTGCAGAAAGTCCGTCAGAAATTACTTCAATAGGATTGATTCCCTCTGCCACCGCCATTTTAGCAACAGCCACCGCAGCTTCTTCATCGCCAACAACAACTGCCTGCATCGCTTGTCTTAGGATCTCTCCCTTACCCATACTACCACTCCTCAATTAACTCAAAGTCGAACCGGAAAAGGCTTGTTTCTATATAACAGCCCAATAACTAATACAAGCAATAAACGTGCCAATTACTTATAAAAACAGAGGCGCTGATTCCTGTAAGAATCATGGTGATTAACAAGTAAATCATCTGCCAGAAACAGCATGGGCTGATTCACAACGGAATCAGCCCATGCTGTTTCTGACCTAAAAAATATTTTTTACTGCCATATCAAAGACCCTTTTACCTGCTATTCATTGTAGGGAAACCACATCTGCCTGATTCCGGGCAAAATCGTTTGATTCTGTTCGGAATCAATTGGAATCAATTACATATTCCTCAGAGAAGCAACCATGTTAATGGCATCCTTGAGGGCGTTATTGGCATCCTTGGCATATCCGTCAGCCCCCCACTGCCCGGCAAGGTTTTCGTTTACCGGAGCTCCCCCAATCATTATCTTGACATTGGGGTTTTTTTCCTTGAGTTTTCCGATAATCTCAGGCATCCCGACCATAGTTGTTGTCATCATTGCCGAAAGACAAACCAGGTCGGAGTTTGTGTTCAACTGCTCCTCGATAAAGGTCTCCAATGGAACATCACGGCCCAGGTCATGCACTTCAAATCCGGCTACATCAAACATCATCTTAACTATATTCTTACCAATATCATGCACATCACCCTGGACAACACCCATGATGACCTGGCCCCTGGTGCTGCCATCACTCTTTTTCTTCATATGGGGTTTCAGGATATTCAATCCGGCATACATGGCATCTGCTGCCAGCAGCATTTCGGGGACAAATATTTCCTCCAGTTCATAGAGCCGGCCGATTTCCTCAATACCTGACACCAACCCGTCAAAGATAGCCTTTTCAGCATCCAGGCCTACTTCCAAAGCCTCATTGGCAGCGCTAATTACCATATCATTGTCATATTCCACTACTCCGTTCCGTAACCGGTCAAAAATTTCCTGTTCTTTACTCATGACATTAGCCTCCTTGTTTTAAATGTAATAGGTTAACTGTTTTTGCGGACCCATTTGGCAGAGCCGTTCTCTTTAACTGTCTCTACCATGGTTTTAAGGTTCTCGATTGGAGCTGTGGGCCAGATATCACAACTGGGCCAAATGGAATCACAGCTTCCTTCCAGGGCAGCCACGACCGCTTTCTCTACATCTCCAGGGCTTCCGGATACCAGGATGTTATATGCATCCACATTGCCAAAAATCAGGGGCTCATTTCCTATATCTTCACGGCTTTTAGCGAGGTCGTTTTTGGTCTCTACAGATATGGCATTACACCCGACCTCATTTAAGATATTCATTATCTTATTGGTTCCGCCGCATATATGGAGGATAGTAGGGACATCCTGCAAGGCCTCCCGGACCTTTTTCAGGTGTGGGAAAATAACATTTCTGAATACCTTGGGACTTAACACATCAGTTGTCGCTCCCATTTCCCTGATGGTAATATAGTCAGCCCCTGCACTCCTTAATGCTCTGCCAATCTTAATGGTTACGTCAGCCAGGCGGTCCAGCATCGCATTCACCTTGTCAGGGCTTCGGAAGGAGAGTTTAAACAATTCATTAAGATCCATTAACTGACCCGCCAGGGTAAAGGGTCCCAGGACATATGACCCGATGGCCACTTCGCTGCCAATATCCTTCTGAAGCAGCTTGATGGCCTCACATACTACAGGTACCCTGCCCCGATTGGCAACATCCTCTGGAATGGGGAAGGTTGTCATTTCATCTTCGGAATGGCATACCTTTTCTTTAATAGTCGGGTAGAGAAGTTGGTCCACCTGCTCATAGGGGTTCATCACACATCCGACAGCTTCTGCTTCCAGACACAGGTCATAAGGGACTACCGCACAATCATAGCCAAACAGCTTATATGATGAGGCTGCGGTATCTGCCATCATTTTAGCATCACTGTGTACAGCCGCGAACTTATATCCGAACTGCTCCAGCCCTGCTGTAGTTACATTTCCCATGCCGCTGAAGCATGCCGGCCGGTCTACTTCCTTGCCATTAAGCAAATCAAGAATACGTTCCTTTGCGTTCATCATTTTACCTCCAGTTTAATCATGTTCCGGAAGGGACTGCTGATCCCCTGAAGCCAATTTTTCAGTAAAGTCTCCAAAAAACTTGTAAATGGGGTGATTCTTGTTATCAGGAAGTTTCCCGGTCTCATAAAATCCCATTGTTGCTGCCATTACAGCCCCGGAAACTACTGCCGGAAACATTTTCGGCGCTGCCACAATCGGGCCGTAGAAGATAAAATCAGTCCAAAGAAGAGCCGAACATCCCTGCCCCGAAGCATTCATAGCCGCAAAACCATCTTTTCCAAATAGTTCCCTGGCCTCCTTCCACATGTAAGTACCATTGGAACTGGCCACCCCGCAGGGCCATCCGGTAGCTTCCTTGATAATCCTGTTGGCAGCGCCAGAGAATGCTATTGCCGGCAGGTTCATCACCGAGGTGTCTACCATGATGGACTCAAAACTGCCTTCACCCACCACTGCCATCATGTTATTAAAGGCTGTCAGCCTGCCCTTGGGTGACGGGTCTGTCACTTCATAAGCCTGAACGATAATATGCTTGATTCCCATTTCCTTCAAAGCCTTTACCTGTCCCGGAATATCCTTATCCCAGGGAGTGATGCTGTTATATACCAAGCGGTCCTGGAGTCCTTTTTTGGCGATATATTCTGCTGCCTCCAGACGGGGTTTTTCGACCCACATGTCTATGGCAAAAGGCCGGTCACTGATACTGGTAAACCAGTCAACATAGCGCGCCATTTCCTCAGCGGAATTAGCCACCATAGCCGTTATTGAAGGAATACCTGTGAGATCTTCCAGTTCTTCCTGTTTCTTAACATATTCTTCTGCTTTGGCGCGGTCCCACTTGCCTTCCTTGCGGCTTTCCAATACCTTATCCCCATTATGGAAAAGGGATGAGATAAGCAGCGGGGGGTTCTCCCCGTATCGGCCGCCGACTTTAAAATTTCCTATCTGGCAGACCCTTTGGTCTTTTTCCAGTTTAAACATCATCTCACCTACTATCATAAATTTTTAACCCGGAATCATATATGGTATGACCCGGCTAAATCAGCATCAGCGTTGGGGAATTTTGTCCAGAATATGCTTAATGCTGGGGAATGGGTCCTTGGAATGGGGGAAGGCCATCGCCTCCGCAAAACGTTCCTGGAAGTCAGGCTCAACCGCAGTTTCCACAAATTCAACACCTGCGGCCACATCCCGGGCCTCAATACGTTTGTTTTTATCCAACAGCGCCGCTTGGGCCCCATCTCCGGCTGCATTACCGACTGCCGCCACCCGGTCCAGATCACAGTCCGGGAACATCCCGATTACCATTGCAGATTCCTTATTGATATAACTGCCGAATGCCCCTGCCAGGGTTACCCGGTCTATTTTATCGACTCCCAGATGTCTCATCAGCATTTTGGTTCCCACATAAAGGGCTGCTTTGGCCAGCTGGACGGCCCGGATGTCTCCCTGGGTTACCGTGATATCTTTGCCTATACCACTGTCATCGGCAAATACCAGCACAAATTCTGCTTTTCCGCTCTCACCGCGCCGGATTCGCTCTGTGTTCAGGTTCATATTTACCTTGCCCGACTTATTAATTATCCCGGCTTTGAACACCTCGGCGACCATATCGATAATCCCTGAGCCGCAAATACCTTTGGCTCCTGATTTACCGCCCCTGGAATGCCACTTTTCATCACCGATTACCTTGTAGGTCACTTCCAGGGTTTCGGGGTCAATTTTAATTCCCTCAATTGCTCCCGGGGCCGCCCTCATGCCAAACTTAATCTGGGCGCCCTCCAGAGCGGGACCTGTAGCACATGAGGTGGAGAGAAGTTTATTCCTGTTGCCCAGGTCTATCTCACCATTGGTACCAATATCGATGAGCAGGCGCATTTCCTCATCCTGCTTATACGGTTCCTCTGCAATAAGCACGGAAACGTTGTCCGGGCCCACAAAGCCTGCCTCGACCGGCAGGACATGTATATTGGCGGACCTGGAAATGTTAATCCCGAGGTCCCGGGCTTTGACATCAAACGGGGCGCTGATTGCCGGGGCAAAGGGAGAACGGCCCATAAACTTCGGCTCCAGGTTTAGCAGGCAGTGGTGCATAGCTGTGTTAAACACCAGTGTTATCTCCACAACATCTGTTGGTGTCAGGCCCACTTTTTCTGTCATCCGGGATGCCAGTGTATTTATCCCCTCAATAATGGCATCATGCAGTTTATCCCTGCCTTCTTTATTCATCATCGCATAGGTTATCCGGGACAGGACATCTTCGCCATACCTTACCTGAGGATTCATCATCCCATCCTTTACCAGCATCTGGCCTGTACTCATGTCACACAGATATGCCGCTACCGTTGTCGTTCCTACATCTATTCCTATCCCGTAACACTTCTGAACGAAGCCGGGCCTGACATCTATAATTTCACGGTCATACAAAACAGTGGCCGTTACCTTCCAGTCTCCCTCACGTATTTTATTAGGCAATTCACGCAGCACAAAGTAATCCATATATAAGTTATCCAGTCCAAACTGCTCTTTAAGCGCGTCCTGCAGACGCCTTAAATCATCCCTGTGGTCATCCAAAGTAGCTTTAGGCATCTCCACATAGTAATTCTTCACCGCCGGGTCCAGGGTGAAGACACGTTCTTTCCCTGTGTCAAGTACCACCTGGTCGGCCTTACGGCTCTCCTCCGGTACAAATATCAGAATATCCCCTTTAATTTCCGTGGCACAGGCCAGGCGGTAATTATCTGCTATTTCCTCAGGCTTCAGAAGGTTTTTTTCTTCTTCATTTATTGGTGACAGGTGCTCAATGCGGGAATCTATGTTGAATTTCTCAAAGAAACCGGTCTCAATCTTGATCTTACACTTGCCGCATACTTTATGTGCACCACAGGGTGCTTCAATCTCCACCCCAAGTTCATAGGATGCTTCCAGCAGCGTTTTCCCTTCGGCAACTTTTCCTCTTCTGCCGGAAGGCTGGAAAATCACATTATGTTCCATGACTCTTGATACCCTCCCTACGTTTATTTATGCCCCCTTAACTGTATCGACAATTGCTGTCAGGTTTTCCGTCTTTGTTGCCGGAGGCACGGCACATCCCGGAGAAATCATGATAAATCCCTTGGCAATGCACTCTGCAGTTTCGGCACGGACTTTGGCGACATCACCCTGGAACAGGGAATTAACCGGGTCCACAGCGCCGATAAGAGGAGTGGTAATTCCTTCAGCCTTGAATTTCTCAAAGGCTCCGGGGACATTCACTACAGGCTCAACACTGATAGCGGCACATCCGGTTTTGGCAATATCTACGACAATCCTGTCCAGTTTGCCACAAATATGTATGATAACCGGTACATCCAATGACTCTACCTGTTTTTTGGCATACGGCTGGGCCAGCTTGCGGTAAATATCCGGACTGATCATATCCAGTGAAGCCATCATATCCTCGACTGTAATAACATCGGCCCCTGCTTCTATCATAGCCTTGGCAAGCATTGTACCGGCCTTTTCACCCATTTCCACATAATGAATCAGGTTATCCGGTTTACGGTAAGCCGCCATCAGCATTGAAGTAACTTCAAGAATCTGGCCGGCGATACTGAATGGGCCTATAATACCACCCATGATGATAACCTTATCACCTAAAGTATCTTTCAGAATCCGGATTGCCTCCAACAGTTTGGGGATCCGGCCCCGCTCCAGAAAATCTTCAGGGAACTCAACCGTATCTCCAATTTTAAACGGGTGTGTTTTTACACTCGGCAGGCCTTTTTTACCGCCATCCTTCAATCCAGCCCCAAAAGCCTCAGCCTCATGGGTTTGGCAGAACGGCACCCTTACTGCATCAAAGCCAAGGATTGAATGTGCACCACTTGCCAGTTTAGCCATTAATTCACTATCATACAACGCATCAGGCCAATAACTATTCAGTTTTTCCATTTGTTCATAAGTAGCATGCTGGCAAACACTGATTACCGGTAGACGGTCTACCTCTTCACCCTTCAGTGCAGCCATAAAACGTTCTCTGCTTGTCATTTCCAACACCTTTTCCTCCTTCCGAATTATAACGGTTTTTATTTTAGAAACCGGACTTACCGATTTATCAATCTCCTCCTTCCATAAAATAATTAGCATCTTCGCGGTTCCCTACCGGGCATGCTGTGACGCAGTGGGCACAAATAGCTTTTCCGATAACCGTTTTATGGCGTTTTAGCTGCTGTGAGCATTTCTCAATATCTAAAAGCTGCTCGCCGGAATTATCCCTGCGCCACTCTCGTCCTTTAATGGCGCCAGCCGGGCAAACTCTCACACACCTGTTACAGGAATTACATTCTCCTTTGAAATACGGCCGTGCCGAAACTTCCAGTGGGGCATCGGTAAGCACTGTACCCCAGCTTAAACGGGCTCCGTATTCTCTGGTAATTAGAAGTCCGTTTTTCCCCACCCATCCCAGGCCGGAACAGGTAGCTCCAGTTTTGTGAGGGAATAAGGGAAACAGGCGGGCCGCAAATGAAGGATCCTGTTTATCCGTATCAGGTGGAATCACAAAGGCCTTCCAACCCATGGAGCGTAAATATGAAGCAATCCTTTTCTGAATCTTTTCCAGACTGGCATCTATAGCCGGAAACTGGTTTGTGTAGGCAGACACCGAGTCCTTGCGAATAATGCTGTCTCTTAAAGGAGGATGTGCAATGGCAAGAGATATGGCTGCCGGTAAATGACTGAATTCCATGGCCAGGCCTTCCCTGACATCACCTGCTCCTACCATGGTGGCCCCCCATGACCGTACCATCTTAAAAAAGCTAATGGTATCAATGGTATAAGCGTTATTCACATCTTGGTTTCTTGGATACTCTAACTTGGCAGCAGACCTTTTCAACTGAGTTCACCTCGTCTTGGTTGTTTTGGGAGTCTTTTCCGATGTTGCGAAGTATATATACTGTTTAGTTTCTTTAACAGCATCTTGCATTCAATTCTGCTAAGCCCCATTAGCTCTTCACAATTCAATTTGTCAGCCTCCAGATAACCGGTCCTGATTAAGAGGTGTCTTAAACTTACCAACTGTTTTAGCAGCGGGGGCTCATACACACCATAGATATGCTTTTGAATTTGGTGTGTATTGTCAATAGATTGCCTGGCAGCAGGGTCGAGAAAATCGTACAAAAAATTTTTCACAATTTCTCCTCCCCCCCTTTCCTAACTGACCTGCCGGATACAAATTACAACTTAATTCGTGCACCACTACTTAGCGGATTTTTTCTTATATTTTTCTTATATTCAAAAGCAAAATTCGTGCCAAAAAAACGGTTCATACCTATTGAAAATTTCCTTTATCCCGGAACCATACTGAATACGCAACATTTCCGGCTAATTTAATAATTTTACAGGAGCTTTGCAGATCCCGTTTCGCATGATTACTCAGGTAATCAGGGTGTTATTTGATTATGTCTGTAATCAAAAGAAACCGGAAAGCGCCTATTCCTGCGAAATCTATGGCGATTTTAACATGAACCGGCCAGATTCTTAATGGAATCATTGCTTTGATTCGATTTCAACTGTTTGCAAAAAAAAAGAGAGTCTGTACTCTCAATTGGAGGAGGTTAGAGTTAATCCCATGGTTTGAAGATACTTTGGAGAGCCATAGCGGCAACTCCCATGGGAAGATTATCATGAATCAGACGGTGGCCGATTTTTACCAGGGCTGCCGATGTCAGCCCGTGGGGCACTCCCGGGCAGGATATTATCGTTGATTTCCTGATAAAATCAGCATCAATTATGGCCGACGCCGGCGTAGCGTCAATTACATAATCAAGCTCCGCCATGGCCTCCCTAATATTGCCGGCCACAACAACATCTTTATGCATATCGGCAAAATGATGTGATTTACCAATATCAGTGTCAAAGACTGTAACCCGGGCGCCCAGCTCCTGAAGCACGGAAACCGCACCCGAACCTACCGGCCCAAGGCCGATAACCAACACACCCTGCCCATCCAAACCCCCGCCCCTCATCAGAGCAGCAGCCGCCAGAGCCTGGACAAATACTGCAGCTGTGGCCCGGGAATTATCAATAACAGACATATTGTTGAGGTTCAAAGCTAAAAACTTTCGGTCATCTGCTGTAAAAATAACATCAGCATTTCTGTCAAAGGCTTCTCCGATTCCACCAATGTCTGTTTGAGCGGTAATAGCTGCATTTAAACCTATATGTCCAAGAACAGCATTGACCCCTTCTGCAAAGCCGGGAATAATGCCCTGTCCAGAAGATACCGGGACGACAGCAGCAGAATAATTACCGATTTCCTTGGCTGCCCCATCACGGTCCATTCCGGCACATACCGCCCCAAGCCCCAATAAATCCAGTCCGGTGCTTAACAGCAGCGTTTTATCCAATATTGCCAGAGAATTGGGAATATCCCTGATAATTTCATAGTATAATCTGGTCATATTCTTTACTCCTGTCACTAAAAGGATCTGAATCAACATATCGCCTTACATTGAAAGACTCAATAATGCCTCTTACTCCCATATCGCGGATTTGCCGCGCCTGCTCTTCAGTATCACCGGTAAATATGGCTGTAGCTACCCATTCTTCAGCAGAACTATCAAAATTTGTTATCAGGGTATCGGCTGAAAACCTGTCTTTATATATCTTTAGGTTTTGAGCCCCCACAATAACATGCTCCCCGGCTGTTTCCAGAGTCCTCCGGTGAAGCCTGAAGTGTTCATAAACCACAGCACGGCTGTCCCCGAAAATTTCCTGCCGGACAGGCAGTTTTCCATTAATCCAGAAATCCGCCAAAAGTTTTACCATATTAATTCCTGTTGAATGGTATACTGCGGCAGGGGTCTGGCTGGGAAGCCTGGCATCTATTTCCAGAACCTTCAACTGTCCACTGTTATCAATTACTTCAATATCCATAATTCCTGACAGCTTTATCTCTGAAGCAATCCAATCCCCCAGTTCAAGAAAAGCAGCCTCGATTTCCCTGCCTGTATTGGGTCCCGCTATGACCCTTTTACAGTCATAGTCAGCATCAAAGTTCAATTCTGTTACCTGTAGTCCCAGACACTTACCATGGTCAGCAATGACTTCCAGGGAATAAGAAGGCCCTTCCAGGTATTCCTGGATCACCATTCCCCGGCCGGTCCTGTTTAGCAGCGAATTTAACTCTGCATGGTTGTCTGCTTTCTCGACACCCTTGCTGCCGCTCAGGCCGGAAGGTTTCACGATTACCGGAAAACCGCATTCCGGCCACCGTTCCGGGATAGGAATCCCTTTAAGATGAAAAAAACGATTGCTTTTCAGCTTTGAGGAACTAATACTATATGCCTGCATATCAAACGCTAATGGCACCTGATAACGATTTGCTGCTTGATAAAGCCAGGTTAAGACATCGTAATTTTCAGTGGCCGGCAGGATTAGATCAAACTCACCTAACAGGCGCTCTGCCTTCTTGCCATCAGTCAATAAATTAATATTATAAAACTCGTCTGCCAAAGCCGCTGCCGGTACGAACGGGTCTTTATCAATTAGCGCTGCTTCCAGTCCAGCCTGCCGGGCAAGATATACTGCCTCCAGCCCCTGAAGCTGTCCGCCTACTATTAGGATTCTCGTCATACTCACCCACCCCCGAGCTTATTTTGCCTTTTTGGGAGGCTATCCAGGCGCTGTATTCACCTAAACCGGCTGCTTCCAATCCCTTGCCGGCCAATATTTTTTTAACCTCCGGTACTGCGCGGAGACCCTGTTCAATGTCCAGAGTGCTCTGGGAAACACCGGCAAGACTGCTGCTGGACGGTATAATGGAGGTAACCACATTGGCCCCTGCCTCCAGCCGCATCTCCAGGCCCTTAATGCCATCCACATCCAATGAAGCCGGAATCAGCCTGTCAGGCATTAAAAGTCTCATTACGGCTATACATAAATACTCATTAATCCTGGGAATAGCAACCCTTCCAGCCATTGGGGTCTGACGCTGGGGCACCAGACTCATCACCCTGGCCTGATGAACCCCCTCATGCTTCATGCATAAAATAGAATCAGCCCTGTCACCGGTCGTTTCGCCAACTCCCAGCAGCATTCCGTCTTCCACCAGCATTCCCAGTTCACGGGCCTTAAGCCTCTTGTTTTTGCGTGCCGCAAAGCCCTGGCCAACTCTCAGTTTCCTATAGAGAAGCTGATTATGGGTTTCCTGATAAAGAGCATACCAGGTAACCCCGGAATCACTCATTTTTTCAAGGATATCGTCAGGTATCACCCCAGGTGAAATCATCACCGGCAAACCGGTGGTAACCTTTACCCGGTCAATCATTTCCAAAAGCACATCAAAACCGCCTGTCCGGTATATGTCAGGGTCTTCCCCCATAGTCAGGTCGATCAGGTGTACTCCGGAATCAGCCAGTCTGGCAGCAATATCCACAACCTCTGAGAGATTCTTGCGATACCGGGGGCTTAAACTATTTGTCTTCCTGTAAAAACAGAAGGTACAGTGGTTCTTGCAGTAGGTGGAAAAATATATAAACCCATAAAGAAACAATTTGTTGCCAAAATGCTGTTCACGCAGTTTCCGGGCGCTTTTCATTACTTTTTGGATAGACTCTGTATCTTCCAAGGTAAGCAGATTGACAATTTCCCGGTGTGAAAGGGAAATTCCGCTTTCCGCCTTATATAAGATTCCGTCCAGATAACGCTTATTCATAGAAAACAGCGTCATTATTCCATCCTCCTTCAGCCTCAATTAAATATTCAATCTGGCACCATCCAGGTACATCAGGCCGCGTCCCACCCGGCGGATATTCTGAAACCCTTCTTTCACCATAACCATGCGCTCCAGCCCAAAACCCAGGCCAACCCATGGTTCAGTAATATTCCAGCTGCCATCTAAAGGATGAGGCCCAGTGGCTCCGGAGGCAATTTCAACATTGTCGGCCATAACATCAGTAGTGTCACCATAAACTTCCGAGTCTTCCGCATCCAGGCTGTAGGGTAAACCTGCCGCATTCATAACCAGGTCTGCCAATTCGGCCAATCGTTCCCCGGTATCGCCGGCAGTGCCCATTTCAACCAGATTGAGCATGGTGAATTCCGAAAGGTGTTTAGCCCCTTTTGACTCCTTGCGAAAACACTGTCCTATTTCAAAGATTCGAATAGGCCTTGGCCAGATTTTTGCCAGCCGTCCTAACAGGTAATACAGGTTAGGGGCTAACATCGGACGCAGACAGCTGTTTTTATCAGTCCAGTATACCTGGTTCCATAGAGGATGTTCCGCAGTAATCCCCATTTTCACCAACATTTCCTTCGCTATCGTGGTAGGTGTATTTACTTCAACAAAACCAGCCCTGTTCAGGCAGTTAACCAAAATCTGTTCAAGCTCTCTGATAGATGGACGCAGTCTTTCTGACCGCAGTCTTTCCAAACGCTCTTTATTCTTAAGGACCAATTCCTGATTTATCTTTTTAAATGAATGGTCTCGTTCCTGCGCATTAATAAAAACAAGCCCATCAATTCCCTCCGCCGCATCAAGCTCGATAAGCCTCTGTTTCTGTGTAACAGTAAAGGCAAGTTTCAAAACAGAATGCCCCCTTTACTGAAAAGAGGTTGAAGAAAATTTCTCCAACTTCCATGTAGGTATTTTACACTTTGGACAGGCTTTGGCATACCATTTGTTTCTCAACCAGCGGGAAACCCGGCTTGTCTTTGAATTTTTAATATCTAACTGATTGCCGCAATGGGTAACTATCTCAATATGTCTGCCCTTGACAGTAATTTTCCTGACACCGTGAAGCACTCCTGACCGGGACGGCCAGAGCTTTATTTTTTCTATAACACCGGCTAAATCCTCATGTTTCCGGAAATAACGTTTCTTTGCCTTTTTGGGGCTTGAAGCCTCTGTTTTCTGTACGGGTAAACTCATTTCCATACCTCCTCGGCATTTTTTAGAGTCCCCGCCGGTTAATTGGAGGAGAGTCCGGGAGTCCAACCCGGCTGTGGAGATTTAGAGTCTCCATGATCTTGCCGATCAACCCTCCATGTAATTAAACGACCGGGGGGCAGGCAGCGATGCCTCTCCGCCGGCAAAAGCCGAACGGACACATCACAGTATCCCTGCGCCGCAGGCTGCCTGCCCCATCAGTCAGATGTTACCTTACTTCTTCCAGTAATCGAGCCCTAATTCGGTAAGGATTTTAACTGCCTCATCATAGATATCCAGGTATTCCTGGGTCGGGACAAGGCGGACAACATCGTAACACTCCTGGAACGGCTTGCCTTTAGGCGCCGTTTTATAGTCTTTTTCATACATGGCAACTAATTTGTCAAGGATCGCATTAATCTTATCAGTCTCCATACCAGCCACAGCCCTGGCGGCCTCGGCCATCATCCGGGCTTCCATACCGGTGGTATAGTTGGTAGCAACCCCCTTGGCAGAGGCTACGCCTGACAGTATTTCCCGCCCGCTGGCCGTATCTGTAATGGCTTGGGCTGCTGTCTCCAGCAGGCACATTACCGTACACGGTCCGGCGATGGTGTAATACTGGTTACCCAGCATCAAATTGGTATTGGCCTCAATCGCCATGGCACAGTGGCCTGCCACCGCCAGAGCCTCTCTGGCTGTAGTAATGCCCCAGCGCACATGAATCGGACCATCCAGGTGCCAGGTTGCCTGGGTCATGATAAAGGCATTCAGAGTTGTGGCCACATCTACTATCGTGGTCTCTTCCAGCCCTCCGGCATAACCCCCGTAAATAGGCATCTGTTCACACATGATAACATCTCCGGCCAGTACATAATGAGCAGTAAAGGCTAACGCACCTACGTCAATCTTCAGCTCATTTAGCTGGGATACCTCATGGCTGTCAGAAGCCCGCATTCCGCCCGGGAAATCAGCAGCGATTACACCGGCAGCGGATAATGATGTCTCGTTCCCCTACAATGCCATCCCGGGGCGGCCTGCTCTTGCCTGGGCGGCCCGGATTAACATGGCTTCAGACTTAACGGCTGCTATCTCCCACGGACTTCCCGGTGTGGGGTCATGTCCGTTGATAGTTTGCAGCACTCCGTCAACTATTGTGTTTACCAGTGGTTCTGTAGCATATGACTGGTGCAGTGCCATAAACATGTCCTCTGAAACCGGCGCCCCGGTTGGTCCCCCCTGAATTATAGGAGGACGGGAATCCTGGTAGCTCCGGGTTTCCATTATCACTGCATCCTTGCCTTCCCCGAGCACAACACGGCTCGGCGCTGCATTTACAGATGTCAGTATTTCTTCTTCGGTGTATTTTATGACACGCCCGGTATCCATACAGTAAATACCGCATTCAACCAGCATTTCCAAACCAGCCTTGAACAGGTTGTCAATCATTGCCTTATCAGTAGGCACGATGACTTTTTTGTCCATTTTTATGCCATACTTCTCTTTTAATCTGCTGGCTGTTTGGGGAATAATCTTATAATCCCAGTCGTTCTCATTAACTTTCTTCCCGGTTTTAGCCCGGTCGAAAACATCAAAAACCGTTACTTTCTTTGCGAGAGCCATACTTTACCTCCTTTCTCCTTTATGCCATCAGTTCCTTAGCTTTGCTAATAGCTTCAGCTGCATTGTCCCCATAAGCGTCGGCACCAATCTGGTCTACCCACTCCTGGGATACCGGAGCCCCGCCGAACATGCACTTGATCTTGTCACGGTAGCCTTCTTCCTCAAGGACCTTGATGATATCTCGCTGTGAAGGCATAGTTGTGGTCATCAGGGCTGAACCTGTGATAATGTCCACTCCCTCTTCGATTGCCTTGCGGACAACCTCATCCACCGGTACATCCCGGCCTAAATCAATTACCTCAAAACCACTGGCAATTAGCATTATCTTCACGATGTTCTTGCCGATATCGTGAATATCACCCTCAACAGTGTGGCAGATTACCTTTCCGGCCTTGGTCTTGTTACGCTCTGCTTCCAGCATATCTGCAGTTAAAATAGCTACTCCTTTTTCAAAGGCCTCTGCAGCCACAAGTATTTGTGGTACATACAGTTCACCTTCATCAAAAAGATCACTGATGGTATTCATACCCTGGGAGAGACCGTTTTGAATGGCATCCATGGCCTCTATCCCTGCTGCTTTTGCCTCCTTGGCTGCCGCTTCGGCCATACCTGTGTCCAGCTTCTCAATTGAATCCTTCAGTTTGTTCAGAATATCCTGTTTGCTCATTCTAACAATTCACCTCCTCATTATTTATTTAATATAAGAATTCAAACCCTGACCAAATTTATATGCAAAATTAATGCCAACTTTAAAAATCGCGTTAATTCCGGGGCTTGATCGTTTTCAGTCCTATTTCCCAACACCTTTTTGATTCTGTATAGAATCAAAAATGCCGAAATTATAAGCCAACTCAATATTTTAAAGCAAGGGTTATCCCAGTCCGGTGTTGATTCCATTTGGAATCTTAAAAGAATCAAACACTTTTGAGCTTAGCCAACCGGTGTACTTCCACTACAGACAGCGCCCAAATGGCAAAAGCGCCTGCAAATCTGCCTATGAGAGAGATATCCATACCTGACAGGCGATAGGTTACAAACCCGAAAAAGCCCATGAAAAATAGCATTTGCAGAGCCCGCATTGGTCTTCCCAATAAAACATAACCAGACCCCGGAATCACCAGAGCGGCAAAAATCGGAAACCAGAATGGCACTTTTCTATTATTAACAAGCACTTTCAATTTTAGCAACCTCCCTGCGCAGTTCAAATAATAACTGAACGGTTCTGCTTAAATTCTCATCTTTTAAAACCAGAGCGGGGAATTTCATTGCTCGCAAGACAAAGTAATAACCCTTTTCTCCATGTGCCAGCAACAAGGTCAATCTGATATATTTTTTTTGCATCAAAATTTCGGAACAATTGTCAATTTTAGAGAGAATATTCACCAAATTATTCAAATTCTCGGGTTCTAACTTGGGTTCCTCAGGTAAACATATTTCAAAACCTGGATTGTCTTGCCCCAGAAAAGTCCTGGATTTTTCAAACTCCGCGGGTGGAAAAAGGTGGGCTCGTTCATTGATACTGACTACCCGGCATAATTTATCATTATCAACTGCCAGGTAAATTTTTAAATATAATCGAGGCAGGCCCCGGTAGCATAAATTATCCCCCAGAGGCACTATCTTAATTCTTAAATCATGATATAAACCTTCAAGAGACGGCAGTAACCCCCTGTTTTCACTGAAACTGGCCTGTTTCATATGTGGCAGTATTTCCCGGTAAAATACTTCCTCTTTTTTTCTGATCTCTTGCAGGGAGCGCATAAGGTAATATGCACTCCCCAATGTCAAGAGAACCAGCATCCCGCCAGATAAGTAGGTCATTTAGTACCCTTTAGGGCGAGGCCAGTGGGCTTTTATCAGCGTATGGGGGTTAACAAATTTATATCTGTGGAAAACAAACCATAATGAACAAATAATATAGAACATAAACGCTGCCAGAAGGTTAATCCAGTATCCCAGGAAGGTTGCTACCAAAACCAGGATAGCAAGGATTAAGAGAAAAATTGACGGGAAGGGATGCCAGGGGGAGGTATAGCCTCTTTCAATAGTCCCCAGTGGGTACATTTGCCTGAACTTCAACCCCATATAACCCATCAGTACATATATTATTGTTCCTGAAATAATGGAAAAAGTAATAACCTGGTCCAGAAGCCCTGTAAAACCGAAGCTAATGGCAATAGGAGCCAGGAAGACAATGGCACGGTACGGTGTATGGTACTTGGGATGAACTGCGCCAAACCATTGCGGTATCAGCGTATCCCTGGCCATTGAAAACCAGCCCCGGGAAGAATCATTGATACATCCATTGGCGCTTGCGAGACATGATAAAATGGTCCCAACAAACAATGCCCAGATAACAAACGAGTAGTTAGTTGCCAAGGCAGCATCGTACAGGGGATAAACTGAACTTCCGAGGGTCTCCCATTGCACCAGACCCGAGCAGACAAACCATGTAATAGTAGCGCCAACCAGCAGGGAAACCATACCTATCATGGCGCCGACAGGCAGAGACCGACCGGTGGAACGGCACTCCTCAGCAGTGAGGGCGGTTCCCTCAATACCCAGGTAGAACCAAATCCCGAACTGCAAGGCGCCCAGGATTCCAAGCCATCCATAAGGCAAGCCGCTCATCAAGTCAGGGAAATTAATCATACTGTTAGGAGACCAGAATTGAGTGGAAAATAGCAGAATAAATATCGTCACATAAGCAATTGCCGTGATGATAAAGTTAACTGTTAAGGTGGCATAAACACCGCGGTAATTCAAAGCTGTCAGAATCGCCAGCCCTAATATAATCCAGGGCAGAGGCTGCAGCTCCGGGTTCAGGCTGTTCATCAGCGCACCTACCACCAGCGAGTCTGCCGCTTCCAGCATAGTATATTCAAATACAATCATTACCCCGACATTAAATGCAGCCAGGGGACCCATCAGGTATTTGGCCATAGCATACTGACCGCCGGCCTCCGGGATAACTGACCCTATTTCTGTGTTGACCATAATCAGGGAAACATACAGGAGTCCTATCAGCCAGCAGGCTATAATGGAACCCAGGGTACCGCCTTTGGCAACCGTAAAGTTCCATCCCATAAACTCCCCTACAAGAACTATACCGACACCCAGAGCCCATATATGCATCGGCCCCAGCACCTTGACCAGGCGGGCTCCGGTTTCATTTTCTTCCCTTACAGCGACATTAACGGATTCAGCGCTCATTAACCCTGCCCCCCTTCCCCGGAAATGTCCAGTTCCTCTTCTGAATAGGTTCCCAGCAGAACATCTTCACTGTAATTCTTGTTAGTTGCCAGAAAATCCTTAAAAAGCCAGAAATAAATCAGAGCAGATACAGCCCAGGCAGCATAATTCATCAAACTCCAGATGCTCATTTGTTTTCCCCCTTCTTTCCGTATACATTGTCAATCAGGGTTTTAAGTTCCTTTTCGGAATGTGTCAGGAGAAAATATCCGAAAACCACACCGGCAACAAGACAGAGGACAAGGCTTCCCCAGGTAAAGGAATAATCCATTCCGCCGCCGCCACCGCCGCCTACCAGAACCTTTCCGCGAAGCAGGATGGGTATCAGGAGACAAATGTAGCAAAGAACCAGTATAAAGAGGACATCAAAGAGCATTACCAGATTCCACTTGGTGCCTCCTGCAGCCTTCATTTTTTCCTGGTAATATATATCCTCTGTATAGAGCTCAGTCTTTTTCTTCTTCAGGTGACCTGACAAAGCCGCCATAGCCACAGTATTAAAAGCTCCAACCATGATACCGGCTGCCAGGGCAACCATCTTGACAGTTGGGTCAGCAACGGCCATTACCTGAAGATAAACAGCCCCTAATATAATCCACATAAAAACCATCCAGAAAACCAGCATTTTTCTGTCACCATGAAACATCTTATCAATGCGCGTTTCGCTTATTTTTATCTGTTCCTGTGTCTGGCGCGGTTCAATAGGATTGTCTATTGACATCAGGTTCCCTCCTTTAATCATAAATTGCGTTCGGGGCAATTTAATGTTTAATTAAGTCCCGGTCTGTGCTCGAACAGACCGGGACTTTTTCTATATGTTTTTACTTCTTCCAGTAATCGAGCCCTAATTCGGTAAGGATTTTAACTGCCTCATCATAGATATCCAGGTATTCCTGGGTCGGGACAAGGCGGACAACATCGTAACACTCCTGGAACGGCTTGCCTTTAGGCGCCGTTTTATAGTCTTTTTCATACATGGCAACTAATTTGTCAAGGATCGCATTAATCTTATCAGTCTCCATACCAGCCACAGCCCTGGCGGCCTCGGCCATCATCCGGGCTTCCATACCGGTGGTATAGTTGGTAGCAACCCCCTTGGCAGAGGCTACGCCTGACAGTATTTCCCGCCCGCTGGCCGTATCTGTAATGGCTTGGGCTGCTGTCTCCAGCAGGCACATTACCGTACACGGTCCGGCGATGGTGTAATACTGGTTACCCAGCATCAAATTGGTATTGGCCTCAATCGCCATGGCACAGTGGCCTGCCACCGCCAGAGCCTCTCTGGCTGTAGTAATGCCCCAGCGCACATGAATCGGACCATCCAGGTGCCAGGTTGCCTGGGTCATGATAAAGGCATTCAGAGTTGTGGCCACATCTACTATCGTGGTCTCTTCCAGCCCTCCGGCATAACCCCCGTAAATAGGCATCTGTTCACACATGATAACATCTCCGGCCAGTACATAATGAGCAGTAAAGGCTAACGCACCTACGTCAATCTTCAGCTCATTTAGCTGGGATACCTCATGGCTGTCAGAAGCCCGCATTCCGCCCGGGAAATCAGCAGCGATTACACCGGCAGCGGATAATGATGTCTCGTTCCCCTACAATGCCATCCCGGGGCGGCCTGCTCTTGCCTGGGCGGCCCGGATTAACATGGCTTCAGACTTAACGGCTGCTATCTCCCACGGACTTCCCGGTGTGGGGTCATGTCCGTTGATAGTTTGCAGCACTCCGTCAACTATTGTGTTTACCAGTGGTTCTGTAGCATATGACTGGTGCAGTGCCATAAACATGTCCTCTGAAACCGGCGCCCCGGTTGGTCCCCCCTGAATTATAGGAGGACGGGAATCCTGGTAGCTCCGGGTTTCCATTATCACTGCATCCTTGCCTTCCCCGAGCACAACACGGCTCGGCGCTGCATTTACAGATGTCAGTATTTCTTCTTCGGTGTATTTTATGACACGCCCGGTATCCATACAGTAAATACCGCATTCAACCAGCATTTCCAAACCAGCCTTGAACAGGTTGTCAATCATTGCCTTATCAGTAGGCACGATGACTTTTTTGTCCATTTTTATGCCATACTTCTCTTTTAATCTGCTGGCTGTTTGGGGAATAATCTTATAATCCCAGTCGTTCTCATTAACTTTCTTCCCGGTTTTAGCCCGGTCGAAAACATCAAAAACCGTTACTTTCTTTGCGAGAGCCATACTTTACCTCCTTTCTCCTTTATGCCATCAGTTCCTTAGCTTTGCTAATAGCTTCAGCTGCATTGTCCCCATAAGCGTCGGCACCAATCTGGTCTACCCACTCCTGGGATACCGGAGCCCCGCCGAACATGCACTTGATCTTGTCACGGTAGCCTTCTTCCTCAAGGACCTTGATGATATCTCGCTGTGAAGGCATAGTTGTGGTCATCAGGGCTGAACCTGTGATAATGTCCACTCCCTCTTCGATTGCCTTGCGGACAACCTCATCCACCGGTACATCCCGGCCTAAATCAATTACCTCAAAACCACTGGCAATTAGCATTATCTTCACGATGTTCTTGCCGATATCGTGAATATCACCCTCAACAGTGTGGCAGATTACCTTTCCGGCCTTGGTCTTGTTACGCTCTGCTTCCAGCATATCTGCAGTTAAAATAGCTACTCCTTTTTCAAAGGCCTCTGCAGCCACAAGTATTTGTGGTACATACAGTTCACCTTCATCAAAAAGATCACTGATGGTATTCATACCCTGGGAGAGACCGTTTTGAATGGCATCCATGGCCTCTATCCCTGCTGCTTTTGCCTCCTTGGCTGCCGCTTCGGCCATACCTGTGTCCAGCTTCTCAATTGAATCCTTCAGTTTGTTCAGAATATCCTCTCTGCTCATTACTGAAATTCACCTCCTTCCGTTCATATTGATATTTACTTGCAAAAACAATGCCAACTTTTTAAAAACGATAAACGTTACCGTTTTTTATACTACACTTGTAGTTTTTTTGTTGCCAGGGCTTGATTATATTCAAATGCGAGGTTTATTTAAATAGTTTTAGCAGCAGACTATTTTAGCTGTTTTGATTACAAATGGAATTGCCCCATTTGTCCATTGTGGCTTCAAAGCCTCTGCACTCCTTTTATTATCAGGCCATTCCAAACGTAATCAAGTGATAACCGATTAAACAGGGAAAAGGCATTGATTCTTTTTGGAATCAATGCCTTTTTTGAAATAGCAGCCGATAATGAAATATAATTACTCCGCAAATGGAATTAAGGAAAACTTAAATACCTTTTCCGGGCATTGACTTTCACAGCGTTTACAGGCCGTTCCATTGCACCGGTCAGGCCGAATGGATATGACAAAATCATCTGCTTCAGGTATTGAAAGGGCCTTCTCGGGACAATTTTTGATACAGATGCCGCACCCCGTACAGCCGGGAAATTTCACCGTACTTGGATAACCTACAGTCTCAATATATGACACCCCACGATATCCCAGGTCCGGGATATCCCGTTCATAAAGCCTGATTACTTCTGCGCTTAAATTAGGAGGAATTAGTTCTGTCAGCCCATACATTTTGCTAAACTGATGATACATATCCCATGGCATTCCTTCACCCCAGAGGGAGAGCTCAAGCAGATAGGACTTGGAAAAGACCTGAGAATCAGCGAACATGCAGTGATTTGCCCTTAACTGCTGTGCCAGTTCCTGCAGCATCAGATGCTGCTCAGGGTCAATTACAATATCCCTCGCCATCGCCAGTGAAGTGTTGCCTATCTGGTAAATCTTGCTGGCACCCGGAGGTATCAGCCCAATTTGCAGGGCTTTCAAAGCATTTACATAAGTACCTGATGCCCCGGCCATATAGGCAGTCTGAATTTCACCCAATTCAATTCCGGCTTCCATGGCCAGAGTCACAAATCCCGCCCTTATTGCTCCAATAGCCTTGCCGGCCTCAGTTATATCATGTTCACTAAAGGACACATGCCGGCCCAGGTGCAGCCTGTTATCTGCAGTCTTGATTTTGGGAAGCCCGATGAGCTGTGCTTTCATGCCCTCATAAAGGACGGCGATAACTCCGGTACCCGTAATTCCATCTGCATTTGCCAGTCCTTTTTCAAGAATACCCGGTCTGGTTAAATCCACCAAATCCCCCGGTACGCTGGTCATATCATCATTAAGCACATAACACCTGAAACCGTTTTTTTCCGGTTGAATGTCATGAACAGCGCCGGGAGCAGCCAGCATGCCATACTGAATGTGCTGCCCTTCCAAAGCCGGACCGGCAGCACAGGAACCGGTAATGATCTTGTCACCGACCTTCAGGGCCATTTCGGCATTGGTCCCATAATCAGTTACCAGCGTAATATCACTATTTGTCAGCAAATCCGACTTTACCATCATCGCCAGAGCATCAGCGCCAATTTCGTGTTTCACTGCCGCCGGAATATAGATTTCCACATCAGCCGGCAAAGCCAAACCCCTGATATCTCTTGCTGCCAGCTTTTTGGCATCCCTATTGGGAGATACAATCCCCAGCTTTTTTCTTTTACGCTCACCCGCATAAGCCAGGTCCCTTATTTCTATCTCCTCAAACAAGGAGAGCTGAATGGGATTACCGCAAACTGCCAGCCGCCTGATGTCATTACAAGGTACATTAAGAGTCTCAATAATTTGATTTATTGTGGCAATAATAATACTGTGGGCCACATCCAAACCCATATCAACAGCAAAATTCAGGTGATCCATAACATTGGCCCCGGGCAGCGGATGCCGTGCCGTTAATACAGTACCGATAATCTCAGCTTTTGCCAGGTCGACAGCCTGCCCCCTGAAGCCGCTGGTGCCTAAATCCAGTGCAATTCCAATCTGGCTCACAAAAATGCCCCCCTTTAAGTGAATTAGTGCATAGTATTTTTAATGCAAGATTAATGCCAAATCCAGCAGTTCAGGTGAATTTCATTAAAATAAAAAAACCACCACAGATAATCCATGGCGGTTTTATAACTAAGTCCAGACTTTTTTTATGTCATAGTACTGACATCAATAGGCCTGAGACGGCACCTGTTGGAAATAACTGCCGCTGTATAATCTGTCATATCTATAGGTGTACATGTGGTCATCATCTTCCTGGAACCCCTGGGCTTTGGCAGCCTCCCGGGGGTCAGGCAGGTCATAAAGGTCTGTGGTGACACTGAATTTCACCTTGCCCAGGTCACCCCAATAGAGATGGGCGAAGTCTTCCATTAGTACCGAATCCCCGTTTACGCTAAAAGGATACGGTTTCCCTATATATTCCTTCAGGTAAATCCGGACCGTCAGCTTCTCACCAGGCTGTATTATGGGGATTGGCTGCCCTCTCACCGGCTCATATACCGGATAGTAAATGGGATACCCATTATGTCCCCTGCTCAGTCCGTAGAGAAAATGAACCACATACTGTAAGGCATCAGCATACTGCTGCTCTTGCGGCCAATGGCTGAAAACCTCATGGTCCAAAGTGACATTCTCTGTCCATTCCCATTCGGCATCTATATTGAAACTGCCCGGTAAGGACGGCTCGTCATAGGAGTTGCTCAACTCTATATCCATATAGGCCGGCCGGTAAAGATAGTCAGGATGATTCTTTAAGAATGGGGAGTCAATAGGATTTGGGCTAGCCGAATTAGTGGCAGCAGAAAGCTGGCTGCCCACCCCCGCAGCTGTATCTTTCACCATTTGGGTGGTTATCTCAGTGGCAGGAATGCCGGCTTCGGTCAGGGCAACTTGCGCCATATAGTCCAGACTCATATTGGCAAGCTGGTCAAAATTCGGCAGGGAGGGGGGGATCCCCATAGCTGCCAGCCCTGTATTTACCAGGGCTTCGAGGGCGACCCTCAGTCCGGCCCGCCAATTATCGGGAATAAGGGGAAAATTAGCCGCGACAAAACTTATCAGGCCTGATTTTAGGCTGGCATAGGCATTACTCACCCAGTTGGTAATATCTTTAAAAACATTTATTATTGAACTGAAGAAGTCTGCAATGCTGTCCCAAAGCTCTCCCCACCAGGATTTGTCTCCTTCATTATTAACGATGGTAACTTTAGTGCCCTGCTTAAGGACGGTGGGAATAATTTCATTCTCATACTTCGTCGGGGTAATTGACGGGTCACCTAATAAGTAATGATAATACGGATACAGAATCTGTCCGGTCTGTACGTTTTTAAACTTACATTTAATTTCATTCCACCGGGGGGTCCGGTAGACTGTGTATTTGTTTAGCCACTGGGGGTTTTCCCACTGTACCGGCTGATAATGAAGCACTTTCACTGTCGGGATATATGACTTTACATTGACATCCTGGGGAATGTACCACTTGACGGCGTTGGGATAGCCATATTTGACCGTAATAGTCTCCGAAAAGGCAACCTCTTCACTCCCCGGAATATTTGAAGGTTTAACTGCAGCTGCCCGTACATAATAGGAAATGTATTCATCAGGCTTCATAGCCGCTTTGGCCGGGCCAAACTGGCTGAACTTGATGGGAACCGCATTGTCAAACGTCGGTTCAAGCTTAACCGGGAGGTTCCCATAGGACTTGTTGTACACCAACCCACTGGGGGATTTCCAATCAACCGTGCTGCCGGTAAAAGGCTGGGCAGCTACCTGAACCACCACCCTGGTAGCAGCCTTATCAAAACCATGGAATAAAAACCAGTAATCAGATGTATATTCGCAGTTGTAGTAGCGGGGGCTGCTTTCATGAACCAGCAGGTTGGGGAATTCCCCACTGTAACCATTGTTATCAGGTCCGCCTCCCTGGGGAACTCCTTCCCGGCGCGGGGCCCAGAGTTCAAAGGAAGCATTCACTTTCTGCGCAGCAGTCGAAGCTGTCAGCGGTTTTCCATAGAGAACCTGAAGCCCCTCTCCGGGATCACCGATGCAGTTCCCGGTCCCGTCGACAGGGATGGCCCGGACATAATATTTTTTCTGAGTTTTGGGGATTTCCCGGTAGGTTGAGGTGATATTCCAGACCAACTGCCCTGCCGGCTTCAACTGCCATAGGCTCCCTGATAGCTGTCCTGAGGCAATGGAACCAAAGTCAACTACAAATTCTCCTGCAGAGGGTGAAACCTCACCTGAAGCCACCAGCCCACGGGGAGACTTCCAGTTGTCCCTGAAGCCTGTGAAGGGTGTCTTGGATACCTGCCAGACTACCTTGACAGCCTGGGCGTTTTTCAGGTTAAATGCAAACCAGCGCTTTTTGTCCCCGTCTCTGTCTATTAAAGCAGCACACTGGGCTTTGGTATATACGGGGCCGTTAGGTCTGGGAACCAGCCACCCCGCCGGTATCACCGGCGATAAGACGGGCTGTATCCCAGATGATGAACCGGGCTGTATTTCCAGATTTGGCTGGATTAACTGAATTGGTTTCAGGTCATCATTCACTAAATTCAGAGCGGCTGCACGGACTAAACGGTCCGTATCGGCACTCGCGGCAGCCGATGGCCGTTTGGCAGGTTTACCGGCTTCGGTAGCCACAAAAAGCTCGACTCGTGAGTCATATCTGGGGAAGGCTATCCGGTTACCTAAATCCAAATTAGTAAACTTTTCTCTTTCCGTCAGCTTTTTGAGATCTGCCTGCCCAACAAGAACAGTGGCATCAAGCTCATCTACCCGGAAAGCCTCATATGTCCTTTTAACCAGGGTAATAGCCTGCTCCCTGGTGGTATTGCTCAAAGGGTCTATTTTATTGCTGCCCACACCGTTCATGATATTGTTTTTATAAGAAAACTTCATGGCATCAATCGCCCATGAGGCAATCATCTTTTGATCACTGAAGGGAAAATCATTACCGGGAGTTTTATCCAGCCCGGGTACCGCCACATCGAGAGCCCGAAAAATCATGACACAGATTTCCTGTCTGGTGATGTTCCAGCCAGGTGAAAACTTTCCGACTCCGGTGCCTTTGACGATTCCCAGCTGATAAGCCTTGATTATTTCTGGGTCTGCAGTGTCTGAAAATGGACTGCTGCCTGCTGCTGCCGTCTTCCCGCTGAGTTTTTCATAAAGCTTGACTACAATTGTGCAAAACTCCTGGCGGGTAATAGGTCTTTTAAAATCCTTCATAATGTCGGGATATGTCAGTCCATAATCATATGCCTGCTGAAGATGCGGTACGGCCCAGGAGCTGGCGCTGCTGTCAATTTCCACCAGTGCTGAAGCATTGCCACTCATTCCAAAGCCTGCTGTGATATTGATCAGGACAGCGATAATCAATACCCCGCTGATAAACCCGATTCTGCTCTTGACCATTATTTTTTCCCTCCTTTTTTTTAACAGGCTGTCAAAAATTAATCTGCTGTAGTTAGATTATAACTGCAATCACATTTTATTACCACAACATTCCAGATAAATTCCCAAAATAAGATACCACCTGCTTATTCACAGGTGGTTCAAAAAACAGGGGGTTTTTTATAATATCTCATTTTTTTATTACCTGTTGATCATAACCAGCCCAAAGATACAAAGAACCGCCCCAAATATTTTATTAGCTCCAAACCCTTCATGATAAAACAATACCCCCACCGGAATAAGCATTAATGCCAGGAGGATATTTGCCACCAGTGACCCCACACTTATGTTCCACCCGGCCCGGTAAGCCATTAGATACCCAATTTCAAGGCCTACTACTGCAATACCAAGGGTTATACTCGTCCAGTTCAGCTCCTTAACCGACTCCATAATTCCTTTATCGGTTTTGGAAAACAAAAATATCACCCCGGTTAAGGCTGCCGCGGTCAGGTAAGTAACCAGAAGCGCCGCAAAAGGATTGACCCTATCAGGAGTTGATTTCTGACATATATTGTAGATCACATTTGAGGCTACTATGAGTATAATTGAGAAAACATACATGAACATATATTGTTACCTCCAATGAAATTTCGGGTTACATTACCAGTGAAGTTTTTGGTGATGGACACCGTTCTTTTTATCATAACCCAATAGGGAACAAATCTCCAGTAGAATTTTTAGTTTAACAAAACATGTGGGGCAGTGAGCAAAGAATCTGACGAATGTGATTAACCTCACTGTTTTTTTATCATTTAGGTTTTATAATAACCTTAGATTTAAAAAGATTCAAAGTGAGGTTGATACAAGTGCTGAGAAAAATAGTAGAGATAAACGAAGAAAAATGTACCGGCTGTGGTCTCTGTATCGCTGCCTGCCACGAAGGAGCCCTGCAGTTAGTCAACGGCAAGGCCCGGCTCGTATCGGACTCTTACTGTGACGGCCTGGGAGACTGCCTCCCCAATTGCCCTGCAGATGCTATTAATATTATTGAAAGAGAAGCCGCAGCTTTTGATGAAGAAGCCGTGAAGAAGCATATGGAGTCCAGGAACTCTCAGTCTGAAACCTTAGCCTGCGGCTGCCCGGGCAGTTCAGTCACGGTCCTGCAAAAATCAGCCGGCTGTTCATGTGCACCCGGAGCAGCGGCGCCTTCACAGCTTGGCCAATGGCCCTGCCAGATTAAGCTGGTTCCAGTCAATGCTCCTTTTCTTGACAACAGTGACTTGTTAATCGCTGCCGACTGCTCTGCTTATGCCTATGGCAATTTCCATCAGGATTTTATAAGGGGCCGTGTCACCCTCATTGGCTGTCCCAAACTGGACAATGTGGACTATGCGGAGAAACTGACGGAAATGTTCCGGCTTCATGAAATCAAAGGCATCACGGTAGTCAGGATGACAGTCCCCTGCTGCGGCAGCCTGGTTAACAGGATCATGCAGGCTGTGATCAACAGTGGTCAGGACATCCCGGTCAAGGTGGTCACTATTGATACAGATGGCACAATAATTCCTGATTAAAATAGCAGGAGTCTGTCGTCCGTCCGAGCACGTCGAACGGGCTCTTTGCGCTTTAGCGCTTTAGAGATGGCGGTGGGGTTTGCAATAAACTGAGGCTGTACTGAGGCAAAACTCAGTACAGCCTTATAATTCGTGTTACCTTACTATTTCCTGATGCCTCTTATTTGTTCCCTTTGTATTTCCGGTTACTTTTCAGGACCTGCCTGCAATAGTTTAGCGACCCCATCATATCAACAACCTTCTGTTTCTCTGCCTGAGCCGCCGACATGGTGCTTTTACGTTCTTCGAATACCATCTCCCGCTGCAGCTTTTTATAATTTTCCAATCGCTCAGCAGATAATGTGCCGTCCTCAACAGCCTTCTTAACCGCACACTGCGGTTCAGCTTCGTGTTCACAGTCCCGGAAACGGCACTTCGCGGCAAGTTCTTCAATATCAGCAAAAGACCTGGACAAATCAGCTCCCGCAAGCTGAATTTCCCGCATACCCGGCGTGTCAATAACTACGCCATCGCCTTCAGGAAGTACCAGCAGCTGCCGGTGGGTGGTCGTGTGCCTGCCCTTGTCGTCATCTCTGATTTCCTTTGTGGCCAGCATCTGTTCACCCATCATCCTGTTAATCAGGGTGGATTTGCCCACACCTGATGAACCGATAAAGGCTATGGTCCTGCCTTTTTGCAGGTATTGGCTGATACCGGTGTAACCATCACCACTCATACTCGTGGTCACAACCACGTCTACTCCAGCTGCAGCAGCTTCAAGGTCTCTGAGCCTGGCAGGCAAATCATCACACAGGTCGGATTTGGTGAGCACAATTACCGGAACGGCCATACTGTCCCAGGCAATGGCAAGATACCGTTCGATACGGCGCACATTGAAATCGTTATTAAGTGACATACAGATAAATACTGTATCAATATTGGCAGCAATCTTCTGCAGTTCCTGGCCGGTACCGGCTGCCTTCCTCGAAAAACAGCTTTTTCGGGTCAGAATGTGACGAATCACCGCATGACCGGCGGTATCCTCCGTCCGGTCAACCAATACCCAGTCACCAACAACAGGATAATCATCATTGACAGATGCCGAGTAAGCGAGTTTGCCCGAAATTTCCGCCCACATCTCTCCGCTCTCGGTAATCACCCGGTACATGTCCTTATGCTGGGCTGAAACCCTGGCAAGATGCAGATTGTTGTCATACATGGCAGCTTCCCGGATAAATCGTTCCGAAAGCCCTATATCATTTAAATTATTTCCAGTCATTATTTGAATTGTCCTCCCGTATTTTTAATAGCACGGCAAGGGGAGGGCAGAGTTAGTTTATTCTGCTGCCACCTCCCCTTTCACTGCTATCTCCGCATTAAATGTTTTAAACATGAAAATCAGCTCCTTCGAAAAAAATTGGTGTAATATGTTGATTATATCACCTTTACAATGATTATATCACCTTTACAATGATTATATCAATGTAATAACTAAACGACCCTTCACACTCACCTGTTTTCACTTACCCTCCTGTAATTGGTCCGAGATATCGTATGAATATTTGATAACAAAATAAGATTCAGCGTTAGCCAATGCTCTCGTTTTCACCACATAAATAAAATACCATCCAGAAATTTTCACCTGTGTTCTGTAAAATTAAATTGTAATTCATATCAACCAACGGTATAATGTAAATGTAAGATATTTACATGTCGAAAGGGTGTTTCCCTTGGAAGAAAAGGTTTTCGAGTTAATAGAAAAGATGTACATTGAAATGCAAACTGGTTTTAGTGAACTCCGAAGTGACTTCCATGGATTAAAGGAAAACCAGCGTAACCTGGAAAATAATCAGGTTACGCTGGCGAATAATCAGGTTAAGCTGGAAAATAATTTGATTAAGCTGGAAAATAATCTGATTAAGCTGGAAAACAACCAAGTTAAGCTGGAAAATAAAGTTGACACCCTGAGCTCCCAGGTTATTGCGTTAGAAAATGACCTTAAACCTAAAATTGAAGCCGCCCTTGATGGATACAGTCTAGTATATGAAAAACTCGAACTGGTTGACAACAAGGTTGACCATTTAACTGATATTGTCCAGAGTCATGACATTGAAATAAAAGTTATCAGGGGTGGAAAATAATATTTTTGGGAGCTGGCAAAGACATTTTCGTGATTATTATCACTGACAACTGCTTTATTCTACAGGAATGCCCTGCTGCAATAAATATTTTTTAAGTTCTGAAATAGTTATTTCCCCAAAATGAAAAACAGAGGCAGCCAGTAGAATATCGGCTCCTGCTTTTGCAGCTAAGGCAAAATGCTCTAAACTTCCTGCTCCTCCTGAAGCGATAATTGGTACCTTAACAGCTTTCCTGATGCCACTGATTAATGGCAGGTCAAAGCCAGTTTTGGCACCGTCACACGCTTTGCTGGTAGGAAGGATAATTGAGGCGCCCCGGTCCTCGGCTTCCTTAGCCCATTCTATCGCATCTTTATCTGTGGCTGTATTTCCGCCATCGATATACACTTCATAACCAGATGGCAGGTTAGGATTTTTGTCTACATCAATGGCCACAACAATTTTTTCGCTGCCAAATGCTTTTGCCGATTCAGTAATAAGTTCTGGTGTCCGGAACGCTGCACTGCTTATGGAAACACGGTCAGCACCGGCAGCTAAAACATTTTCCGCTTCACTGACACTGCGAATCCCACCCCCAACAGTGAAAGGAACGGTAGTTACAGCGGCAACCCTTTTCACCGTTTCCAACATGGTTTTCCGCCCTTCGATGGTCGCAGTAATATCAAGAAAAGCCAACTCATTGGCTCCTGCCTCACAATAGGCTCTAGCACATTCCACAGGGTCACCGGCATCCTGAAGACCAACAAAATGTACTCCTTTAACCACTCGTCCATCCTTAATATCAAGGCATGGCATAATCAACGCGTTTTTCAAAGGTATTCCTCCCTTATTTAATATAGCCTATCAAACTTAATATGTGACAAGACGAAAGCCCCATTCATCCCACCGCCAGACAGTAGTCCTGACTGGGGCTTTTGTGTCGAGAGCATAGCTTTCTCCGGACATCTTGCGGTACTTTCCTTCCTCGACAACCAAACTCGGGCCGTCACCATCGACATCCCGGATGGTGAAAGAGACAATTGGACGATCAAGGTCAGACGAACACCAGACCTGCTTCATGGCCTTGTTCTGCAGCCGGTATACAAAAAGGTGATTCTTATAGCTGGTATCCTCTGCGGTTTGCCAGAAAGGTTTGATAGAGCCAAAACTGCCCGTTTTCCATAGAGTCAGGACCAGGTTGACCGTCCCGTCGTTGTCGACGTCACCCAGGGCAAAATTGTCAATGCGCCAATCACTCGGTGACCGCCAGAGATACTTCTCTCCTTCCCTTACAGTAAGATGGTGATCAACCAGGGTATATTCCTCTGTCATCCCGTCACCGTCAAGATCACTCACAGCCCGGGTACGGGAGCCGATACCTCCTGTGTCCTTTAACGTTACAGAGACGGTTAAAAGGACGGCCAATATGACTGCTAAGGGAACCACCCGGGAGAATCTCACCGGCGGCTTTACCATGCCGGTGCCCTAAAGATTTGTGTCCAAGAGGGGGGAGCAGGTGTTTTGCTGTTCTCCAGCATCTCCTGCCACTTCTGGTCAGTGAGCCGGTATTCCGCCGGCCAGGGAAACTCATAATAGGAGTAGGTTGCACCCTTGCTGATGCGCAGCTTGCCTTCCACAGGAACAACCGCATAAATATGGCTCACGAACCCGGTGCCTTCCTCAAGCACCTGACCACCTGAGGGGTTTGTGGCAACATCTGCGACCAGTGCAGCCGGATTCTCGTAGATGGCCGAAGGGTGATCAACACCCTCATCACGCATTGCTTCCAGCCAAAAATGCTCCAGCTGCCCGCCAAAACCACGGATCAGCTCGTAATCCTGATCGCTCAGGGGTTGGCTGGTCAGTTCCTTTTCAGCGATTTCCTTAAACTTGAGGGCCAGTTCTTCCATCCGTTCGAGAGAAGTACGGTCGCGTTCGTTCAACAACCCTCTGCTATTCAGCCCTTCAATGGTCATCCTCGTCAGTGCGGCGAGGCGCGCATAAACGACAGGATTGGGTTCAACGTAACCCCGGTCGTCAAGAAGTTCCATCCCCCCGCCCGCTTCGGCGTAAACCTGCTTGGCGTAGAGTATGGTATCATGCTTAAGCTCGGTCCAGCTTCCCAGATAGGTCTCCAACTGCTTACGAGTCCAGGCCTGGCTGCACATGAACGAAGGATACCCCTCCCCTTTTGGTTCTGTCAGTGGTTCCAACGTGTAAAGCCAGGACCAGTAAAGGTCTTGTGTCCAGTTCTTGGTATCCATGGAAGCGATGGAGGTCTGCAGCTTACGCATATTCTCCGGGTACTTCTCATACCCGGTCTCACCCATCTCAGCAAGGATAGCATAGGCTTCTTCTGAACCCATAGCGGCAGGGATATCAAGCCCTTTCGGCAGCATCCGGCGCTGCCCCATGTTGTTTTCTTTTACTTCCCGGTACACCAGGCGCTGGAAGACCGATGCATCAAGGGTAAACCGCTGACCCATAAAACGGAAGCCTTTAATTTCTTTGGCGCGGTCGGGCTGGATGGTCTCGTCAAAGATAGGAATGGAGTTTATTTGCGGGGGCTCCATTTTTTTAATACCATCGCGAAAAACACTCCACTTGTCAGCTTCACCGGTCAGTTGCTCCAGGGCAGGAAGCTTCCCATAGACTTCCTTTAATAGCTCGCAGTACTGGCTAAAGCCCAAATCGTCACTCTTGCCGACGAAAAAATTGGTCGGCTCGTAAATGGGGTTCCAGTGGTCATATGCCTGTTGCCGGCTGAGCATCAGTGTGATCAATGCCGCCGACTTCGTTTCATCCTCACCGGCAGCACGGAACGTCATGCGCCCATACCACATCATGGCCCGGAAATAAGTTTTCAGCTCATCCGACTTGGCATAATGTCCCCGGGGAATATATTGGGTGTAGTCTTCTTTTAAAGCTTCGGCCAAATCAGCTCCCGGATTTCCGATATTCATCACCGGCGAAGGAACAAAGATTTCCCGGTGATCCATAACAAGCTGCAGTTCATCATCCACCTCCCTGTGAACGTAAGCAGGAACATCAGCCTTCGGATCAAGAAGCCGGGCAGCCACGGCAAAGAAAGCCACGTTGCGTTGCGACGCGTTTTCCCAATCCGTTCCTTTAAGTATCTGGTGCTGTTTTTGACTTTCAGTCAGCATTAACCCTGTCAAGCTCTTTAGCTCACCACGCAGCTTATCTTTTTCCAACGTCCGCAGCAGGTGATTAAAATATAAATGGTAGTTGTGCAGCATGGCATCTGTGGTGACAAAATTGGGAACAGAATCATACCGGTTTGCCTCGTAGATGCTGAAAAACTCGCGAGATGATGAAGGGACCACCACAAAGCCGTTCTTACTCAAAAGGCTTTCTGCCTGGGGAGAGAATTGAAATTGGTCCCTGTTAGTAACGTTACTTAGATCATCAGCTACCCGGTAGGCCTTAACTGACGGCTTAAAAGTAACCGGAACCTCTTGATATGACGCAAATTGGGATGTATCCTTGGCAGAAGACTGACAACCGGCCAGGCTTGCCAGAAGTATTATCATCATTACAGCGCACAGATAAATGAAAGCAGGTTTTCTTGTTTTCATACTAACGCCCCTTTCCTGGAAGCAATTATATTGCGAAAACAATTCTATCTGGGTTAACCAATCACCTTCTAACTTTGTCACTCTTTTACATATTTTTCTCTCGTTTACTAACCAAATATAGCTTCTTGCTTTACACAACAGAACTGTCCATTTTTGATCTCAGCTTATACTGGCAGGATAGTAATTATATATCCTCCGGCAAATAAGCTTAATAAGTTTGCTAAAATCACATACGAGAAAGTTCTTATACGGTTATGTTCTGTTATTAAGGTTAATAATGCCATAGTTTCAATAAAGAATACCAGTATTTCCCCAAATAATAGCGTCAGAATGACATAGCTTTCCAAAGGCGTCGATCCATTTAGCCAAACGTTCAAAGCCCCCTGGGTAATTAAATTAATTATTAGAAAAACAATCCATGATTTTTTCTCTCTAAAGCCAAATAACCAAAATACCATGGCTTCAATTAAAAGTGTCAAGGTTGTACGCAGGGATACTAAAAAAGCTGATCTTGAAAACAATTTTCCAGGTGCAAGTGTTTTATTTTTTAAATCAAATGTAAATATGTTGTTATATAGTTTTGTAGGCTGGTCCAACAATACATCAAAAGAGCTATTTTCCGTACTTACTTTTAAAGTATAATTACTTGCTGTTCTTATCTCATGTGAATAAAAAGTATAATACGTTTCAATAACCTTGTCTGTTTTATTGGCTTTTATATATTCATTTCCGGACTTAATGCTTATTTCAAGATCATCAGGCGCATTACTTACTATGATCAATATTGATGGCGGCTCCGCTGAATTCCCATAGCATGTGGGTGTATATACAAACACCGACAACATTAATATAATTATTGTTAAGAACCATTTATGGGTTTTAAACATATAAAGAACCCCCCCTTTAAGGATAAAATACGCCGTTTTTAAGGAGTTCAATTTAACAACATTAAAGACCTGCAATTTCGCAGGTCTTTTTCTTTAGAAAGCTCTGTTTGACTGAGCAGACCCCAAAATGGTCTGCTTCATAATTTGCTCCTCCAAGAGAGAAAAAATTTAAGAGCTATTTATTCATCACGCCATCTGCATTGGTTTTGCCTGACCCTTTTGGTACAAATGTCTTGCAGCAGCTGTCCATACATGTGCTTACCGGGGTTTGCTGGATTTGAGCGGCCGCCGGGGCGTCGATCCGATCCGGCAAAGTATCAGATAAACTATCAGAGGTAACCAAAATCTCATTTGCATGGCACATATTTCCCTGTGCCCAGTAATGACAGTTGCTTACACTACAATGAATGTGCTGTTGAACCTGATTTGGCATTGATTATCCCCCTTCATACTTTTATTCAAAAATAATTTTCTCACTTTCTCATCCATTCTATCCCTGGAAACTTGCGGAAATGCTGAAAACTCACTGTAAATCCTTTTTTCGGCAGTTCCAGGCTTTACAGCGAATTGACCACATCTGCTATCTCATTGGCTTTAATCCGTTTCAACGGTTCTCTGACAGAAAAGGCGGTTACCGCCAGGGTAATGATCAATATCAGGACTATCTGGATCAGGGGAAATTCCCAAATGACCTGGAAACGTGTCAGCCAGTTTTCAATCAGCATTTTCTGGACCCATGTTTTCTCACTGCTTTCCCCCTGAAGGTTTCATAGTTGTTATAAGACATAAAAGCAATCTGCTGGTAAAAATAATATAACTTTATATCTCACACTCTAAGAGATAGGAGTCTGTATGGTGTCAAAGCAGTTGTATTGCGAAGATAATTCTATCCGGGTTAACCAAATACCTTCTAGCTTTGTCACTCTTTTACATAGTTTTTAACCATTCATCCAGTTCCCGTTCGCGGTCTGAACCCACCGGGAATTCCTTACAGGCAGCAATCTGTCCATCCCTGATATAGAGCACTTTCCTTGCTTTGGCAGCGACACGCTGATCATGGGTTACAGTCATTATGGTCATTCCATCACGATTCAAGTCTTCCAGGATTGCCAATACCTGCTCCGTGGCGCCGGAATTCAGAGCTCCTGTCGGTTCATCCAAAAACAGAATTTCAGGATTATTGATCATGGCCCGGCAAATGGAAGCTCGTTGTAACTGTCCGCCGGAAACCTCCCGATTATCACGCTCTTCGATTCCTTCAATTTCCATCCGCTTCATTAATTCCGAGGCACGTTTCCTTATTTCATCCGCAGATTCTTTTTTAGCTACAAGACCGGGCAGTATAATATTATCAAAGACAGAAAGATTCTTTAACATCTGTGCGTTCTGAAATACAAATCCCATTTTGGTGAGCCGGAATCCGGATAATTCATCCTCCTTCATTTCGGATATGTTTACTCCTGCAAACAATACCCTGCCGCAGCTCAGGCTATCCATTCCGCTGATGCCGTAAAGAAGCGTTGACTTGCCGGAACCGGAAGGTCCCATAACCGCAACGAAATCTCCCTTTTTGATTTCAAAAGATATGTCATGCAAAACTTTAGTATCTTTAAATGACTTACTGATCTGTTCAACTTTAATCATCGCCCGACTCCTTATTCCATTATTTGATCTCTGATATGATAGTTTCTGACCACTTTGGTTCCCGCAAGCACTGTGATGAAGACTATAAGTAACTGCACTGCCGGGTAAAGCAGATAGGCCGTAACCGGTTCAATTAACATCGTTATTTTTGATGCACCCATAAAAGAAAGCATCAATCCGAAAACAGCTTCTCCCAAAAAGTTCGCGATGACCGTTCCGGCAACGATTGCCACGAGTTGTATCATAAGAATCCGTATTCCGAACTGTATCCTGATGTCCCGGTTTGAAAAGCCAATCGCTTTCTTAATTGCAATTGCACTATGTTCCCTCGCTGTGATAAGCTGCAAAATCATCACGGTAATCAATATGTTTAACAGCAATGAAATCATGATGGCTGCACCTTCCACCAGGCTCATGGTATCCGTAATACCGCCAAGCGTCTGGGAAACAAACTCACTGACCGGAGTTATTTTACTGTCAGTCAGCATACTTCTCAGTTCATCCGTCTTTTCCTGAACAGTAACACCATCGGAGACATCCAAATAAATAATATAGACTTCCACATCATCTCCATCAAAATCAATGGCTGCTTTGGCTGTCTTGCCACCGTAAGTAATATCCTGATAAATACCGCAGACGGTAAACAAAAGTTCTTCCCCCTGGTAGATTACCGTCATGGAATCGCCGACTTCTTTTCCTGACTCCAAAGCGCTGAGATAGGAGAGCGCCATTTCTTTGCTGTCATCCGGTGCGCTGCCCTCAAGATACTCCAATGGGAAAACAGATTCATCACCATTCTCCACCCGGATGTATTCCCGTTCCCCATCCGCATTCTGAAACTGTACGTAACCATTCCGGTAAATTGCATATTTCTCAATTTCTGAATCATTCTCCAGATAGGATTGGACGGCATCTTTTTGTTCCGCCAGTTTCCCGCTGTACGGAATATCAATGCGAATATCGCTTTCCCCTACACCCATATAAGTCATGAAAGATGGATTTTCAATGGTATTCTTCATATTCATCGGAAGCAGAATCAGAAATGACGAAAATACAAATACTAAAAAGATAACAACATATTCCTTCCATTTACATTTCAATTCACCAAGTGCTATCGTAAGATTGTGATGCTTCAATCCTGCGGAAGGTAAAGAATAGTGACCTTCCTTCTTTGTCTTCTCATCCCCGCGCATCAGTTCCACAACAGTACTTTTCAGATTGCTGCGAATGATTCTGCGGCATCCGAGCATTACAATCAGGCTGAGCAGGATTAGCCCGATGAAAGGAAATACCCATTTCATCCACTCGCCGGTACCATATCCGCAGTACAAAATAACCGGGGATGAAAAAATATCTCCGAACGGGATGGCTCCCAGATAACCTATCACTCCCGCTGCCAGCACAAGTATTATATATTTCATCTGATATAACTTCTCAATTGCTTTTCCCGGAAATCCAATTGCTTTCATCTCCCCGATGGCATAATTCTCTTCCGCCAGGGTTGCCCGAATAATATAAGATAAACACAGGACTGCTATCACTATTAAAAAAATACTGATGGCGATGATTATGAATGCTGCCAGGCCAAAAGAAAGATTATTCAGCATAGTCAGAAGGCTGCCTGTTACCGCCACACCATTTGAAGGCATGCCCGCATCCATATAATCCTTCTCCAAAACCGCCGTGGATGTACCCTCCTCTAACAGGAATTCAAAACAGTATTCCCATTCTCCCATGTGCAGACTTATTTCATCAAGATCTGTCTTACTGATTAAGAAACGCTTTGAAGATGTGAGTGCTGCGTTCATCGCTGCATCCCGAATGATTGTGGATACAGCCAGCTCCTTACGGTAATTACCTTCATGCAATGTAATGACATCTCCGGCCTGAATACCAAGCTCCTCCGCATAATAAACAGGAACCCCGATTTCCCCCTCCTGAACAACAGCAATTTCATTATCCATATCAAGGAGGAAATCAAATCCTTCATTCTGAATGACGAATCCGTTATCCATCAGACACTTTTCCAGTGTTTCACCCTGATAAATGATATTTGCATTGCTGATATCAAGCATCCTGACTATCAGCGAATCCTTAATATAATCATGGGTTTCCACAAAGCTCTGAAACACTTCCTCATCATACGTTCCCTTATAATCATACGTTCCCTTATGCATCTGCAGGTATTGGGGCGGCACAGCCAGTTCATTTAACCCATTGATTGAAGATATTATTGTACCGGCTACCCTTAAGCCGCCTGCCATCAAGAGGGCCGAAAGAATCAGGAATACCGCCAAGGCAGTTGTGATAACCCTGTTTTTCTTAAAGTCCTTCCGGACAAGATTCAGCAATAGTTTCATTTGTGCTTATTCTCCTATCCAACGTTTTTACACTTTTAAGTCCGGAAACAATGATTCCGACAATTGCCAGGACCATGCCTGCCATCAATATCAGCAGCGCAATTCCTCTTCCCGCACCGGCACCGATTACTTTCCCGATATTTATCGCCAACAGGCTGTTACCGCGCATAAACGGCTCAAAAACATAATCAGCAAGGGTTCCGGACAATACATATGCAAAAATGTAACCCATCTGAGTAATAAAACTTATCAGTCCAAAAGCGCGTCCCTGTACCTCATTGGCAAGATTCTTACGTATCAGGACTTCTGCTCCAATCTGAACAGCCGGCATAAATGCAAACATCATGAATCCGAATGCCGCAATCAAAAACAAATTTTCCTTAACTCCCATCAGGGCAAAAAAGATTCCACAGCCGAATAATCCGAGAGAAAGCATCCTCACATAAGATTTGGCCTTCTGCCTGCAGCTGATTACCATACTTCCGGCCATCATGCCAAATGCACTTACTGTCGTAAGAATACCGAGCTCTGTTTCACCGGCGAAGGCAAGTATGAGCGGCTTACTTAAAATCTGCACAAAACCAAGGCAGAATACTGTGATTGTCATAATCACAATCATGGCCACAATGCCGCTTTTCCCACGTATTGCAGCAATACCTTCCTTCATTTCCCTAAGAAAGCTCAAACCGACAGCTTCCCTGTGTTTCTTAACCATGCCTTTCTTCACAGCCGCAATAGTAATTACCGTTGTAAAGAAAGTAAGAATATCGATAATTATCAGGGTACTGACAGTCGTAATCTGTAACAATAATCCCGCAATAGCCGGGGAAATTAAAAGTTTGGCATTATTTGCGATTTGAACCATTCCGCCCGCCCTGGCATAATCTTCTTCTGATAATAAATCCGTAATGGTCGCCTTAAATGCCGGTTCCATCAAAGCCTTAAATAACGAACTGACACCAACACCAACGCAGATTACCGCAAGTGAAGGATTTGCGCTCATAATGGAGACAAGGCAGATAACCAGCCCAAGGCCGGAAAACAATTCCCCGAGAATCATCATCACTCTTCTGTCATAATGATCCGCCAAGACGCCTCCCACAGGAGCCAGAAGAATGGATGGCAGGAATGCACAAATGCTGACAATGGCAGTGGCCGTAACAGATCCTGTTAGCGCCAATACATAGATTGCCAGACCAAAGTCCGTTAATCCACTGCCGATACTAGATATCATCTGGCCGGCCACCAGTATCGTAAACTTCTTCATTGCCTTATTCCTGCTTTTTGTTACCCTGTTTTGTGTTTCCCTGTTTTGTATTTCGTCATATTGATTCATTGTTACCCTCCGTAAACCTTGATAAGCCCTATATAATATTCATACATTTAGCTGTAAATTGTTCGTCACTTTATTCTTTTACCGACCATCGGTCGGTAAGCAGGCAAAAAAAATTGCAACTGTCCTTTCATTTAGGACATCTGTCCAAACATCTCTAAAAAGACTTTAAGTTCCCCTTCTTCGGTATCCAGCATTCTCTCTGCATTACTCAAGAATGCCTGTATTTTCCTTGGATAATCCTCCATTTTCCATTGGAAAACATCGCAATCAAACATCATATGTCCCAACAGTAACATGGATTCTATGCATTCCACCGGATACTCCGTATGGAAAACACCCCCGTCAATGCCTTCCAAAACAGCTTCCTGCAAAGCAGGGGTCATCCGCTTCAGCATTGCCCTTAAATATAACTGTTCCAGCTTTGCATTCTCAACCTTATGGATTTGTTCCTTTATTTCATCTGATCCTTCGAATTCCGGAGCCTGTGCCATTATGGCCATCATAATACGATTTACCACAGGAATTGATTTATCCTTTAGAATCCTTTCTGCCCTCCTTGCTCCTTCTTCAACGATATCAAGAATGATTGCCTCCAGTACTTCTTCCTTGGAAGCAAAATAATAGTAGAAGGTGCCTTTGGCTATATCCACAATCTTCAGGATATCGTTAACAGAGGTCTTGTCATAACCTTTCCTGACGAACAATTCCCGCGCTACAACCAGAATCTCACGTCTTCGCAGTTCACCTTCCTTGACTGTTTTCATACCATGCTCCTCCCTACCGACCGTCGGTCGGTAGTTCCATAATAAACCTGCCAAAAGAAAATGTCAAGCTTTATATTAAAATACTAAGCAGGCCTAATGGCTTAACACTCGAGAGAGAACATCCTTTGAAAATGATATTCCGAGCATAATGCCAGCCTGGCAACTTCTTTAAAAGCAATATCATACGCAAGATTTCCTTTTTCCTCAAACCTAATTCCTTAAATCACAGTGACATTGGTCAAATTTGCTTTGCTGCCTTTTAATACAGCATAAGTTAACTTATCCATGGCAGCACCGTCAAAAACGGCCTTCCTGGCGTCGGTATTTTTAAACGACACGTTTCTGAAAACGGCACTTTTAAAAGAAGTACCCTTTAACCCGGCTTTATTAAAAATCGTACCGTTAAACGTAAGATTGTCAAAACATACACCGGATAAATCAGAAGTATTGAAGTCCGTATTATCCAATATGCAGTCCTTGAAACTCGCACCTCTAAGGGCGGTCATGACAAATTTGGCTCCCGTAAGATTAGCGCCATCGAATCTGACATTTACCATACCACTGCATTTGAAGGAACAATTGGTGAGGTCCGCACCGCTAAAGTCTGAGCCCAGCAAAGAGCTGTAATCAAATTTGGCATTATGTTGGATTATCCCTTTAAAATCTGATTCCTGAAGGTTACTCATGGATATATCCCTTTTCGCCGATTGCCGCAGGTCTTTTATCCTATGAGTAATGCTGTCAACCATCTCCTCAATATCGCCAATAGACTCAATAGTCATGCGATAGGCAGTTTCATCATCATGACCCGCTTCTTTATAATCGCTGAATTTCTCCTGTAAATCAACATGGAGTTCTTCTTTTAATTCCTCAACCGAATGCAGGTCCTTATACGGTAAAAACATCCCGTCTAAATATCTCATTAATTTCTCATTCATTGTTATTACCACCTTTCTTTATAGCAGCAGGTCCAGGATACGCTTAGCGTCTTCCCAGTTTTTCTTGTTTTCGGAATAAATACTTTTTCCTCTTTCCGTTATTCTATAGTACTTGCGTCTTCCTCCCAGGCTCTCGTCACCCCAGTATGAAGTTACGCAACCGTCATGCTCCAGTCTCTTCAGGCTCGAAAACATGGTAGACTCCTTAAGCTCATACTCTCCTCTGGAGTTTGCATGTATCAATTTAGTTATTTGATACCCATATTTATCTCCACTTATCAACAACTTTAGGATAATCGTATCCGCATGTCCTCTGAGCAGATCCGAGGAGATTTTATTATTGACCACCTTATCACCTCCATAGCTACAATATACATCATATTACCACGACTGTCAAGGTACTTTTATGGTCGCTATATTTTTACTGTCGTCATACCATTATCTCGTTTCCTGGATTTAACTTCATGAACCTGCAGGGTACTTTGTAAAATAAAAAGCTCCCTTGGAAAAACGCCCAAGGGAACCCACCTGCCAAGTCTACTAATCTGCATCTTATGCGTCATGGTCATATTCTTGCAGCAATCTGTAACCATGTTTCTTTGGTTAAAAAGCTCTCTTCCACTTGCCCTTCCAACTCTAAATAGCGTTTATAAGGAATACTGAATGAAAGGATATCTTTGTCGATAAATTTTCTTGCCGAGGGGTCAGTTAGTCCAATTATGCACTTTGGATTCTTCTCCTCAGCCTGTGCCAAAGCATATAAAACGGACTGCTGACAGCCTGAACCAAAGTCTACCTTAACGTTGTCTTGAGTTGGTTTATCATAATTGGCGAACCACATCAGGGCGGAAAGTTGGTCTGCATTGGCCAAAAAGATAATAATCTCCGGTGTTTCATCCTCAGTCATTTCCGATAAAGGTTTGAAAATAATATACTTTTGAGGGACAATTTCCGGTAACTCAGAGGCAAACTTCGCTGCTAACTCCGGATTCTTTTTGTAAAATTCACCTTCTCTGCCACCGGGAACACCTGTAGACAAGAAGTGTTCAATAAAACCCAATTGAAAGCGGTTGAACCCTAGTCCAACTTTACCTCCCTGACACGTTGTGGTCTTATCTTCAAATACCGCCACACTGCCTTTGGCTGCAGCATTTAACAACGAAATAACACAACCCCATTTTCCTTCCTGAAACTGCACTACTTCATTCTCTGGTTTGACATTTGACCGGAACACAGCAAC
This sequence comes from Phosphitispora fastidiosa, assembly GCF_019008365.1. Lineage (NCBI taxonomy): Bacteria > Bacillati > Bacillota > Clostridia > Eubacteriales > Peptococcaceae > Phosphitispora > Phosphitispora fastidiosa. The sequence goes on along the minus strand of NZ_JAHHUL010000003.1, from coordinate 154,664 downwards.
CGGCTGACTTTTTAACTTTATGGAATCCGCAATTTTACTTTTCATTTTGCCGGTTCCCATTTACAACGAACCGGAGAAACAATAGCATTTTCTTTCTTCAATTCTTTAAATGCATTATCAATATCTTTGCGTTCCAGACCTGATAATTTTTCTACCTCTCCGGCACTTACAGGTTTACCTGCTGACTTCATTACTTCCAATACCTTTTCTTTAACACTCATTTTAACATCTCCTTGTACTTAGTTTTAGACTTTTTTACGCCTTATTTTGCCCAAATTAATGATATAGAAATGCCCCTCCGCTTTAACACAATGAAATTTTCTCAGAACATCGTCATATCCTTCTTCATAATCATTTTGATTGCTCATTTACCCTGAATCAGATTTAACCGAAAAACAAGTTCACAACCATGCCAAAAAAACCAAGAATACTCTGCAATCCTAAGAAAATAGCCAAAAAAACCAGAATCGAGCGTTCCTGTTTCCTGATAACCGAGATCACCGCCATAATAAAAGCAACGATGCCTAGAATCAATAACAAAATGGTTATAATCGATTGCAGGGGATTCTGAATAATAATCTCCAAACCAGAGTAACCGGTTTTCGATGGAAGCACGGAGCCGACTACAAACAAAACCCAGCTGGCAATCATCATGGCGACAGACCATTTACCTAAATGGGTTTTGGGCAGAAAGGTGATTTTCATGGAATCCACCTCACTCAAATAATTACTTGATACTTCTTTTTATATATTATATTTATGCATTAAGCTTTTTTGCTTGATTTTGTGGATTGCACTAAACTGCTTCGCAGTGGTTTAGTAATTTGCCTTTTGTTCGACCATGGTATTTTTCAATAACAGTTTCCTCATTAAAATCAACCCTATAAAATATTCATAGTGCTTCTTCAGCGGCACAAATATTTTATAGGAGTTGGTATTTACAAATGACAAAAGAAGAAATACTTCAAAAACTGCTGTTTCAAACAAGGCTTAGAGGGCTTAGTAGAAACACCCAGAATGAATACTTCTCGAAGGTTAAGCAGTTCCAAGATCATTATGATAAGCCTGCAACGGAACTTACTTTGGAGGACATCCAGAATTTTTTATACTTTCTTTTAGCTGAAAAGGGGCTCTCTCCCGCTACCGTAAATACATATAACAGTGGACTTAGATTCCTCTATACTGCTACCTTGGATGTGCCAATCAACCTTAATAAATTACCATGCCACCGCAAGCAGCGTAAGTTCCCTGATATTTTAACTCGCAAAGAAGTCAGTGCCCTTTTTGATGCTTGTGACAATTTAAGAGATAAATGCATGCTTATGACAATGTATAGTGCTGGATTGCGTATAAGCGAAGTTGCAAATTTAAAAGTTTCAGATATTGACAGCCAAAAAATGCAACTACTTATCCGGGATGGCAAAGGTGGTAAAGATCGATTTGCCATACTTTCACAGGCTTGCCTTGATGTGCTTCGGGAATACTGGAAACAATATCGACCTACCGAATGGCTATTTTACAGCCGCAACCGAACAGGCACACATATTACCCGAAGAGCAATTCAAAATGTTTTTCATAAATACAAAGACCTAGCTGGCATTACTAAAAATGTTACAAGCCATACTTTGCGCCATTCTTTTGCTACCCATCTACTTGAAAACGGTGTCAGCATATTTCACATCAAGCAGCTCCTTGGGCATTCCGATATCAGCACCACTTGTTTCTACCTGCACCTGGTAAAAATCAGTGAATTAAATGTGGCCAGCCCCCTAGACACTCCTGCGCCGGGAGCCTGCTAAGATGCCTGAAGTTCAAGATATCTTTGTAAAGTACGGCACATCCTATCGCAAAAACCATAAGCTCCCATTACATATATCAAAGGCAATGTCATCCATACAGGATTGCAGAACCTCCGCTTTGGGAGGTCATGTGGAAGTTTGTGAGGAGTGTGGTACCACAGACATTTCTTACAACTCTTGCCGGAACCGTCATTGCCCCAAATGCCAAACACTTACTAAAGAGCGCTGGATTCACCAGCAGAAAAGTAATCTTCTAAACGTAAAATATTTTCATGTAGTCTTTACTATTCCTGATGCGCTGAACTCTATTGCTTTTCAAAACCAAAAAATAGTTTACGATATTCTGTTTAAGGCTGCCGCTGAAACACTTACCGAATTAGCTTTGGACAAGAAGTATCTTGGAGCCACCTTAGGCTTCACTTCTATCTTGCATACCTGGGGACAAAACCTGATGCACCATCCACATATTCATTGCATAATTCCAGGTGGCGGTTTAAATAATCTAGGTAAATGGGTTCATTCCCGGAAAAAATTTTTTATGCCAGTCAAAGTCCTATCCCGTAAATTTAGAGGTAAGTTCTTATACTATTTTAAAAAGGCCAATCTTGAATTCCATGGACAGCAAAGGTATTTATCTGATCCTTTAGATTTCAATGCTTTCCTCACCCCGCTATATCAAAAAGAATGGGTTGTCTACTGTAAGTCGCCCTTTAAAGATGCTGCCGGTATAGTTGAATATCTCGGTAGGTATACACATAGAGTCGCAATCTCAAACAGACGTATTTTAAGCTTAGAGAATGGCCAGATTCGTTTTAAGTGGCGTGATTATAGGGATAATTCAAAATGGAAAGTCATGACCATTTCGGCAGAGGAATTTATCCGCAGGTTTCTTATTCACATTTTACCACCTAGATTTATGAAAATCCGGCATTACGGATTCTTGGGAAATCGTAATAAAGCCACCAAACTTAAAGTTTGTAAAGAACTTACCCATACACCGACTATCCCTGAGGCAATAATATCCACTATCCAGCTAATTCAAAGGATTACTGGTAAAGATATTTCAAAGTGCCGGTGCTGCGGTTCGGATAAGCTCAGTCGATATTCTTACTTTGGCAAATCTCCACCTGCAATTTCTCAAATTGCATAGTTCAAAAAAAGTGCCTGTTCTTGGGGAGGGGGTACTTGTGCCCTTTTTGCGGCAGTTTAAGCTGTTTCCCCGCAAGAGATTTTCAATATACCATATTTGACAGTCGCATTTTAAAATTTTCTAAAGGAAGAAAAAAAATTCAAACCCCATAGGTAATACCATTCGCAGTTTCGTGCAATCCGAATTATCCAAAGTTAGGGATGTTCTACCAACAAGCTAACGCAAATATATGTTACTCAAGCTCTCAAAATGGCTTGAGTTTTTTGATGCCTAACTTCGTATAATTCACTAAGGATTAGGGGAAGCTGTCATATTATAATCAATATTCCCGTTAAGCTTATAATCTCACCGAAAAATTGGAATTTGTCGGTTTAGAATCATGCTAAAACTCCATACTTTCGCTCATTGGCAATTTGAAAATTTTATGTACTCTTAATGAACAGAACACAGGTGTGAAAAACATGTGCCCCATTTGTTTTTGGCCATTTTTTCTTTCTTAAAAATTAATGGTTTCTTAAATATCTTATGAGTATCCAAATCAGCCATAAACCTCCGGTACATAAACCAGTATAAAGTCAATTACAAGTCCAAAGGTACTAAGTTTTTTCATAAGCCAATTCTCATTTTTTATCAGATTTCAGTCATCAATTCGTGAGCAGCTTGTCGTACATTTTGGATAGTTAGGATCGCCACACGCAACACACATGGGGTTTGATGGGGTGTAGGTTTCATCAATATCATAGGTCACATCCTCATTATCAAAAAAGCCACCATATACTTTTATCTCCTCATCGGTGATACTATTATTGCAATTAGGACACTCCCAGTATTCACCGATAGTATGGTGCTTCATAAGTGTATCGCATAGATTACAGTATTTATCGAACATCCAAATCATCTCCTGTTTTATTTATTTCGTCACAATCTGTGAGTTCCTCATTATTCGTTTTCGATGGCGCTACTTGAATTGTTTCAAAAAACTCTTTCTTTAAAGCTGGTTCATTTTCTATTTTACGCTTTCTATCTTTGATAAAATTAATCCCTTTATTCCCAAAGTGAACAATACTAATTAAGCCTGTCGCTATCAAACCACCTACTAATAGTAGTTTCGGAGTTGCTTTGGAAACAGCAGTATCTCCAATACTCTTGTAAAGAGTTTCCTTGCAACCTCCTGCCGCTTGTAAGGCTTCTCTAACTTTATTATAATCACCAAGGTTCTCGATTGGATTTCTCATTTGCTATTACCTCCTCCTACTTAATTATTTTTTTCAGCCAATTTGCTGTTCCTGTAGCTGTGGCACCTGCAATTTTTGCCAGCATCTCGGACTGACCAAGCATAATGCCTAATGTTGCGAGCGCACTAATGCCCTTAGGTGTTGTCAACAGACTTGTAAATATTTTTGCAAGTGATGCTCCTGTTTTACCATCTGATGCTGATGCCGCCACTGTATCTACCGTTTCTTTTATTTCAGAATAATTCTCTTCTTCAAGTTCCGCGCCTCTATCCACTAAAATATTGATAACCTGTGGGAGGACAGTGTTATCTGGGTTTGACTCAATTTCATAATCAAGAATCGAACGAATTGCAATATATTGTGTCAAGTTCATTGGACTTTTCGAATTTTCTAAGTTGCTGATAGTTTGCTTTGTAACACCAATTTTTTCTCCAAGTTGTTCCGCTGTCCAACCAGCAATTTTTCTAATACTACATAGATTTTGTTGAAGTAGCTGTATTTGCTTTTGTTTCTTTTCTTTATCATTCATATAGAAACACCTCTTTGAAACTATATTACCACACAAAATTTACCTTGTCTATATATTTGACAAGGTAAATTATTTTAACCTCGTAACCAATGTGGATTATATAAATACTTAGAACCTGAATTTATTCTGAGCAACTTCTTGTTATTAGCCTAATAGGCATTTCATTTATAATAGTTCTTATTAATCATAAGTTGTCTGTATTTATGAATCAAATAGTAAGCTTTTCTCATTCAACTAAAATGAGCGGGTTATAGGATTTTAATTGCCACACACCATGGTTCAATTCGAAAAAAAGCCCACTAATATTGGCTGCTTTAGCAAAAGGTAGATCATCATTGGAGTTAACCTTCTCTTGAAAATACCCATCACTCGAAGTCAAGAAATACTCTCCATTCTTTTCACGAGGATATAATTTTTGTGGAAGTCCATCCTTTTTCCATGTAAAAGCTGGAAATGAGATTGTCTTAGGCTTTTGAGCTTTATAAAACTCAGAAAGCAAGTTAATCCAGACTCGTGATTTATCCGAAAAGTTAGTTTCTTGCGAAGAGAGGTCTAACAAGATTTGTTTGATTTCGGCAACAGTCTTGTTTTGAAAGGCATCAAGTGCAGAAAGTTCTAACGCTGCACTGCGCGAACGCACACCAGCCAGATAGATACTTGCGGCAGTTTCATCGGGTAGCCCCAACTCAACGAACATTGCAAGAGTGGAATACGTCTGGACAATGCCTTTTTCAACTTCGGGGTCAAACATTTGAGAAATTGCATGTATAACCCAAGGTAATGTAAAACCATAATAGTCTTTTGAGATTGTATCGGCGTTTTGTTCAGAATTTAAGATTGTTGAAAGCGAGATTCCACTTATCCAATCTCGTCGTATGTTATCAAGAGATAATTGAGCAGGCACTGATTCCATCAGTCCGCTGGCATTTTCGTTACTCCAGATTTCCATTTCACGAATAGTATTGTTCATCAACTCAATGCGATTATGTCCTTCAGCAAGCTCCTGAGCAAATGATATGGCAAGGTTTCGGAAAAAATCAATATTTTCAAGTATAGATTTTGACACGGATAAAGGAACACCCGAGGCCACAAGTTTTTTTCTATCCGTCTTGTTTTTTACCCGGTTTAGCAAGGCAACTGTTCGCGCTCGTAATAACCGCAGGTATAGTTCTTCATTTTCGGCTTCAGCTTGAATGAGAGCCAATGATTTTCTAAAAACATCGTCAACCCAGTCTATATTTTTATCGTCTGCACTGAAATCCTCATGCATCGCGAGAAGTTCGTCATCCAGATAATCAAATAACCCGTTTAACCAATTGGAAAACTTGTCTGAAATATCAAGTTCGGTGAAATCATTACCAATTGCTTCAACAAGTAGGTTAAAATCAGTATTTGTTTTTCTCGCGACCCAAAGAATAGCTTTTAACGCAACAAACAAGCCACTTTGAACTTCCTCCATCCGCTGGTTATCAAAATAGACCTGTGCGAGCCTTTTATCGTTATTAACTTGCCAGTGTTTCCTTTCGGTATCAATTGCGTAAAGTATTTTCCCCTCCGTATCAGCAAAAGCGCGGCCTGCGCGCCCGCAAATATTCCAAAAATCCCGATTGCTTATCGAGTCACTGCTATAATATGGAGTCGCAACAATCACTGTTGAAATTCCAACATTAATACCTTGTCCAAGAGTTGAAGAAGCTATAATGACTAATGGTGGTTTAGAGCGCATGAGCCGTTCTATTGCAATACGCACAAGCGTAGGTAATCTATTACTGTGGCAAATAATTCCCTTTCTTGCAGCCTTCAAAACAATATCATCACCGTTGAGTTCCTCACTGCAAATGCTTTGAAAAACAGCCCACAATGAATTATCCCAAGGATAATCTTCTGGATGTTCTCCTAAAGCCAGCAAAACACTTCCAGCCAGTCCATTAATAGAGTTTGCTCTTGCGGAATAGATCATAACAGTCCCGTTTTGAGCCAGCCGCACTGCCGTAGCAGCAATTGCCTCTTTTTTATTGTTTGGAAAAAGGTTGCGCCTAAGCCCAAACCCTAAAGGTGCCTTTTGAATAAAGTTTGGATTAAATGGCTCCCCGTCACTTTTCCATTCCAGTCTCACGCGAGTTCCATCCCAGAGTAACAACCCCAGTCGTTCAAGAGAGGGCTTCCATTCTGATTTTGCTACCAAAGCTGAATCGTCAGCAACCCATTGAGCTAAATCATCAGCATTAGGCAATACAGCCGATAAAAGTAAAATTCTTACTTCATTTCGTGAAGCAAATTCTTTTATATGAGTCAGGAACATTTCATTTCGGATATGTCTTTCTTCTGCTCCAAGTAGGTGTCCCTCATCGATTACGATCAGTTTGATTTCTGCTTCAATCCCTGAGCCACAGCGAATAAGGGCTTTTGCTTTTTCTGGAGTAGCAATGATAATCTGTGATTGACTAATAAGTTCCAAATCCGTTACATTTGCGGTCGAACCACCATATAGCTGCGAAACAGTAATACCAAGAGGGAAGAAAGTCTTATTCAGGCTCTGTTCAATTTCAAAGGCTAATGAGCGAAAAGGGGCAAGATACAGCACTTTTGACATAATGTGTGTCGATAACGTTTTTAGTATGGCTATCTCAGCTACTCTTGTTTTCCCTCCACTTGTACGCAAATTGATAACTGCGCCGTTATTGTCGCCAACAGCAAGCGGCAGCGAAGCCGTCTGCGACGGCCACATTTCAGTAACGGGAGATTTGAAATTACTGAGTAACCGTATGTATTTCTCGGTTATGTGCCTTGCCGGAAATAATGGCGGCAAAACCGACCAAAGAGATGAATTCTGAAACGTAGATAAAATTATCCTCAGTAGCCGAATGATAAGCCAGTACAGCGTTAAGTTGTCCTCGGAAGAGAGGTACAGGAGTTTTTCCAGAATATCATTTGCATGAATAAAGTTTTCTTCGTTTCCGGTATGAATAAAATCAATTATGATAAAAAAGCATCGTGCGACCTCGTGTGAGATTACCCACTCATCAAAGCAGCGAAGATCTGACTGTGCTGGCGCAGAAGAGAAAAACACGTTGCTCGTAGCTTTCATCAGGGAGGCAAAATCTTTTTTTATAAAACTGATTATTATTTGTCCAACAGTAAAATCGGAGTCGATGTCTTTTAGCACTGTAAAAGCGCGGGAATACTGCTTTGCTGCATATAAAGTCATCCCCGCAATCAAGAGATTATAGTTTTTATCTTTATCCTCATTGGGATTAAAGCTAAAGGTATCTGATAGTATTTTCCCGGCTTTTTCTAAAGCAAGTAATCCCTCGTTAGTTTCGGCATCTTCATTTTCAACCATTGAGCAACCACACGAAAGCAGAACATACGCTATGTGTGTTGCTTTTTCTGTGAGCGAAGGGTCGAAATTAGGATAATTCTCAGTAGTTTCCTTGACTTCTTGCAGTATCCTTCGTGCATCTGCTTGAGCTATGAGGTTTTTAATTCGCCCCTGAGATAAGTTATTAAGCAAATCTGTAGCGTAATCTGTAGGGATACTCATACCGCATCCTCCAATCGTGCAAAGGCTTGCTGTACGATCGTTTCTGGCGACTGAATCCCTAAAGAAATCATAAGCAAATTATGTAGCTCGTTTGTAGTGTCGTTATTAACGTGATTGCTTGCATTGCGATTGCTCATAAGCAACCCTACGTAATCTATTTGCAGTCTATTTGTTGCAAATAATATGGCGCAGCTCTGAACTTTTTTTGCCATATCATTCTTGCCTTCTTCAAAGAGCCGTTCTGCGACGAACATCAATGAAACAGGCAGACCGGCCTTGTTTGAACGTACCAATCCATCAATCGTATCAACTACGGCCTGCTTGGTTGGGGTTCCCCTGAACTTTGCTTCTCCAACAATAATCCGCACAGGTTCAGAATCCATATCGAAAAGCAGTACATCGTCACCCTTCATGGATTGCTCAACATTTGGATTATATCTTAATCTATATACAGGGATTTGAGCTTCGGTGGTTGACCGCAGGTATTCGGCAAGAAAAACCTCTGCAAAGTTTCCTTTCCGGGTTGTGGTGTTTTGTGGATAAGGCGACGGAGGAATCGGAGCATTCGCAATCCTAAGAGATTGAATCAAGTCCTTTCGTCGCTCTAAAGCATCAAGATTAATATGATGGGTTTGTAACGCAGGCACAATGAAATCAAGGAAAACGTCATTGTGACCGTTTTCCTCTAACTTTCTGTGTGCAACACCGCACGCAGTAGTCACATTTGTGGAAAGCAGGGAAACAGCAAAAGGGTGCGTTCCTGTGGGATGATCATTTATGATATTATCCAATGCTTTTCCCCTCCTTTGATTATTACAGTGCGGTTTAAGGCAGTAATTGCTTTTACTTCCGTAATCGCGAAATTTCAATTATTAGCCTTATAGTTATGAAATGCCAATTACACAAAAATTGGTAAAATATTACATGTATTGTAGATACTCCTGTTAAGGAGTGATATTATGCAATCTAATACGACTTGTCCATTGTTAGAACAATACCTTGGGTATCTTACTGTAATTAAAGGACGCAGTGACAACACAATTCTAGAATACCGAACTGATATATTGTCATTTTTCAAATTTATCCTTCAAGCTAGAAACATTCCATTTGTTGATAAAAATTTCCAAGATATAGATATTGAATTTATCAAATCCATTAATCTTAATGATATGTATGCTTACATTGCTTACTGCCAAAGCACTCTTAAATCTTCAGCCGGCACAAGAGCACGAAAGATTGTGTCTATACGTCAGTTTTGGAAATACTTAAAAACCAAAGCTCATCTTATCGATAACAATATTACAGAAGAACTTGAAACGCCGAAGATGCCTAAGAGAATTCCTAAGTATTTAACTCTTGAAGAATCTGTTCGTCTACTAATCGAGTGTGAGCCCTCCCCAAGAGACCACTGTATAATTACTATATTTCTTAACTGTGCCTTACGATTATCTGAGCTTGCTAGTCTAAATATTGATCAAGTCAATAATGACATTTTATCTGTAATCGGTAAGGGAAACAAAGAAAGGAAAATCTTCTTAACTCCGGCAGCAAAAAAATCAATTATCACATGTTTGCAAATCAGAAATACTTTTACCGTGCCTACAAAAGCACTTTTTATTTCGAGAAACAAACAACGCATCACTACACGAGCCCTTCAGGATGTGGTAAAAAAATATGTCAAACTTGCCGGACTTGATTCAAATACTATATCTGCCCATAAGTTACGACATACCTCTGCAAAACTGATATATAAGTATGGTCGTGTAGATATCCGATTTTTACAGCAAATATTAGGCCACGAAAGCGTAGCAACTACAGAAATTTATACTGACATTGATGAATCTCAATTACAAGCGGCAGTAAATTCAAACCCGTTAGCTATGATGTTTAATTAACTTTTACAGAGCATATTAGCAGCTTTTAAGGCAATGTATGGATGAGTTAGTTGAGATCACCAGAGAATTATCCCCCTGTCATAACTGGTTAAGTATCTAGCATGTCCCATTCATCGCCTAGAACCCACCGTAATGCGGAGAGCTTGCCGTTAATCATTCCCCACTCGAAATCATCCCAAGGACCTAGGTTGTCTAAACCAAATCTTTTTTCGACCTTATCCGCTGATCTAAGTGCTCCTTCCCAAATATCTCGCTGAATAGGGCGAGTCTCATGGTCTTTGATGGGAAAGGTCTCCTTCTCGACTATTTTAATAATTCCATCCTCTATTTTTTCTCGTCGAATCTGATGACGATTATACCAAACTTTCGTAACAAACTCGTCTATAGCTTCGACGATTTCAGCCAGTCGCCTCGGTTCTTCAACCCATTTTAGCTCAATCATAAGGTCTTTAAATTGATTTGGCTGAATGCGTCGTAGCGCCTCACCCAAGGTTATAAAATAAAGGGATCTCACCGGTGAAAAACAAACTTGAATATCCGGGTGCGGCAGCTTGTTACTTGCGGTCGGATTGCTAAAGTCCTTAGTGTTATGCGTGATAAAGGCAAACCGATTTCTAGCCGTTGCTTTCGCTCCGATCACATCTGTGTAAACCTCAATCAGAATGGCATCGTCAATCCCATTCCGTTGTCTGTGAAAGGGAGCAAGCTTGTCGATAGCGCGTTGCGCTGCACGGAGCTTCACAGCGTCTGAAATCTCTATTATGGGCGTGCTCGCGAATAACTTCTCAATCCGGCTGACTGTGTCCACGGCTGACTCACCCAAAGTCGGAAGGCGATGATCAACGTCGTTAAGCTGTGATAACACAATGTTTTTTTGCCCTGGGTCGCCAAATTTCTCAACTACCTCCTTGACTCGCTTCAAGGTGCTAGACAAGCTGCGGCTACTGTCCTCGATAACGCGCGCCTTGTTACGAGCAAATTCATCAACCACTGTTCGCGGCAGAACTAGCTCTATATCTCCCTGTTGAATTAATTCTTCAAGCGCAGCTAGAATCGCCTGTTGGTGGTAATCCTTTGCGAGATCAAGCCAGACACAAGTATCAATAAGAATCTTAAACACGTAATGCTTGCCCCTTTCATAAACGTTAGTAGTGTGGTAGTTCTGGGTATAGCAAAATCCCAGCGGAGTTGCCCCTGACAATCTATAAATTATGGTCAATACAGCCTAATATCTTAATTTCAACTTCCCCAAATAGACAATCGCTGCACACATTTAACCAAAAAAGGGCAACCTTAAAAGTTTGCGGTTGTCCCCCCCAAATTCCCCATACAATGTTTAAATTTCCCAGCTAAGAATATTATAAGTTAATGTGTAGTACTTTGTCTATCTTTATAATCTTTTTCTCTGCAGTTCCGGTTACAGTGAATTAACTACCTCTGCTATGCCCCTGGCTTTAATCCGCTTCAATGGGCCGATGACTGAGAATGCGGTCACTACAAAGGTAATAATAAGTATCAGGATTATCTGGACCAGGGGAAATTCCCAGGTGACCTGGAAACGGGTCAGCCAGTTTTCGATTAATACCTTCTGGAGGATGACTCCCAGGATGCATCCGGCAATACAGCCTGTCAGACTGTAGGTTACCGCTTCTGTCAGAACCATTTTGTCCAGTTGGGCACCTGACATGCCCACTGCCCGCATAACCCCCAGATACCTGGTTTTTGCGGCAACACTTGTATTCATTGTATTGACGATATTGAGGACACTGATAAATCCAATTACAGCAACGAAACCATATACAAAAACAGCCATGGTGAAAAAGGTCTGGTCCATTTCGGCATTCTTTTGCCGCGCATCCAGAAAAGCAGCGGCGCTGCCGGCTATGCCTTTAATTTCACTGATAGTCTGTTCCTGACCCCGTTCGTTCAGCTGAATGTCTATTACCTCATAGGACGATTCCCCGGTTAGTTCTTTAAACAGCTTTTCAGTAGTAATAAAAGTGGCCAGGTTGAGCTCCGCGTCACTGAATGGCACTGAACGCAGTATCCCCTGTACAATAAATACTCTCTTGCCGGCAGGAGTTTTAATATAAACCTTGTCTCCGGGCTTAAAATTGACGCTTCCGGACTGAACACCGTTTCTTGTGTTAAAGGCAACTGCGATGATGCCGTTTTTGGCATTGATTTTATCCTCTGAAACCTCTCCGGCAATCAAATCCTCTTTGGCCCAGTTTAGCTGACTTTTATCATATGAGATGAGCCAGGATTTTTCGGGAGCTTCCAGTAAACCGTTATCTGCGACCTGTACTCTAGGCAGTGTTTCCCTATAGGTGTCAGAAAGCCTGGAGGCATCAAAAGTGGCATCAACATATCCGAACATTCTCCCATAAACCTTTTTAATCCCCGCTAGCCCTGAAAGCCTGTCATACACATCACTCCCGATGCCCTGTTCTGCCCGCAGAGAAACATCAGGTGTGTAGGGCTTGGTGGTCTTAAGGGACGAGTGCAAAAAATCAACAAAGACCTGGAAGCCCAAAAACATGACAATACTTATGGCTATTGAACATGACATCAGGAAAAGGGTTTTCTTTTTAATGATGGCATTGTTTATACCTATTCCAATTTCAGCGCGAAACCACCTGGTTAGCAGGCCCCTTTTTCTGCTTTTGGAAATTTTCATGTCATTGCTTCCGGTTACTGCATTGATAGGAGAAACCCTGGCCGCTTTTCGGGCAGGCAGCAGGGATGCGATAAAAACCGTAAGAAACCCGATTACGATTCCGGCACTTATGCCGGTTATACTGACACTAAAAAGCGGCATTTCCCCAAAAAGACTGCTGTTGTAGAATTTTAATATGGCGGAACAAACAAAGGTAATCAGCATACCGCCCAATACCCCAATTGGGACTGCCTTCAGGGTAATATAAAGGCTCTCTCTCCTGACCAGCCTTTTTATCTGTGCCTGTGATGCCCCGATACACCTTAAAAGCCCGAACTGCCGGACCCGCTCCATCACAGAAATGTTAAAGGTATTGTACATCATCACAACACCTGCAGCCAGGACAATTCCGAACAGGATGGCCCCTATTGTATATAACCCTATGGCAGCCTTGTGTTTGCTCTGTCCGATCACTGCCAGCAGCCGGTCATTGCGGTCAATTCTTCCTTCAGCGATGTTCAGGGTTTCTTTTATTTCCTTTTCAGCTTCAATTATATTTACTCCATCCTTAAACTGAATCAGAAAAAATCTCTGTACTTCAGGGAACATCTCACCAGCAGCAGCTACTGACAGGAAAATACCCGGCACCCCCCTTGCCTTGGTGCTGCCCAGGTCCTGATAAATTCCACTTATGATAAACTCTCTTTTAACATTGTCCGCCAAAGATATTTCTACAGTACCATTAATCTTCAGGTCCCGGTTGAGGCCTTCCATGGCCCACTGTTCCAGCATAATCTCATTCGGCCCCGTCGGAAAATCACCCTCAACAACCCTTATATTCATGTTTTCCGCGAAGTTTTTATCCAATGCCCCAAGGCTGCAGGTAACATCATCTATGCTGCCTTTTCCCAGAGCCGCCCAATTTCCGGCATTCTCCACATCAATGCGGCTGCGGATTGCAGCTGCCTCCTCATTATCTGCATCTTTAACAAGGAGATGGTAATTGCCGAAATCATGGATTACCTGTATTTTTTCAAACCGCATAAAGACATCCAGCATGGAGAAAACCCCGGTGATCAGAGCCACGGAAACGGCCACACTGATCATGGTCAGCCTGGTTCTCTTCTTGTGAGCCGATAAATACCGGGGGACAATGGACAGATAGCTTTTCATTGCCCGGCACCTCCAAGCTCGGCCAAAACCCCGTCCTCAACATTAAACACCCTGTCCGCATATGACGCATAGTTCTGGTTGTGAGTAATCATTACCAGTGTCTGGTTATACCTTTCCACCGACAGCTTCATCAGGTTGATCACATCTCTGCTGTTTTTGGTGTCCAGGTTCCCGGTGGGCTCATCTGCCAGGATGATGGCCGGTCTGGCAGCAAGGGCCCGCCCGATGGCAACACGCTGCTGCTGGCCTCCTGACAGCTGATTGGGCAGGTGATGCCTTCTCTCTGTCAGGCCAAGTATATGAAGAAGCTCATCAATGTATTGTTCATCAGGCCTTTTATAATCGAGCAGCAGCGGCAGAGTGATGTTTTCTTCAACATTCAATTCGGGGACCAGGTTATAGGCCTGAAATATAAATCCTATGCTGCGCCTGCGGAAAACCGCCAGCTCCGTTTCCTTCATCAAAAATATATCCCTGCCGTCCAAATACACCTTCCCTGATGTCGGGAGGTCCAATGCCCCCAGCAGGTTAAGCAGGGTGCTCTTCCCCGAACCCGAAGGCCCGACAATGGAAACAAATTCCCCCTTGTCAACCGAGAAGGATACACCTTTCAGGGCTTCCACCTTTGTTTCGCCTGCTCCGTATATTTTTGACAGGTTTTCTGTCTTCAGTATTTCCATTTCCTCACCTCTGTGACTAAGTCTATGGTTCATTTAGAACAACCATAGAATAACACTCCAACCTTACTCTAAAATGAATTCAGGCTTACAATTTTGTAAGCCTGGGCAGATGGACGGTAAACTCCGTACCTGTTTTACCCGAACTTTCAACAGAAATAAACCCGCCATGCATTTCAATTACTGATTCTGCCAGGGTCAGCCCGATGCCTGTCCCCTGCTTGTTTTGAGAAAACCTGCTGCGGTAAAACCGTTTAAAAATATGGTTGATATCGTCAGGGTGAATACCCTCTCCATTGTCCCGGACAGTAATTTTCACCAGCACCGGTGTTTCTTCAAGCGAAACCCCGATGCGGTTTCCCCGGGTAGTGTGTTCCGCAGCATTTTTTATCAGGTTACTCAAGGCCTCCAGCAGCCATTCCCTGTCACAGGCATAGTGAACCTCACTGTCAGCTTTTACTGCCAGGGTCTTTTCCTCTTGCAGCAGCCTGGTTTCAAAGCTTGCCGCCGCCTGTCTGATGATGTCATTGAGAACATAATCCTTTAAACTGAGCTCAATAATTCCGGCATCAAGTCTGGCCAGCTTCAGGAGATTGGCAATCAATGCCTGCATGCGGTCAAGCTCGTTTTCACTCTTATCCAGAAAATCTGCGATTACTTCATTATCAGGATTTTCATTCCTCATAATCTCGGTATACATGGTAAGGGCCGATAAGGGTGTCTTCAACTGGTGGGATACATTTGTCAAAACATCCTTCAGGAAAATCCTGCTGTGCTTTTCCCGTTCAATATGGGTATTCAGTGAAGCAGTCAATGTATTTACAGATGCTGCCAGTTTCGCCAGGGTTCCCTCTTCACTGTCATCAAGCCTGGTTGAAATTTCTCCTTCGATAATTTTGATGACATTATGATTGTACTCATCTAATTTATTGTAGAGGGCTCTCAGAAACAACCAGACTGTTAAGAAGACTGCAGCACCCATGACAAGGGAATATATCAGATTGATAGTCACATTGGACCTGTAAAATTCCTTCACCCCGGGGAGCAGGTTTGAATTGATGCTTTTTATATATCCTGCCTGTTCCAGCAGGGCTTTGCCCGCTTCAATCCCGCTCTCTGTTTTATCTGCCGTGAAAGCAGCCCGGATATCGGAAGCCAGCTCCGGATGCTTGGCGCTCAGGTATCCGGCCAGAGCATAGTCATGTGTGATCATTTCATTTTTAAAGCGGCCGGCATTGTTGTATGCAGTAATCTGTGTAAAAACAGCCCCTGCAAACAGAACCGACACTAACAGGATTAAAAGCCTTTTGGCACTGCGATTTACCAATAAATTCATAGCAAACTCCTCACATAACATGCCATTTGTACCCCATGCCCCTGATTGTGGTCAGAAAGGATGGATGTCTGGGGTCATCTTCAATTTTGTCGCGCAGCCTGCTGATGTAAACAGCGAGAGTATTATCATCAATGAAGCTTTCCCGGGAATCCCACAATTTTTGCATGATCTGTTCCCT
Source organism: Phosphitispora fastidiosa (assembly GCF_019008365.1). Taxonomy (NCBI): domain Bacteria; kingdom Bacillati; phylum Bacillota; class Clostridia; order Eubacteriales; family Peptococcaceae; genus Phosphitispora; species Phosphitispora fastidiosa. The sequence continues at coordinate 138,489 of NZ_JAHHUL010000003.1, read as the reverse complement.
GGACAGAATAATTCTCGGGTTCTGCATAAACAGGCACAGCAATCGATACTCAGCAGAAGTAAGGTCTATATCTGTTCCGTTTTTTATTACCCTGCCTTCCAGGAGTTTGACTGTAATCCCATTTGAGCTCAGTTCGGTGATCTGTTCCTTTATGGCAGCGGAACGCCTTAGGGCAGCATTGATTCTGGATACCAGTTCATTTATTTTGAAGGGCTTGGTGATATAATCATCCCCGCCAATGTCAAGGCCCATGACAATGTTTACTTCTTCATCGGCGGCGGTCAGGAAGATTACCGGAATATCGGAAGTTTGCCTAATCATTTTGCAGATGTCAAACCCGCTGCCATCAGGAAGCATCAGGTCCAGGATAACCAGGTCATAGATACCGTCATGGAAACGCCCTCTTGCCTCCTGTACCGTTCTGGCCACAGTTACCTCAAAGTTATGCTTGGACAGGGAAAATTCCAATCCTTCAATCAGGCTTAAATCATCTTCAACCAACAGTATTTTTTTCATTTGTGCCTCCATTTACCTCTGTAAAACTGAGAAAAATCCTTATGAAGATTTCGCTGCTGTATTCACATTTTCCTTGTCATCAGCGCAAAAACAGAAGCCATTGCACCGGTATTACCTGCGCAATGGCTTCATTAATATTTTCAAATGTCAGTGGCGGAACATATCAGTGATGGAACAGCCTGAGGCCCGTTGCAGCCATGACCATACCGTATTCATTGCAGGCATTTATTACTATATCATCCCTTAATGAACCGCCTGCCTGAACGATATATTTAACCCCGCTCTGGGCAGCGCGGTCAATATTATCCCTGAAGGGGAAGAAGGCATCAGAGCCCAGGGTCACATTCTTCAGTCCTTTAAGCCATTCCCGTCTTTCTTCATCAGTAAACCTCTCCGGAACTGTTTCCAGGATATCCTTTAACATACTAAATTCATATTCGGTGACATCATTTCTGACAAAAAGGTCCATGGCATTATCCTGATCGGCAATCCCCACTCCTGATTTGAATTTAAAACCCTGTACTTTGGGATGCTGCTTCAGATACCAGATATCGGCCTTATCCCCTGCCAGCCGGGTACAGTGTATCCTTGACTGCTGGCCCGCACCGCATCCGATAACCTGGCCATCATACACATAGCACACGGAATTGGACTGGGTATACTTGAGTGTCAGCATGGCCAGGATCATATCCCTTTTTGCCGTCTCAGGCAGTTCTTTATTGTCAGTGACAATATTGTCAAGATCAGCAAAACTCGGAATTACGCTGTTTCTCTTCTGGAGAAATTCAATACCATAGATGAACCTTGTTTCGATTTCCGGGGGTTCATAAGATGGGTCAACTTCGATAACATTATATTTCCCGCCCCTCTTCTGCTTGAGCAGTTCAAGGGCCTCAGGGGTGTATCCGGGGGCAATGACACCGTCAGATACCTCATTCCTGAGAATTTCCGCCGTTGCCTTGTCACAAATATCACTGAGCGCTGCCCAGTCGCCAAAGGAAGACAGCCTGTCAGCTCCTCTGGCACGGGCATATGCTGCCGCAAGAGGTGACAAATCAATTTCACTGACATGGCAGGCCTTTTTTTGTTCATCAGACATTGGCACTCCCAGAGCGGCCCCGGCAGGGCTGACATGCTTAAAGGAAGCGGCTGCAGGCATGTTGAGGGCAGTCCGCAGTTCCTTTACCAGCTGCCAGGAGTTCAGGGCATCCATGAAATTGATATACCCGGGATTACCGTTAAGCACCTTAATGGGAAGCTCATCTCCGGCAGAACGGATCTGGGCCGGCTTCTGATTTGGGTTGACTCCATACTTAAGTTCAATTGACTTCATTAAAACAAACCCCTCCTCTTACGTTTTGACCAACTTTAAATTCATGCGCATGGCTCGCCTGTGGACGACGATTTCTGACGCAGTTAGACGACGCTTTTCAACGGTCCGAATAAAATACCGCCTGGGCTCTAGTCTACCCAGGCGGTCGATAATCTTTCTCCAATCACGCTCCCTGTGGGTGCCCCCACTATCCGCCAGTTACGTGATCTGCTTGTTTAATACTATTTTTAAGACAAGTATATTATCACAAACAGATGGTTGTCAACCATATTTCGGAAACTGTTTATTTATATCGCCAGCAGGTTATACAGCACCTGGGCCATTTGGGCCCGGGTAGTGGTTTCTGCCGGGCTGAGCATGTTGTCACTGCCGCTGACTATGTCGCTCTGTACCAGGGCAGACATAGCTTCATTGGCCCACGGAGCCACCAGGCCAGCATCATCGAAGGTACCGATTTCTTTGTCAACTGCGGCTGCCGGGAGTTCATCAATTAACTGCAGCGCATTATACAGTAAGACGAACATTTCCTGTCTGGTGATTTCTTTGTCAGGGGCAAACATATTATTACCTACACCTTTAGCGATACCTAGGCTTTTGGCTGCAGCCAGATAGCTGGTATAGTAGGTATTGCCTGCATCAGCAAAGCTGCTGGTGTTGCCGGTGTTGTCATCTGCACCGTTCGCAGGGGCAATCTGATACGCATTCATCAGAAGCACAATAAACTGGCCTCTGGTAAGACGCATATCCGGACTGTAGCTGCCATCTCCGGTGCCTGAAGTAATCCCGCGGGCAGCAATAAATTCCACCGCTTCTTTGTACCAGACACCGGCGGGAACATCACTGAAGGAAACCGCATTATATCCAATCGCAAATCTTGAAAAGTGATTAGTTTTAAATATAACAGCTTCCTTCGTACTGTCGAAATAACCTCTTACGCTTTGAAGGCTGCCATCATCAGACAGAAAATAAACTACAACGGAGTTTGGATTTTCTCCTATTTGAAGTGTATAAGGTATGGTGACAGATGCATAGCCGCTGCTAAAATCCGAAACCAGGGTATCTTCATTAATTATGGTAAAGTCATAGACCGGTCTTCCATCTACTTTTACGTTGTCTGCTTCAGAAAGAGTATTTTTATCGATAATGCTGGCAGAGATAATTATATCGTCCCCGCCTGCAACGGCAGATATTGCATCAATGACTCTGTTGTCAAGGCTGATAGAAACAAATGGGGAAGAAATGACAAAACCAGCATCAGTTTCATTCGCAATTCTCAACAGACCGCTTTGAGGAACACTTACTTCGAGCTTTTCAATATCACCCTGAGTATTAACAGCAACCTCGATGATATCTCCTTTTGATGTCCCTGCCTCGGCGGCTGCCTTGTCCAGCAGGGCATCAATGATTGCAGAGGAAATGTTGACTGAAGCTGTTCCTGATAAATTTTGTGCAGAAACTGCTGTTTTAACAATAGTCAAACTGTCTGCCTCTTCTGCTGCCACAATAATGGCAGGTGGAGCGTAGGTGCTGCCTCCTGACGGGCTGCTGGATGTTGAGGAGCTGGCAGCCCTGTTGATAACAATTGTATATGTTTGCGTTGTTATTCCGTCTGCGGCGGTTACTACTATTGTAACTGTGTTCTCTCCAACTGCCAGGGTAACTTCTTTGCTGGTTCTTTCTGTATCATTTATCAATACAACTGCCAGAGGATCGGTGATTTCAGCGGTTATGGTTGTGGTGGCCGTACTGTTGCCGACACCTGCCGAATAATTTGTTGTGTTACTGTCGAACTCCGGAGTCAGGGTGATACCTGAAACCGAGAGTCCCGTGAGTGTGGCATCAGTTTCAGTCCCGGTGCTTCCGGAAGAAGGTGGGCTCGGGTCCTGATAGACCTCAATATCCATCTTCAGCTTTTCACTGACATTTCCGGCGGCATCCTTGGCAACGATATAGATATCTTTGGCTCCGGCAGTGAGCGTATTCAGCATGATTGTCTGTTCAGTGGTATCACAATCGGTCCCCACCGTACCGGTATCCATAATTGGTTCTCCGGCGCCGTCTTCCACTACTGAGTAGTAGTAATATCCAGGCTCATTTGACGTAAAATCTACAATAGCTTCCGTGTCAGATATACGGTTAGCTTCACCTGCAGTCAGGACGGGAGCAGTGGTATCCGATGCACCTGCCTCCACACAAGGATAGTCCATTAGACCGATAGACCATATAGGAGTAGTAAACCCGGCAGCTCCGGTATAAAAATATACCGTGAAGTCTTCATGAACACTGGAAAACACGAAATTTTCCATCACGGGGGCGTCACCCTCAAAAACAGCAGAAGTTAAAGCGGTACAGCCATTAAAGGCGCTGTAGCCAATATTCATGATATTGGCAGGAATAGTTACACTTGTCAGAGCGGTGCAGTATTGGAAGGTTATATCATCGATGATGGACAGGGACGTCGGGATACTTATTTCTGTGATTGCCGTACCGGAAAAAGCCCCCTGGCCAAGAGTATCCAGATTATTGCCAACGATAGTAATATCGGCCAGGGCACTACAGTCGGCAAAGGCGGCAAAATCAATTGTCTCCACGCTGTTGGGGACAGACAGGATTGTCAGATTAGTGCCATAAAAAGCGTGCTGTCCAATGTAAGTGACCCCCTGACCCAGATCAACCTCAGCCAGAGCGCTGTTTTGGAAGGCGCCTGATTCTATCCGTAAAACACTGTCCGGAATAGTAACAGAAGTAATACTGACATTATCAATAAAAGCATTGCTGGCTATTCTGATGACAGGTTTCCCGGCTAATTCAGAAGGTATGGTAAGCTCCGTATCTGTACCAATATAACCGGTAATTGCTGCCGTCGTGCCATCATCATACAGCGAGTAGAGCCAGTCGCCGTCCACTCCTGCAGATGCCGGCAGCGGCGCTGCGGCAAACATGGTCAATATCATGGTGACTGTCAAAAACCATGTTAAGGTTTTTTTGCACATTTTTATCCCCCTCACAAATTATTTCAGGTCGTTTTTTGAAAACTCTTAATCAGACAGATGGCCTCCTGCCGGTTTTTTACTTCAAGCTTTGAATACAGGGTACTGATATAGTTTTTTGCAGTGCCCAGGCTGATGCCCATGATTTTAGCAATTTTATCGTTACGATAACCACGCTGCAGATAATCGGCAATCTCCTGTTCACGGGCGGTAAGTCCGTAATCAGTCAGCCTGTTCCTGCGCCGTTCGCGGGGAATTTGAGCGATTAAGCGGGCAGCGATGGAAGCAGGAATCAGAACATCTCCGGCAGCAGCGTCCCGCACCATGTCTATAAGACGATCCCCGGACATGTCTTTGAGAAGGTAGCCGTCGGCACCGTTCTGAAAAGCGCTGTAGATGTATTCATCAGGGTCAAAAGTGGTAAGCATAAGGACAACTGTTTCAGGTCTTTTCTTCTTTATTTCTTTGAGCGCATCAATTCCTGATAAGGTCGGCATTTGAATATCCATGAGCACCAGGTCCGGATTGCAGATATCGCACAGATTTACTGCTTCCAGGCCTGTTTCAGCAACAGCAACAATCTCAATGTCAGACTGAGAACCAAGTATAATACTGATCCCCTCCCTGATTAAAGGCTGGTCATCTGCTATCAGGACTTTAATATTCCCTATGGTAAACACCTCCTCTTGTCAGGTTTAATTTGCCGCCCGACCTCTTTCGGTTACCGGAACACGGATTTTCAAGGTACAACCATTGCATGAGGATAACTTCAGGTCTGCTCCGAAACGTTCTGCATCCTGCTGCATTTTATGAAGCCCGAAACCGAGAACACACTGTTCAAAACCTCTGCCATTATCCTGTAAACAGAAATGAACAGTATTCTCACTCAGACTCAGTGTAAACTGAAACTGGCTGGCATCGCCATGACGGATACCATTGGTCAGCCCTTCCATCAGAGCATTATACAGGTAAGCCTTTTGGGCGCTGTTGAGTACAGATAAATCATCTTCAGATATTTTGGTAAGATTGTGGTTTATACAGATGCCGGTTAGTTTGGTGGTTTCAGTGACAAGAATTAACATGCTTTGAAGCAGGGTCTTTTCACTGTCTTCCGATGAGGTTGCAGGGCTTCGGACAACATTGCGGAGTGACTGCATGGCCGTCTGAATTTGCCCGGTAATCATAGTAAGGCGTGACTTTGCCGCCCCCGGATCCTTGTCAATCAGCATGCGTGCTGCCTGTGTGCCTATTGCCGCCGTGGTCAGCAGGTGTCCAAGGTTGTCATGGAGTTCATGCAGGAGTTTTTGCCGTGCCCTCAGGTCGGCGGTTTCTTCAAGCATAATGGCTAATTGCCGGTTTTTCCGGCTTATCGTGATATTGTAACGCGCGTTAACAATCACAGCTATGTAAATCAGGGTTAACATCAGGGTGGCATCAATTTCACGCCACAATTCGATGGCAGTCACAGAACCTGATTTTAAAAACAGCATCCCTGTATAGCAAATCACGGAAATGGCCGCAAAAGGGGCGCTGAACCTTGAATCATAAGCCAACAGCACATCACCTAATACAATAAAAAAGTAAACTTCAACAAATCCGGTATTGTCCAGGTATTGAATACATAGAGCCAGAAATAGTTCTAAAACCAGAAAGTATTTGCCTTTAGGATCTTTTTGCTCTGCTGTGTAGTACTGATGGTGATGATAGAGGATGAGTGCTGTAAAAAGGGCATAGAGAACTAGGGTGAGGGCATGATAATGGTCATTAAACCATAGTAGAACCGCACCGGCCAACAGGCTGATTAACAAGATACGGGAGAAAAATCTGTGTGTTGCAATATCCATAATAACTCCACTGATTGGGCATCAACAATAACTGTTGATGCTTTAATTTTATTCTTTATTTCGAAAGATAAAAGTTACTTTTAAATAAAAAGTCATATGACTTTCTGGAAGAAGGGGGAACAAAACCTCCTGAGGCTCTGGTTAGCAACAGGAGGTTTTAAATTAATTGCTGCTTATGGAGTGTTTCCCTTTTCGCAATTTGTTCAGATTATTTAGCCAGCAGATTATACAGCGCCTGGGCCATCTGGGCCCTGGTAGTGGTTTCTGCCGGGCTGAGCATGTTGTCACTGCCGCTGATGATACCGCCCTTGACAAGGGCAGACATGGCTTCAGTTGCCCATGCAGCCACCAGGTCAGCATCATTGAAGGTGGCAAGCTGCTTGTCGCTTGTAGCTGCCGGGAGTTCATCAATCAACTGCAGCGCATTGTAGAGTAAGACAAACATTTCCTGCCTGGTGATTTCTTTATTAGGGGCGAACATGTTGTTACCCACACCGTTGGCAATCCCCAGGCTTTTAGCTGCAGCCAGATAGTTGGTATAGTAGGTATTACCTGCATCTGCAAAGTTACCGGTATCTTCGTTGTTGCCGGTGTTGTCATCGTTCTCAGCGGAGTCAGCCGAACCTCCGGCAGGTTCAATCTGATAGGCGTTCATCAGCAGTACCATAAACTGGCCTCTGGTAAGCCGCATATCCGGACTGTAGATGCCGTCCCCGGTGCCTGAGGTAATCCCGCGCGCAGCAATAAAGTCCACCGCATCTTTGTACCAGGCATCACCATTGACATCTGAGAAGGAAACCGGATTATGGCCGATAACAAAGTTGGAGAAATGAGGTGTCTTTAATACCACTGCCCCGGCAGACGCATCAAAGTGCCCTCTGACAACCTTCAGGTTTCCGTCATCACTGAGATAATAGATGACAACTGCATTGGGGTTTTCGCCCTGCTTCAAGGTGTATGGAATCCTGACTGTGGCATGACCGCCGCCAAAGTGGGAGACCTGCACATCTCCGTTCTTGACACTCAGGTCATAGACAGGCCTTCCGGAGACCTTGGCCCGGTCTTTTTCCGAGAGGGTTGTTCCGTCAATGATACCGGCGGAGACAGTTATATTTCCTCCTGCTGCCGCACCCGAAATGGTCTCAATGGCCTTGCCGTCAAAGGTGATGGAGATAATGGAGGAAGTAATTCCAAGGCCCGCATCTGATTCGTTGGCAATTTTATCAAACCCGGACTGTGGGATAGTCACTTCAAGGTTTGTGGTATCAGTTGGAGTCTTCACAGAAACCCCGATGATATCTCCTTTGGATGTCCCGTTTTCTGCAGCAGCCTTATTAAGCAAGGCATCAACCATCGCGGTGGAAATGCTTGCCTCCGCCTCACCTGAGGAGCTTGTAACTGAAACTTCAGTTGAGGTTGTTGTTGTGCCATCCGTTTTTTCGGTTGTAACTACAATGGCAGGCGGGGTATAGCTGCTGCTGCCTGACGAGGTGCCGGCAGCCCTGTTGATAGTAATCGTATAGGTTTTCGTTGTTATTCCGTCTGCAGCGATTACTAATATTGTAACTGTATTCTCTCCAACTGCCAGGGTCACTTCTTTGCTTGTTCCCTCCGTATCATCAATCGAAATTGTTGCCAGAGGGTCGCCGGTTTCAGCGGTAATGGTTGTACCGGCTGTACTATTACTGACATTTGCAGAATAATCTGTTGCAGCACTGTCGAACTCCGGAGTCAGCGTGATTCCTGATGCCGCAAGTCCCGCAAGAGTCGCATCCGGTTCCGGCGCTTGATGTTCGAACCCCTGCCATGCCAGGGCCGGATAGCCATCATTATCTGTACTGTTAATTGTCCATATACCGGGGAAATCCCAGCCTTCATATGTATCTGCCTCTTTCATTTCCAGGGTGGTTTTAGGTATCCCTTTCCCCGTATCAGACAGTCCCGTGACATCAGAATCATAATAGCTGCTTATTGTTTGGGTTCCCGCATAAATCGCACCGGTCAGACCACCTACACTGTCGCCTGACCCGTTTACTGTTCCCACAGAGTAGCTGTTGGTTAAACTACCCCAGTAATTAGCGCCTATCAACCCCCCGACAGCCTTGTCAGCTTCACCTGATACATCAGAAATGGCATAACAATTCTCTATTGAGGTGTCAAAACCATTGGCGGCATCCACCTGCCCTATCAAACCGCCGGTATAATTTCCCGTACCGGAAACAGTGCATAAGGAAAAGCTTCCGTTAAGACTGCCCCCCTGCAAGCAGCCAATAAGCCCTCCTACATAAGAGACACCTGTTATGTTACCTGATGTACTGCATTCACTGATATCAGCTTTGGCGGAATAACCAACCAGCCCACCGGCATAATCGCTCCCTGTTACATTTACCGAGGTCTCGCAATCTTCCAAAACGGCATCGAAATAATTCTGACCAACCAAGCCCCCGGTTGCCCAGGTACCTGTTATTTCTCCATCAACGCTGCAGCCACTGATTGTTCCGTAATTATATGCCACCAATGCTCCAACATAAGCGGCCCCTGTTATGTCAACATTCTTCAGTTGTATATTTTCCAGCAGGGCATTGGCCCCTGCAGTGTGAATAAAACCTATATAATGCGAGCCGGGAGCATTTATAATCAAGTTGTCAATGGCATAGTTTTGTCCGTCATAGTTACCGTCAAAGCTGGCTATGGGAACCCAGTTTTCGGTTAGTGTAATATCTGCGGTTTGTTTGAAATACTGCCCGGTAAAAGCCTCCCCGGTATTCGCTGCCTGCGCAAATTTAAAGAGTTCACCTTCTGTGGAAATCAGGTAAGGATCCTCCTCAGTTCCATTGCCTGCAAAAAGGCTGGTCCGGACTGTGCTGGTATCATCTGTGTAAACCAGGTATCCACCGGAAATTTCTCCATCAGCTTCGACCTTCACAGTATCCTGAAGCTTAATATATGTTTCAGCGGTAATCGTGCCATCTATGGTAATGCTGCCGCTGTCCATTACCCCTGCTCCCAAGCCATATTCAGAAGATACATTGCCCTCAATATCGATTGTTGCATCTGTGCCGCTGGCATAAGCGCCATAACCCTCATCACCTTCGGAGATGGCATCACCGTGAATTGTGACAGCCGCACCGGCTCCGGCAAATGCCCCTCTGCCATAATTGCCCTTGGATATAGCATTACCAGTGACCACAACTGTTGAGCCCGTTTGCGCAGCATATGCACCATAGCCGCTGTCTCCATTGCATACAGCATCACCGCCGATAGTTATGGTCCCGCCGCCGAGCGCATAAGCGCCTTCTGCGTCTGAGGTAGCATTGCCGCCGATGGTTATTGCAGCGCCATCGGCATATGCACCGCTGTAATGTCCGGTGACATCGCCTGTAACTGTGATACTTCCACCGTCAGTAGCAAAAACACCCTGGCTGTTCACAGATGTGGCGCTGCCCCGGACCGTGACAGCCGAACCTGCACCATCAGCCTGTGCAGCGCGGCAGTGAGTGCCGCTTGCCGAAGCGTTGCCGGTAACCTCTATGATTCCTCCACCGGCTGCATATGCACTGTGTCCCCGATAACTTGATACTGTAGCGTTTGTAACAGTCGCTTTGCCTCCGTCATGAGCATATATACCGTGAACGTAATTTCCGTTCCCGCTGACATTGAAATCCCCTTCACCGGTCAGGGCTACCTCCCCGCCGCTGCCCACCTCAACGGCTGTACCGGCAGCATTGGTAACATTTAGGGTGAAACCGTTCAGGTCAAAAGTAATCCCCTTGCCGGTCACAGTTATTTGGCTGGAGTGTTCAATATTATCCAGCAGTGTAATGGTCTCCCCGTCATTGACTGCTGCCAGAGCCGCATCAAAGGTACCGTATGTTGTCTCACCAATCTGACATACGGAGTCCTCTACGGCAAACACCCCTGCCGGCATTGCCGCCAGCAGCAGCAGTATTATTGCAGCTATTAACAGCCGCCTTGGAAAGATTTTTTTATTCATTCCCTTTCCTCCCATCCGTTCTTTTCTTAACTGTCCGTTTTAATTATACAAAGCTTTACTAAACCACCACTAAACAGAAATGACTAATTTAGATTCCGGATGATTGTTTTTCTATTATAATTTTGATAGAATATAATCAGAATAAAGATATATGAAAGGCGGTTTACATTAATGAATATTAAACCTTCAACAACTATCCGGCAGGACTATAACGGTTTCTCCAAATACTGCCATGAGCTTGACGAACCGGTTGTACTTACGCGCAACGGAGAAGCAGACCTGGTTGTCATGAGTCATGAAGCGTTTCGCCGCATGGAAGCCCGGATTAAACTGCAATCCAGGTTGTTGGCGGCAGAAAAGCAGATTGCTGAGGGCGAGCAATTAACAGACCATGACGAAGTGATGGCAAGAATGCGGAGGAAGATCGATGCCGCGAAGAAGTAGGGTCAAATATGCCCCGGCGGCAGTTGATGATATGGATGAAATCTTCTCATATATATCGAAGGATAATGCAGCCGCGGCTGAATCTTTGTTAGACAAGCTCAATGACGATATTGGCAATCTCGCGGAATTCCCCAATATGGGTTCGGTATTGTCAGAAGATGAATTCACCCTGGTAAACCGGGGGTATCGCTTTATTGTGATACACCCATATCTTGTCTTTTACCGGATAATCAAAAATACTGTTATCATCCACCGAATTCTGCACAGCCGCCGTGATTATATTCGCGAATTGTTTTCTATAGAAGAATGATCATAAATTAACATTATTAAAACACATCACCCCTCTGCCGGGTTCTGCAGAGGGGTGATATGTTATGGGCTTTGTTTATTACTGCGCTTGTTTAATACTTATGTTGGCAGATATTATTCTGCCAGCAGGTTATACAGCACCTGGGCCATCTGGGCCCTGGTGGTGGTTTCTGCCGGGCTGAGCATGTTGTCACTGCCGCTGACAACACCGCTCCGGCTGCCGCATTAAAGTGACCCCTGACTGTTGCATGACCACCGCCAAAGTGAGGTCACTTAAGGTGGCATTACTGCTCATACCTATAAACGGGATAAAGTTTACATTATCACTTACCTGATTACCCAGTCCTTCCGGATTTAATGCTGCATGGTACGGGCCTACTTTACAACATTCTCGATAAATCTCATGAGGATAGTAGCGACCTGTGCACGGCTGGCGTTTCCTGAGAGAGCAAGGCTTGTTTCGCTGATGCCGGTGATCAACTCTTCAGCAACAGCCCATTTCATTGCTGTCAGCGCCCACGATGAAACATCACTGGCATCGGCAAATGCAGTCAGGTCATTCGCAGCAGTCAGATCATAGCCTTTGTAGCGTGCGTACCTGTAAAGAATAGCGGCCATCTGCTCCCGTCTGATAGCATCGTTGGGGCCGAATGAATCTGCATCGTAGCCTTCTACGATGTTATTTTCAGCTGCCCAGGCAACTGCCTCCGTATACCAGGTTCCCGGGATGATATCTACAAACAGGTCGGCGATTGTTGTATCAGGCTCATCTTCCAGTCTCCAGAGCACGGTTACCAGCATGGCCCTTGTCATATTCGTGTTCGGTTCGAAGGTTGTTTCAGACGTTCCATCAAATAAACCGGCTCTGAGAACGAAGTCAACGCCTTCACGATACCATTGACTACTATCCACATCGGAAAAGCGTTTACTTGGGTGCTCAAAGGAGGCTTCAATCGTGTGATCCTTTGTAATCTCAGAGAATGTATACTCCGCAACCGCTCCGATGCTTACACCGTCCACGAGGACATCAGTGATAACATAACCGGACTCTGGTGTAATGGTAAATGTTTGTGACTGGTTTTTCTTTACACTGATATTTCCAGATGGCAAGAGCGAGCCGCCCCTACCAGCACTTGCGGTGATTGAGTAGTATGTAATAACCGTTCCTCCGCCTGTCGGTGCTTTAGGAGTCGCCAAATCCTCGTCCGAATAATCGCTATAATAAATATTGTGTCCCGCTTTAACTGCAAAGTAGTATAGCGTACCGTTTTTCAGGTTCTCCACCGTATAGTTGGTTCCGTCATAGACGCTGGCAACATAGTCCTCCTCCTCAGTAAAGCTTCCCGAGCTCTCGGAACAATATACCTTGTAATAGGCATCCTTAACGCTGTCCCAGCTCAGTGTAACCTCTTTGTCTCCGGCTGTTGCAGTCAGCCCGGTGGGCACCGGAGGCGTATCATTATCACTGATTTTAATATTTAGTGGATTTTGTATCCCAAGAACGGCGCCTCCTGTCGGGTCGGACAAAACACATGTCAAGTTCAGGTATCCGTTAAAGACGCTGTCATCATAAGAGGTAAACATGATTACCTTTCTGGATGAATCTCCGTCCGCCCAAGTCAGTGTTCCGCTGTAAGCTTGGTAATGGGTTCCCGCTATAGCGGTTCCATCGGCCATGGCATAGGATACGGAAACCTCGCCGTCCGAGCCGCCGGTCCGCGTCACACCGATCATCCAGCCGTTATAGCCCTCGTAGGTGCCGTGACTGCTGGCTTCGAATTGCAGCGTGCCGGGGGACGGGGGTATATACTCAGCAATATCCATCTTGACCTGTTCACTGACATTTCCGGCTTCATCCTTAACTGCAATATGAATATCTTTAGCACCTGCAGCAAGTGAATCCAGACTAATTGTCTGCTCGGAAGTATCACAAATGATTCCGTTAGCACTGGTGTCAATCGAGGGTTCAGGTGCATCATCTTCCACTACCTGATAATAATACTCACCGGATTCATTGGATGAAAAGCTTACGGTTGCTTCAGTATCGCTGATCCGATTAACGTCTCCTGCTGTTATGATTGGCGGGACGATATCAACTAATTCAAAAACAGCATTTGCCAGCCCGTCAAGAGTGGTAACGATATTGCCGGTATAAGTATTGCCTGCTGCCGTAATGCTAGTGACCGTGGAATCCTGAGGAAGATAGAGATAGATTTTCCCTGAAGCATCCGTAAAAATTTCACTGATATTGTAATAATCAGCACCAGTCATTTGAATATCGGTGACACGAGTTACAGTGTTAATCCCTTCCAGAGTGATGATGGTTTGGTAAACTTCCTCTGCCGATGCATTGACCGGCTGGATCTTTATAGAACTGGCATTTACAGAGCCGCCGTTAATCTGTATATTTGAACAGTCGCCTACACCACCTATATCATATGCAGTATCGTAACCGCTGGATGCCATAACTGTTCCAGAATGAATGATGATATTATGCGCCTGACCACCGCTGCCGTAAAAAATGTCTCCGCCGCCGATACCGGCACCTTGCTTAACTCCGGAAGCATTTATTATGCCACCATAAATGTATATGCCATCAGCATTTGATATGTCTCCGCCGCCGATACCGGCTGTACCATAAGAACCGTTACCGGAAGCAGTTATGTTCCCTCCATTAAACCGGAGATTGGTTGCAGTTCCGCCGTATTTTCCTATACCTGGCGAACTGTTGCCTCCCTTGGCATAAATATTACCGCCGTTGATGGTTAAGTTGTGACCACTGATTCCAGCGCCATTTCCGCTGGGACCATAAACATTTAGGGAACCGCAGTGTTCATCACAGATGTGGCCAGGTTCATCAGCGTGTTCACAGGTGATCACAAGACCTCCTCCAGTAGCAGGAGAGGCATTGGACAAGGAATTTCTAATAATATTGGCAGAGTCATCAGCTAGTAATATTTCTACATTTCTATTTTCGCTGGAGGATAAACTCATTCCTCCGGTTATTTCCAAGCCGTTTAAACATATTTTTACGTTTCCTTCTGTTGCAGTAACAGCAATTTTATTTGCAGTTGCCGTTGTTCCCCATATAGTAATACTTTGATCCTGAGGGATATTATCTCGTTCCATCTGCGGGTCTCCGTAAATGACTTTATATGTGCCGGTATTGGTTCCGTCGGCAATGGTGATATTACCTTCAGATATATCAAAAGTACTTGGCACCTCAAGTTCAACCGTATTGAGGGTTGCAGACCCAGCTGTCCACGTTGGCGTAGTAAATCCCCCTGCGCCACTGTAATAATATACTGTGAAGCCGGATGAAGGTATGGAAAAAACATAATCTGCCATAATTGGAGCATTACCTTCAAAGAGGACAGAATTCAAATTTACATTGTTCCCAAAAGCATTGTATCCAATGCTTGTAATGTTGGCTGGTATCGTCAATGAGCTTAAATTAGTATCATTAAATGTCCAATCTGCAATAGTGGATAAGGATGTAGGAATCCTGAATGAACTTATTGAGGTGATGCTAAATGCACCGTCACCAAGTGTCAACAAATTATTTCCGTTGATAGTAACAGAACATAAGTTTCTATTATTGGCGAAAGAGGTATTGCCAATTTCTGTTACGCTGCTAGGTATTGTTATATTAACCAATTTAGCGCCATTGAAAGCATTTTGCCCAATATATGTAAGGCCCTCTCCTAAATCAATCGTATTCACCATGCTATTTTGGAAAGTGCCGGACTCTATTCTAAGAACGCTATTTGGTACGGTTACAGCGGTAATCTCGGTATTGTTTAAAAATGCATCGCTGTCTATACGGGTAACCGGTTTTCCCTCTATCGTTGAGGGTATTACAATTTCTGTTTCTATTCCAGTATATCCAGTAATTGCTACAGTTGTATCCCCATCATGTAGCACATATTCCCAATCTTCTTCTAATGCATATGCATCAATCGGGAAGATAGTAATCATTGAACATAACATTACAATGATCATGATTGTAGATAGAAATTGTTTCTTTAGCATTTTAGCTTCCTCCCTCTACAATATTTCATTTTCTTTAATTATCATCCAGTTCCTTGCTCCGCTTTACATGAAACGGATTCACCAGTTACAGGAATGCTCCTAATTCTAAACTTCCGTTTATCTCGCCAGCAGGTTATACAGCACCTGGGCCATCTGGGCCCTGGTGGTGGTTTCTGCCGGGCTGAGTATGTTGTCACTGCCGCTGACAACACCGCTCCTGACGAGAGCCGACATGGCTTCATTGGCCCAAGCAGCCACCTGACCGGCATCACTGAAGGTGCCCAACTGCTTGTCATTTGTTGCTGCCGGGAGCTCATCAATCAACTGCAGCGCATTGTAGAGTAAGACGAACATTTCCTGTCTGGTGATTTCTTTATCTGGGGCAAACATATTATTACCTACACCATTAGAGATACCAAGGCTTTTGGCTGCAGCCAAATAGCTGGTATAGTAGGTATTGCCGGCATCAGCAAAGTTGCCGGTTATTTCACCACTCGCAGGTTCAATCTGGTAGGCATTCATCAGAAGCACCATAAACTGGCCTCTGGTAAGCCGCATATCCGGACTGTAGATGCCGTCCCCGGTACCTGAGGTAATCCCGCGGGCGGCAATAAAGTCCACCGCATCCCTGTACCAGGCATCAGCCCTGACATCACTGAAGGTAACCGGATTGTGGCCGATAACGAAGTTGGAGAAATGAGATGTCTTGAATACCACTGCCCCGGCAGCCGCATCAAAGCGCCCTCTGACAACCTTCAGATTTCCGTCATCACTAAGATAATAGATGACAACTGCATTGGGGTTTTCGCCCTGCTTCAAGGTGTATGGAATCCTGACTGTGGCATGACCGCCGCCAAAGTGGGAGACCTGCACATCTCCGTTCTTCACACTCAGGTCATAGACAGGCCTTCCAGCGGCCTTGGCCCTGTCTTTTTCGGAGAGGGTTGTTCCGTCAATGATACCGGCGGAGACAGTTATATTTCCTCCCTCTGCCGCTCCCGAAATGGTCTCAATGGCCTTGCCGTCAAAGGTAATGGAGATAAACGGAGATATGATGGCAAAACCGGCATCTGATTCTGAAGCGATCTCATTAAGCCCGGCCTGTGGGATATTCACTTCAAGTTGCCTGGTGTCTGTCGGAGTATCGACAGATACCTCCATGATATCTCCTTTGGATGTTCCGTTTTCGGCAGCAGCCTTATTAAGCAGGGCGTCAACAACCGCAGTGGAAATACCTGCCTCTGCTACTCCGGAAGAACCCGAAGCAGATACTTCAGTTGAGGTCGTTGTGGTATCATTGATTTTTTCAGTTGTGACTTCGATAGCAGGCGGGGTATAGCTGCTGCCGCTGCTGCCGGTGTTAACTGCTGCAGCCCGCGTTACAGTGACGGTATATGTCGTAGATAATTCACCGTTTGCCACTGTGACCGGAATTTCATTGAGACCGACGGTTAAACTGATTTCAGAAGAACCTGACTCGTTTAACGGAGCGTCATTGACGGTGACTGTCCCAATTGAAGCAGTGGGTGTAACAGTAATACTGTCTTCCTCATACGGTACGCTCACGGCGTAATCGTAAATCTCGGAATCAAAGCCCGGGGTCAGGGTTCCGGTACTAACGGTCAGACCGGTAAGCAGCGGAGTCTCGGCAGCAACCGGAAGGTAGTTGACCGGGCCATATAATGAATTATTGTAATGCTCACCCTGGATATAACTCCAGAGAAGGTCAGAATCAACTCCCCAGATATTATAGGTCGCATTTGTAGATTCATCATTAAAATTGAACAGCCAAGATTGAAGCCCAACCTGGTTTCCGCTGAGATTGTTGGCATCAGCCTCAGCACCTCCGATTACGATATCAAAATACTCTTCGCTTTCTGTTCCGTTTATATATATGCCGTAATTAAACCCTTCAATGGTATTGCGGAGTATTTGCTTGGTAACAGCGGTCTCCGGGATGGCATTGAGAATACTGATACCCAAATGAACGCCTTCTTGACCCGAATCGTTAGCATATGATTCCGGTACTTCAAAAGTATTATCCCGGATCATAACATTGCCATCGGCCGTAACGTAAAGCCCGCTTACATACAAACCCCTTTTAAGGGAAAAAACATTGTTATCAATGAGAATATCTTTGGTTGAAGTAGTATAACCGGCAGAAGAGTAATTGTAGATTGAATTATTAACCATGTTAAGCTGCTCCGCCTGACTTAAAATATAGAACGCCACAGTCTCCAGTTCGTTATTTTCACTGCGCCTGAAGGTGTTTCCCCCAATATTGATTTCGCCCGGGAAGATATCACTGTAACCATCGTTTATCTCGATGGAGATTGAGGTTTGGTCAACAAATTCACAATTGAGGACTGAGAAGGTTTTCGGCCGGGAGCTGTAGTTCCGCAGAGTGTATCTGTCAAAACAAATACCGCGCTGGCCCTCATTGAATATAATTCCATCTATAGTTACACCTTCTGCTGTAACCAAAACCATTTTGCTGTTCCAGGAGTCATCATCGGGATCAGGGTTCAGCACAACCGCGCTTCCCGTGGCTGCAAGTGTTACCTGGCGGTCCAGCCATACCGGGGCATAATACTGTCCATCGGCAATATAGATTGTGCCGCCATTGGCTGCATAGGGCAGCGCTTCCTGAATAGTGCTGAAGGCATCTGTGCCATAGGTGTGGCCTCCGGCATCAGACGTAGAATAATCGTCATCCACATACAGAGTATCAAGAGCTGAGGTAGCCGGTGTTTCATCAAATACAAAGGCTACTTCCGGGTCAGAAACCGGTGACACCGAGTCTGCAGAAGGGTAAACATCAACAATATATATGCGGTCTATAATCTCCTGAATGTCGGTACTCCCCCAGTCGGTTCCCTGCAGGTCTGTCAAAGAAGTGGTACGCAAATCTTCAGCATACAGATTGATTGTGTTCCCCCTGAAGATGTTGCCCAGCCCGGTGCCGCCCAGGCTGACAGTCATAGCATTATTGGTGTTGTTTCCGTAGTAATATACACCATAGGCAAAGTTTACTAATTCATTATTGTTGATCACATAGTTTCCTGTTGTGGTGGCAGAACCGGAATATAAGTAAATTCCGTTTTTACCATCGCCTTTGCTGCCTTTATTGATAATGGTGTTGTTTAATAAACTTATAGTGGCGCTGGCATAACAAGTTTCCAGGTCAAAACCGTCATCTGTGGTTTCCACATAGTTATCTTTTATCAGCAGGCTGGCAATATCATCCATTTCCAGAGCAATACTCATATTTAAAAACCGGTTGCCTGATATCTCTCCGGAAAAGCCGTCTCCGTATATACCCTGGCCTACACCCGCATTCCCTTCAATCACGTTATTCTTTATACTTAGACCTAAATTGCCGTAAACAGTTATGACCGATGAACTATAAGATGTTGCAGTCATTTTAAGATTGGAACCTTCAATATTTAAGCTCGCTCCATAGTTCATATATACCGGTAATTCAGCTTCTATATCGGTATTTTGTACTGATACAGTGATTGCATCAGATTGATGTTGAAACAGACCATATTTAATATTACTGACATTACAATCTTCCAGGGTAACATGGCTGCCTGTAACATCGGCATCATAGATGTAAACCCCGGTGACAGCTAAACCATCTTCAACAAGTTCTCCGGTGGCTGAATTATCACCGGATAAATTGACATGACTTAGGGTAAAACCTAATTTGGTGGCAAGACTATTAGCCGCAAATATCCATTCTGCAGTCCATATCCCGGTAGGCGGCCCAAGCGCACTGTCATAATCAGGATATATTGTAACCTCATCATAATTCCCCTCACCGTCACTAAAAGCCTCAATGGTTAAATTAGCATGAGTTATATACTCTGTTGCGATATAGTCCCCTTCCATTAAGTACATTATTACCTCGTTACCGCTGTAAACGGTTTGAGCTACCGTAAGGGCCTTGTTTATAGTGGCATACGGATTATCCAAAGATCCGTCGCTACCATCATTACCGCCGTCTGAATAAACGTAAAGGGTTACGGGACCTACAGCAGCTGACTCACTCATGGGCAGTACCGCAAACAGAGATACTGCCATTACGAGTGTTAGCAGCCACCACGATAAGGTTTTTCCCTTTGTGTTCCATTTCATTTCCCATTCCTCCTAATTCTAAACTTCCGTTTATTTTGCTAGCAGGTTATACAGCACCTGGGCCATTTGGGCTCTGGTGGTGGTTTCTGCCGGGCTGAGCATGTTGTCACTTCCGCTGACGATACCGCCCTTGACAAGGGCAGACATGGCTTCACTGGCCCACGAAGCCACACTGTCAGCATCGCTGAAGGAACCAAGCTCTTTATCAGTTATGGCTGGCGGAAGTTCATCAATCAACTGCAGCGCATTGTAGAGCAGGACAAACATTTCCTGTCTGGTGATTTCTTTATCTGGGGCAAACATGTTGTTGCCCACACCGTTGGCGATACCCAGGCTTTTGGCTGCAGCCAGATAGCTGGTATAGTAGGTATTGCCGGCATCAGCAAAGTTGCCGGTTATTTCACCACTCGCAGGGTCAATCTGATAGGCATTCATCAGAAGTACCATAAACTGGCCTCTGGTAAGCCGTATCTCCGGGCCATATTTGCCGTCTCCGGTGCCAGAGGTAATCCCGCGGGCGGCAATAAAGTCCACTGCATCTATGTACCAGGCACCAGCCCTGACATCACTGAAGGTAACCGGATTGTGGCCGATAACGAAGTTAGAGAAATGAGATGTCTTGAATACCACTGCCCCGGCAGCCGCATCAAAGTGCCCTCTGACAACCTTCAGATTTCCGTCATCACTAAGATAATAGATAACAACTGCATTGGGATTTTCGCCCGGTTTCAGGGTATAGGGTATCCGTACTGTCGCATGACCGCCGCCAAAGTGGGAGACCTGCACATCTCCGTTCTTGACACTCAGGTCATAGACAGGCCTTCCGGCGACCTTGGCCCGGTCTTTTTCCGAGAGGGTTGTTTCGTCAATGATTCCGGCGGAAATGGTGATATTACCACCCTCTGCGGCATCTGAAATTGTCTCAATAGCTTTATTGTCAAAGGTAATGGATAGAAGCGGGGAAGTAATTCCAAACCCGGCATCAGTTTCCCGGGCAATCCTCTCCAACTGAGGCTGACCGATTTCGGCATTCAGCCTGTTAATATCAGCTGAAGGCTTGATTACCACTGCAATGGTATCCCCTTTGGAAACAGCGCCCTCATCTGATGCTTTTTTGATTAAGGCGTCAACAATGGCAGGTGATATCTCAACAGTTACCTCGCCTCCGGAGGCAGCTTTGCTTATCTCTGTTTTGGTGGTGGTTATGTTATCAGTTGTTTCAGTGGTTACCTTTACCGGGACCGGAGCGCTGCCGCCCCCGCCTGATGAAGGTGGTGTATACGGAGCTCCCTTTAAGACGGGATAACCATCAGATGTTGTGATCCGCCAGGGGTCACTGCTGCTGTAATAATCAGGTGCAGTCCCTCCGCTGACATACCATTTCCAGCCGCTGCCGTAAAAGGTCTTTGTTTTTAACTGCTCTGCCGTCGCGCCGGAATACATGTCCGGGACATCACTTTCATAGATTATGTCAGTTGTGTTTACCTTGCCTCCCACTGCTTTAGTCACATTTTCATTGGCTTCATAATAGTTCTGTGTCAGGGAGGTGTTATAAATCACACCTGTGATACCGCCGGCATAGGCATCCCCTTCATGATTGTTTACTGCTGTGACATCTGCTGCTGTGCTATAAGTATAATTAAGATTCACTTCACCTGCCGCACCGACAACTCCGCCGGCCGTAATCCCGATACACATGGTGCCGGTCTTGGGGGCGCTGTTGCTGGCACTGGATACATTACTTCTGTTATAGCTGTTTTCGATGATTATATTAGGGGTGGTGAAGTCGGTAAAGGTGGTTGAACCAACCAGTCCTCCGGTGAGGGTTGTTCCGGCTACAGCTGATACCGTCTTGTCTGCTCCCATGTTTGCACTGGTCCTGATAATCAGACCGGCATCTTGGCCGTCACCGCAGTCAAGATGGCCGGCAATGCCGCCCGCATAGGCACGGAGGGTTGGGATGTTGTTAATTGAAGTGATATTGGCATCATTTGCGCAGTTCTCGATTATGGAAGCCCTTGAGTATCCATTGATATATCCTGCAATACCGCCCGCATAGGCATATTCATTTCCCTCGCTGACACCGGGATCATCATAACTCGTTACAATATTATCGGCAATTTCCAGCTCCACATCACCGGTATTGGTACAGCCATAAACAGTTGAGTTTGATCCGGCATAACCTACGGTCCCACCGGCATAAGCTGACTGCCCTTCAGCTATTTTGATGACATCAGCAATTATAGCCACCTCATTCCGGCAGTCCTGAATTTCTCCCTCCCACATAGTGCCGGCGATTCCGCCGATATATACCGGGTAGTATTGCTGGGGAAAGATTTCCAGGCTGCCTTCACCTGTCACGGTACAGTTTTCAACCACTTTATCAAAGTATTTCATTTTACTGAGGGAACCGGCAATACCGCCAACTGCGGGTGCTTTGATTTTTTGACCGGCGCCAATGGTAACTTCGCAGTTCTTAACAGAAGACATGCACTGTCCCACTATGCCCCCGGCATATTTATCCCACCCGTCAGTAATGATACTGCCACCTGAAAATACAACGGAACAGTTGTCTATTTCGCCGAAATAGGAACCTCCGGCTATGCCTCCTGTGCTGCCATTGGGACAATCAGTAACAATATTACCATCAAAGGTTACGCTGCAATTTCTGATGCTGCCGTCATCTATTGTCCCGACTATGGCACCAACCTTGGCAGACCCATAATTTTCAGTGTTTATGCCGTTTATAATGACATTTAAATCCTCTACCAGCGACTCTTCACCTGTTATCCGGGCAAAAAGGCCCACCTGAATGTGGACAGCTTCCGGACCTGCGTATTCTATGTAAAGATTATCAATGGTATGGCCATTACCCAGGTATTTGCCTCTAAATTCGTCATCATCAGTTGACTGGTCACCATCCACGATGCCGCCAATGGGATTCCAGCCCCCGGCAAAATCAACAGCCAGGTCGATGTCTGCAGTCTGGATAAAATTCAGGTCCAGGTGGTCATTTATGTGGGCCAGCTGTTTCCCGTTGGCAACATGGTAATATCTCTCCCCGTCAATGTCCGTGTACTCTGTGAATCCGCCCTCATCATCTGACAAACCACAGTCGGAAAGAAGGCAGGTATCTATTTTAACCCATACCATATTTGTCCCGTCATCTGTATATGTATAATACCCGGATTTTGTGGTCGGTTCAGTCCGGCTGCCTGCACTGCCGTCTTTTGTAAGCTCCCCGACCTGGATATATGTATTAGCCGTAATTGTACCATCTATGGTTATCTGCCCGCCGCCTAGGGCTGTTGCACCTGCAGCGGTTGCACCGGTTGAGGTGGTATTGTTTTTGATGAAGACTGAAGTACCTTCACCATAAGCATAAATGCCATTTTTGCTTGTAACGTCCCCGTCAATAGTAACATTAGAACCGCCGGAGGCTTCCACACCCAGGTTATTGCTTGCCGTAACAGTGCCTTCTATATGAGCAGTACCGCCATTGGTCCCATAAGCGGTAATCCCTTTATATGCACCCTGTATATTACCTGCCACTGTGAGATTCGCTCCGGCGCTTACACTTGCCCCGGTGCCGTTGGAGGCTGAAACATCACCATCAATCGTGACCGAGGTGTCTGTGCCGTGTACACCTATACCGGTAAGACTCTGCACACTGCCTTCCACGTGAACGCTTGCGCCGCTGTTAACAAGTAAGCCCGTACCAACATTGTTCATAGCCGAAATGTTCCCCTTGACAGTCACTGAACTGCCGGAGTCAGCAGCCACACCATAGCCATAAATCCCTGAAATGCCGGACACCGTGACCGTGCCGCCGTCATGGGCATATACACCCCTGTATCCCCCAGCGATGTTTAGGAAGCCGCCGTCTGTGTCAATAATATCGACTACCCCGCCGCTGCCTGCTTCAAGTACAGGATCGGTGTGGAATAATCCGAGATTCAGAGTATATGTGCCCAGGTCAAATGTGATATTTTTATTAATAACACTGATGCCCGTACCCGATTCGTAATCAATGTTTTGGAGCAGGGTAATTGTTGCTGTCTCTCCGTCCTCAACTGCAGCCAGGGCGTCATCTAATGTGGAATAACCGGTCCCGTCGATTTCACAGACATCAGCCGGAACTGCCAACACTGTCGCTGACATGACCGCCAACATTGAGAGTATCATTACAGTTATTAATAGCCCTCTAGATATGGTTTTTCCTTTCAATTTCATTTCCTCCCATCTCACATAATTTTCCGGTTTCACACTTTAGAATTCTATGGGTCTTCAAACATCTCTATGGTGAACCACCCCGTTTCCGGTTATCACGTTTCCTGATATTTTCAATCACTTCATCCAAGCGTTTCTGGTCAGCCGGCAGCAGCAGGTATCCCCGGGCCCCTTCGTCAAAAGCCATCAGGGCATATCCTGCGATACCGGCCATAAAGACGACCCTGGTAGCCGGAGAAATCTTTATTATTTCCTTGGCCAGGGACAGTCCCTGAAGCCCCGGACCGCCGACGCGGATAAAGGCAATTTGGACCCACCCCTTTTCCAGTTCACTAAAGAAATCCGGCATCCTGCTGAAACAGGAAATCCGGTCAACATGGGGATTGTTGCCCAACAGACCTGCCATGGCTTCAAGAGTTGCGGGGTCAGTATCAATAACCGCAGCATTATACATCATATCATTCCTTTTCTTAGCTTCCGGTTTCATTATACAAAGCCTCACTAAACCACCACTAAACAAAGGCAAAAAAAATAGCCGCTCAGGCATTCACATCGCACCTGACCGGCGGTCTTATTCCTATTCACTTTTTTCGGCGCCTGCGATTTTTGGGTAAACTCTTTTAAAACTATCATTCTCTCCATCTTCTCAGGTTCTAAAGTATCTGTTTATATTCTAACTGAATTATAGTATAATAATAGTAGAATAATTTGATCGGAGGATATCAATATGATTATAAAGTCATCCACTACACTACGGAATGATTATAATGCCATTGCACAACTTGCCCGTGAAAAAGCCGAACCGGTATACATTACACGCAATGGCGAGGGTGACCTTGTCGTTATGAGCATCGAGGCCTTTGAACGCCGGGAAGCTATGCTTGACCTTCGTGAAAGACTTCTTTTTGCTGAACAACAACGTCTTTCAGGCGAACCGACAATTTCACTTAACGAATCTCACAAGCGGCTGAAGGAAAAAATTAATGGAACGATATAACGTTGAGTTATTACCTGCCGCTTATTCAGACTTGGATGAAATATTCGACTATATAATGGCAGAAAATCCCCAGGCGGCTGACGGAATACTCGAAAGTATCATACAGTCCTTACATCGTCTTGAGAGTTATCCGCATTCTGGTGCACCGCTATTCGATCGTCCTCTAAAAAATTTCAATTTTAGAATGGTCATTGTTGATCCTTATATAGCCTTCTATCGCATAATAGACAGCAAGGTCATTGTCTATCGTATTTTACACGGTGCCAGGAATTACTCTCACCTTTTGAAAGATTCGCAGAAATAAAGAAAAGGGGGAAATTTAATTCTGCCTCATCAGCTTCTTGAACTTTGCCTCAGGTTCAAGACCCAGATCATTCTTTAAGCCTCTCTTATATATATCATAATATTGGACTGCGGCAATTGTATCTTTTACCGCCAGTAATGCCTCAATGAGCCTGTAATTCAAAATACTGTGCAGTGATTCATGGGTCAGGCCGGTTTTCAACAGTTCAACCAGCCTGCTGTAATTTCCGGCCGTTTTATAATAATCAGCCATCTTTATAATTAGCCGGATATACTTTTCCCTGTACAGCATCTTGTTTCTTTCCGCCCATTGAAATTCATTGTCCCCCAGATAATCCCCTGTGTAAAGGGCAGCAGTCTCTTCATATTCCGAAATGGTAATATCACTGATCTTATCCGCAGCAGACACCCGCGTCAGGAACCTGTGGCCGTCACAATCAATTGAGCTGGTATCAAGCCGGTATGAACCCCTTAAATGCTCAATACTAACCTGAATACCATTGCGCAACAGGGCTTTCCTGACATAGTGCAGGGTGGTATTAAAATGGGTGACAGCCCTGTCACCGTCATAGTCCGGCCATAAACGGTCAATAATTTCATTTCGGCTGACTTCCCTGCCTTTACAGTCAATAAAGTAGGCAAGTAATTCCTCCGCCTTACCGGTACGGAATTTTACCTCACTGGACCGGATGATTACCTTGAACCTGCCAAAACAGCGCACCTGCATCTGGGAAGGATTCATTTGGATCTCTTTCTCCTGAATGATCCTGTCCAGGGTTTCCTGAAGCCTGTCTTTATCCACAGGTTTCATCAGATAATCCAGCGCATTTAAATGGAAGGCCTCTACTGCATATCCGTTATAAGCGGTCACAAATACTACTGCGGCCCAGCTCTGCAGGTCAAGTATATGGTTAGCGAGTTGGAAACCGTCCAGCTCCGGCATCTCAATATCAAGAAAAGCTGCATCTATCTTAACCTTCTTTATAAATTCCAGCGCTTCCACCGGATTTGTAAACTTCCCTGTTATCTCCACAATCCCGCTATCTCTCAGCAGCTTCTCCATCTTATCAGCTGAAGGACGTTCATCTTCAACGATTATTGCCCGAATCAAGATTAAACACCTCCAATAGGCACAGTAAATGAAACTTGTGTTCCTTTACCGGTTTCACTTTCTATTACCAGGCCTGTTCCGTAAATCTTCTTCAGCCGGAAACGAATGTTTTTCAGGCCAACACCGCTTAAATTTTCGTCTGTCAAAATTTTGTCCAGCTTATCAGCAGGAATCCCCGGCCCATTATCGCTGACGGTTACCTGCACTCCGTCCGGGGCCTTGCCGACCGATATGGTGACAGTGCCCCCTCCCGGTTTTTTCCTCAGGCCGTGCATGATGGCATTTTCAACCAGGGGCTGTATGGACAAAGGAGGTATATCTATTTGTATACTGTCATCCAAAACAAATTCCACCTTCATTTCATCACCGAACCGAGCCTTCTCTATTGCCAGAAAAGACTTAATTAGGCTGATTTCTGTGTTGAGGGGGACAAACAAGTCGAGATTTTTAAAATCAAAGCTGTGCCTGAGGTAGTTGGCCAGGTCATTGATTAGTTTACCTGCGCGTTCCGGGTCGGTATCACAAAATGACGATATGGTATTCAGGACATTAAAGAGAAAATGAGGTTTGATTTGGGCCTGCAGAAAGGCCACTTCAGCCGCTTTTGCCTTATCTACCGAGTCCTTCAGGTTCACCAGTGTCTTCGCCCTGGCCAGCAGCTCTTCGACCTCCACCGGCTTTGGCAGGTAATCATTGGCCCCTGCTTCAAAGCCCCTTACAATATCTTCAGTATTGGTTTTGGCTGTCAGCATCAGAACCGGCAGGTCATAGTGGGACCTATTATCCCTTATTTTCCGGCAGACTTCATAACCGGACATCTCCGGCATCATCACATCCAATACCACTAGAGAAATATCTTTTTGCTTCCTGACCTCTTCCAATGCTGCCTGGCCACTGTCCACCGCTGTAACAGAGTATCCCTCTGTTTTTAGAATGGCTGCAGCCGACTGTAGGTTAACTATCTCGTCATCAACCACCAAAACATGGGCTCCTGCTCCTGCTATCCTGAAGGACAGGGATTGCCGGGCAGCGGCGACAGGCTCGTAGACCGGAACGTCTGTTTCATTTTCTGCGGCCTGTTCTTCTGCCGTCGGGAGGGTAAAAGTAAACTTTGAGCCTTTACCCACCTCTGATGCCACCCATATACTGCCCCCATGTGATTCCACCAAAAATTTTGTGATCGGGAGGCCCAGTCCGGTTCCGCCGTATTCGCGGGTAATAGATGTGTCTACCTGTTCAAAGGACTTGAATATATCGTCAAATTTTTCTTCAGGGATGCCCGAACCGGTATCCTCCACACAGACTTCCAGCATTTCACCCGATTCTTTTACCGTAACCCTGATATATCCCTGTCTGGTAAATTTCACCGCATTGCCTACCAGATTGTACATGATTTGTGCCAGCCGGTTTTCATCAGCCATGACCGGGGGAAGTCCGCCCGGAATGACACTGGATATTTCCACCTGCTGCCGGTCAGTCAACTGCCGGAAAACATTTAATGTTGTCTCAATGACAGCTTCTACCCGCAGGGGCTTTAGGCTGAGCTTGATATCACGGTGCTTCAGCCTGGAATAATCGAGGATATCATTAACCAGGTTGGCCAGCCTCCTGGTACTCACCGCCACAATGGATAAATTCTGTCTCTGCTCTTCATTCAGATCCCCTTCACTACCCCTGAGCATGGCCTCAGCTATGCCAAGGATACCATTGAGCGGGGTCCGCAGTTCATGTGATGTATTGGCAAGAAACTCATCTTTGAGCTTATCCATCCTGAGCAGTTCACCGGACAGCTCGTTCACATTTTTGAAGGCCTGTGAAAACCTCCTGGCAAGGACAAAAGACTGTAGAAAGAGAAGCACAAAAAAGCCAAAATTTGATAATTCGCCAACATATTGAGGAATCAACTTTAAATGAACCAGGATATCGTAACCGGCACTGCCGACCAGCGCCAGCCCTCCAAATAACACTATTGAAGAATTCTGTTTTCCCCTCATGAAGGCAATAAAGGTACAAACAACGGCATATACAGATGTCAGGGTTAGCATTGCCAAGGCAAAATAGGTATACCTTGTATAGATATGGACAGGGAGCAGCAACGTCGCAATTGTCACTGCTGCCGCATAGATGACAGCTGCTCTGACTGCCTTTTGGGACACCTCTTCAGGGAACAACTCCCTCAAGAGTAAGAGAAAAGCTGTGGGAAACCAGTATAAAGTGGCATAATTAATAAAAACTACGGCCTGGTAGCTAATTAACGGCAGCAGCCTGTACACCGCATAGTCCCCGTGTATACTCGTCCTGCCGATGACAACAATACACATGAGGACGAAATACAGGCTGCTCCTGTCTTCACGTCTCATCAGGAAAATACTTAAATAGTACATTCCCATAATGAAAAAACTGCCAAACAGGAAAATATCACGGTAGATAATCCGCCTGTCCAGAAACTGAATCTGTTCCGATGTGCCCATTTCGATTGAAAACCACATGCCCCCGCGGGAATAAACGAAGTTTGACATCTGTACAATAATATCGAACTGGTCTCCCGGAGGTAAAACCTGAACCGTATGAGGATTCAATTCCGGTCTGAAGTTAGCCCTGTCCGCTGCTGCATTCCCGGTAGAGGCAACCAGCCTGTCATTGATGTACATCCGATAAGCAGTAGACTCTGAAGGTATCCGGAAGGCCATAATTTCATCTGTATCTGCGTTAATCACCTTCAGCCGGTAGGTTGCATACCCGAAACCGGGAAGATTACTGCCATTGATTTTGTAAGTGTTCCAGACACCCGGCACTTCAGCCTTTACATCAGCTTCCGGACCCGAATCCTTAAGTTCATCATGGCTGAGGAACCTGTTCCAATAGAAGTCCCATTCCCCACCCAGGCTCAAAATCCCGTCTCTTTCGGGATCCCATCCGGCCAGGTCCAGTATTCCGTTTCGGGCCGAAAGGGGCGAAAACTTCGCGTTGGTATCTGTAAAAGCAATAACTGCAAAACTTATTCCGGCAATCATTACTGCAATGGCGAAACCAATAACGAGTCTTTTCCCTCTTTGATAAAAGCCCATGGGCATCAAACCTCATTCTTATGCAAAATATTTCGTGTTTATATATGCTTTCTCCAAAATGTCTTATATTTCCTGCTAATCAGTTACTGGTAACAGCAACCAATGGCAAGAATATCTAGAAAGTAGTAGATGAAAAGCAGGTTATTTTTTTAAAATGAGAAACATGGACAAAGAGCAAAGGCTGAACGTGCCGCTACCGTTACAAAAATATTGGGATCTTATAAACAATTCTGGAAAATATCTACGGGATACTTCCCATGACGAGGCAGGTTATGTAAAGAATCTAAATTTTGACAAGAATCGGGTGAAATAATTTCGTCCACAAAATTAAAATGCTTCAACTTGATAAGGGCAAGCTAAGAAAAGTAAAAAATTTTTGCTGATACTCAAAAAGACTGCGATTAATTTCGTGGTTTTTTTTGTATTTTAAACCCCTAAGACCGTATTTTGTACCCCAAAAACCGCATTTCAGGAAATGAGGAGATTGTCCAGTTTGAAATCTTTACATTAAGATGACAAATTCGACCGCATTTGCATACCCCTAGTCCTGCTATTTCGACATTGTTAGCAGGTTTGATGTTATACAATAGTAGGAACAAAAGTCATTTGTAAAAAATGGGGTAATCTGCTTTTAATTGAAAAAAGGGTATTTTTTGGGTGATTTAATGTGAATAGGAGGTGGAGTGGAAAGGCCTACAATTGGTTCAGCCCTGTGTCATTGTTTTTTCTGTTGGACCTAGGTGTTGCCGGAAAGAGTCTCCAGTTTTCGCTGCTAAATGTTATAAGCTCGTTCTGAAAGCATCGTAGTCTCAAAAATTTTTTTAAAGTAAAAATTATTGGAGGTAATTAAATGTATAAGAAAAAAATTTCTCTTATTTTGTGTTTGATGATGATTTTGTCTCTGTTTCCTAATATAGTTCAGGCAGCTGAAGTACAGCAAAATTTACCGTTTTATGATGAAATGGAAAACACAGATGGTATAGCCAATATTACTTCAGGGACCAAGTCATTGGTCCAAGACAGAATTAGCGAAAATTATGCTGTGAAAATTCAGTGTGGTGTTGATAGCACTAAAGATTATGTGGATTTCACTTTAGCTGCTGCCTCCGCTTCATGTGCTGTAAACAGATATAGCAAAATTAACTTGTGGGTTAAGCCAGTGGCCGGTGCACAATGGATAGAATTTTGGGCAGATGACTCTCAGGTAAAAAATGATTCAAATAAGGATGGCAAATTTTATGTCGGACAAGACCTAAACAGTGGGCAATGGAATTCATTAACGTTGGATTTGGCTGCATTGGATCCCCAGATATCTGAGGTAAATAGTATCCAAGTTCATTGTAACGAAGCTTCAACCTGGTACTTTGATGAATTAACATC
This sequence comes from Phosphitispora fastidiosa, assembly GCF_019008365.1. Lineage (NCBI taxonomy): Bacteria > Bacillati > Bacillota > Clostridia > Eubacteriales > Peptococcaceae > Phosphitispora > Phosphitispora fastidiosa. Next base: position 107,798 of record NZ_JAHHUL010000003.1, on the reverse strand, counting down.
TGTCTATTCTCCAACTTATTTATCAGATATCCCCAAAATGGCTAATTCTCAGACTGTTTATCTTAATGGAGGGTTACGATTTAATTCAAATCCAACCGAGCCAGATTTTTTACCAAATACATATAATACAAACCCTACCATTATGGTAACACAGAATAACATCCTCAAAGAGGACACAACTAAATCGGATTTTCAACAGGGTATTTTAAGCAGTGTAATTCCCACCAATGATGGGGCAGTAGAGTTAAATAAAAAAGTTATAATTGATGGGGGACTAAAACATTCACTTTTAATAGGGCCTGACAGTACAGCATGGGCAAGTGGTATGAACGAGTATGGCCAGTTAGGAGATGGCACTTCTACATACAGAGCCACCCCAGTACAAGTAAGCGGTTTGACCGATATAGTTTCAGTTTCCGTTGGATATGATTATTCCATAGCATTAAAATCTGATGGTACAGTGTGGGCTTGGGGATGTAATTATGCTGGCCGGTTAGGAGATGGTACTACTACACACAGGTACACTCCGGTACAGGTAAGCGGTCTGACCGATGTAGTTACTATCGCTGCTGGATCTATGCATTCTGTAGCATTAAAATCTGACGGTACAGTGTGGGCTTGGGGCTATAATAGTAATGGACAGTTAGGAGATGGCACTACTACACACAGATACACTCCGGTACAGGTAAGCGGTCTGATCGATGTAGTTTCTGTTTCCGCTGGAAATGATCATTCCATAGCATTAAAATCTGATGGTACAGTGTGGGCATGGGGGAAAAACAATTTTGGCCAGTTAGGAGATGGTACTTCTACAGACAGTTACACCCCAGTTCAGGTAAGCGGTCTAACCGAAGTAGTCTCAATTGCTGCTGGGTTCCAATATTCAATGGCACTTAAATCTGATTGGACAGTTTGGGGGTGGGGGTATAATAGTTGTGCCCAGTTAGGATATGTAACTGGTACAATTGTATGGTACACCCCTCTTCAGGTAAGCGGTCTAACGGATGTGATTTCTATTGCTGCTGGGGCGCGTCATTCAATGGCACTTAAATCTGACGGTACAGTATGGACCTGCGGAGACAACATGGATGGGCAATTAGGAGATGGTACTACTACAACCAAGCCCACCCCAGGACAGGTAATCGGTCTAACCGATGTAGTCTCGATTGCTGCTGGGGAAAAGCATTCAATGGCTATAAAATCTGATGGTACAGTGTGGGCTTGGGGAAGCAACTCATGGGGGCAGATAGATGGAACTGCCACGTTTCGGTTTACAAGCCCTCAAACAAGCTCTTTCTTTGCTCTAAACCATACCAGAGGATACTATGAAGCAACAGTAGACTTATCAACTATTCAAAATCCTACCAACTTAATCATTAGCTGGACTTCCATTGTTCCTGCAAATACCGGATTATCAGTAGAAACCAACGTTTCTTTAGACGAAGGGGTTAGCTGGCAAGGATGGAAAGCAGTTTCAAATGGTGGCTTCATCCCAGATGTTTCTGCAGAAACGGATTTATCAAGCGCAGTTTTGAAATATAAAGTAACTTTGACATCTAATGACCCTTTTATTACCTCTCAGTTGCAAGACTTAACAATAACTGGAGATTGTCTCTCCGTCTTACCAATAGGTAAAATGTCAAAGGTTTCCATTGACTCATCATATATTGACAATTCAGGAACAATAAGCTCTCTTCCAGTCACAAGAACATACTCTACTGCTAAACCTACAGTAGTTACCCTGTCAGGAGACGGAAACAGAATCTTTTATGCAAACCCCGATGCTGGAAATAAGTTATATTTAGTTGATCTAAGAACCGGGGAAAAAAAGGAACTATCCAGTTATGTACCTGTGTCCATTAAAACAGATTTAACAGGGAATAAAGTTGCTTTTAAAACTGCATCAAATGATTTATACGTTTATGATGACATTTCCAAACAAACGACTCTTGTTAAGACAGGTGTTGCAGATTATTCAGTTCAAAATGATGGTTCCGTTTGTTATCACGGTGAAGGCAATATATATCTGTACTCAACAACATCACCTGGTGAGTTATTGATCAGTTCAACAGCTAGTCATCTTGACAGTTCCAGAATAGGAAACCAGATATTCTATACCAATGCAGACAAGCTATTCCAAGTAGTAAAAACTCCAACAGGCTGGCAGAGTTCTGAGTTAATGACTGCAAAGGATACTGTCCAAGGGCTGTGGTCAAATTCGGATGGATCTTTAGTTTTCACGAAAGTTTATGGAGACCTGTATAGTTATCAGGTTTCATCAGAAACCTCCAGGAAACTTGATGTAAATAACAACTCAAATATTATCAAAGTCACTGATGGCAATAAATTAATTCTTAATGATGGAAATGATCAATATCACCTTTACGATACCGAAACAGATACATTAAAAGACATCCGCCCTACTGATGCTGAAGATAGCTATCAATTTAGTGTGAATGATACAGGCACCAAAATGGCCTATATTGCTGTTAATGGTCTCTCAACCTACTATTTCAATGGTGTGAAACGACCTGAGCGTTACTTATTCTCCTTTGACGGCAAGAATTCATGGCATACATACAAAGAAGGGACATGGGCAGTTGTCAAAACAGGCGCTACTCCTTTAGACGAAGACTTCCAACAACATGGAATGACCATAGACGAGGTCAATGCCATGGATGAAAGTGATTTTGCGCCCCTCTATGCCGGCGGACGTGAGGTACTGTATTTTGATACAGCAGTATACTTTGCTTCAGTGGACCCCTATATTAGTCCATCTCTAAAAAGCATAACAGTAACACTCAATGGCGGTGACAGCTATTCAGGTGATATATCACTGGAAAAGGCTTTATATACCACAAAAAGTCAGTCTTTTGATGCATCTAATTGGAGGAAAATCAGAAGGATTTACCCGGTAGAAATTCAGCCCAAAGCTGCTGAAATGCACTATTTCATTGTTAAAGACCCAACAAATCCAGTTTACTACTCCTATAAGGACAATCAGTGGACAACTGTTAGTGCCGATTTAATAGCTGATGTTGAAAACAATTGGATTGCCGTTACCCAGCAGGGGATGAGTGCAGAAGAATTAAGAGCCATCCCTGAATTGGACCTAACCAGTCAACTTGCAGGGACCAGTTTCTCTGTTGTCAATGCCATGAAGGTTGATGACATGTCAACCGAAGGGTATAACAGCTTGATTACGGTGGATTATGTTGAAGACCTGTTCGTGCTGCCTAATTTAATATTAAACATTACAATGACCGATGGGACTATTAAGACCTACAATGGCCTTGATGAAGATTCTGTAGAAGACTTTATGGAATGGATTAATGAAAGACAGTATAATAGAGGTTCCATTTTCTACCGCATTCCTACTACAAATGATTTTATAAACTACTATAACGTTCAATTCGTTTCAGTTGACGAGAGTTAGATTCACCCCAAGTTAGGAGTGTGAAAAAATGAGGTTATCAAAGCGCAACACCGTAATTCTGGCAGTTTGCCTAATAGCTTTGTTTGCAGGTGCAGCAGTCTGGGCAGTGGGAAACGGTAAATCTGCAGACAACAATCAACTGGCTAGTGATATTGCCGCCATGTCCGGGCTGTCAAAAAGTGCGGTACTTCGGTTATATGATGCCATAGAAGACTGGGATACAGTCAGGCAGAACATATTTGTATACAAAAAAATACTAGATACATTAGAAATAAAACAGGCTGCCTATAAAGAAGTATTCGGTTTAATAACAAAATACAAGGCAGAAGATGTTCTAGCAGTATATGAATTCCTGGCAGCCAATGATTCTGATTTCAGCTTGGCGGGAGAGCTTTTGGCTGAGCATGCCAAAGGGACAGAAATGCAGTTTGTCCTCTCCAATGCTTTAAATATGAAGGACTTCAAGCATTATAAGCCTGCCGATGAGGAATTGATACGCAGTTGGATGAAAGACGGCTACACGCCACAGGATATTTTAAATGCTGACAGTATCGCCAGGGCAAAGGATATGAATATTGAAAAAGTGTTGGAATTAAAAAAGAACTCTGAATCCTGGGAACAAGTCGGCAATCAGCTTGCATACAAATTTGAAAATGCAAACGATAAGGCCACCCTAAACATCAAAAAGGCTGCCGGTAACCAGACTATTTCGGCAGAAGACTATGAATCTGCTGTAAAAAAAGCTAATGCCGAGGCCGAAAAGGAAAAAGAGAAAATTGAACAAGAGATTTGCAGGGAGCATAATCTAACTAGGGTTCAACTGGGTAAATACAAAGAAGACGGATTTTCTGTCTGGGAAGTAAAAAATGCGGCCCGCCTGGCAGAGAAGTCCGGAACTTCAATGGATGAAATCCTGCAGGAAAGAAAAGCCGGCAAGAGTTGGGAAGAGATAATAAACAGTTATTCCGGATAAGAAAGGAAGGTTGAGAATGAAGAAGTTTTGCTTTTCTCTTATAGCCTTCCTGTTTACCGGAATGATGCTATGGTGTCAGGCTGCTGTAGCTGAGACACCTAAGGTTACTACGGTCTCTTCTTTGATGAAAGTCCTCAAGGAAGATAAACAGAAGGCACTATATAATATTGAGTTAAATGCTCCATTCTCCAAGGCCACCAGTGGGATACGGGAAACAGTAAGTACTGAAACCGGTGAATTAAATATCCGGAACACCATATTTGATATCCCGGGGCGTAATGGCATGGACTTATCCCTGGTCCTGGAATACCGTAACAGGGATGCCAAAGCATTCGATGAAGGAACCAGCAGCGCCGGGGGCATTAAATATGGGGAAACTGTAATTGCCTATTATGATGTTTTTGATGCCAACGGGTATTGGTTAAAAACAGGAGCGCTAAAATATCCAGCCGAATTAACTATTTTGGGTGAAACAACTTTAGACGAGCATAAATGGGTATTTACCGGTTATCTCCAGTTCGAGTCAGGAACTCCTGATTTAACTACCAGCAATATAGTAAATAAGCCCAGAGCAAAAAGTGCTGATTCAGCAGCCAAATATATCTTCGGGGAAGGCTGGAGCCTTGATATCCCTACTCTAGAAGTAGATGGAGAAGATGATAATAAAACAGTATGGGTTACCCTGCCCAATGGGCAAACATATAAGGCTGACTTTACCACCGGAACAGGTTTGGCTGATTATGAGCTGAGTGACATAGTCTTTACCAAAGATACTACATTTGATAATGGCCAGGATCCCTCTGCCTATAGGCTTTATTATGCCGATGGGACATCCTACTATTTCTCTGCTAATGGTGAACTGCTGGTGGAGATGGATCGGTCCCACAATTCCATCAGGTACTACTATGAAACCATTAATGGTCTCAGGCTGTTAACCAAAGTTGTTGACTCGGTAGGCCGTGTTGTGGATATCCAGTATAACGATACCGGTACTATTTTTAAATCCGGCGGACGCAGTGTTCGTCTGATTAAAACTCAAATTCCGGGTCAAACGGGAAAATTCTACTTATCATCATTTGTTGATACCCAGGGGCGCCAATTCTCCTATAAATATACCTTCCAGGAAGCTGCTTTTGACCAGATAGGAAATAAGTCCTCGGAAAATAATCTGTATGCCAATTTGATAGAAATATCCTACCCTACCGGAGCTAAGACCCAATATGTCTATGAAAAAAGCAAGAAAAACCTGAACAGTGGGTTCATGGAGTATTTCAAGGTCAAAGAGCGCCGGGATGTTGATGGAGACAGAACCTATAACCTCTTAAGATACCAATACTATAACGAACCCGACGGGTATCCAACATATAAGGCAGATTCAATAGATGAACTCTATAAATACTATTCTACGGTCACCGACAGAAAAGATGTAACAACTAAATACATGTATAATGGGAAACACCAATTATACACGACGGAACTCCGTTCAGACCGGCTGTTAAGTGAAGTCTTTACCAAATATCACGATAAATATAACCTGCCTGTAAGAGATACTACCAAAACATATAATGCCAAGTATGATTTCTCAGAAAAGGTGGATACATATGAATATGACCACCGTGGGAACATAGTGGCCGAAAACCATCCTGATGATCCTGATGAAATTAACAGTGATGAACATAAGATATTCTACAGCTATGATTTCGCTTACAACCTGCTAAAGAGCAAGAAATTCAAGCAGGATGAAAACACCACCGCTGAAGTCCGGTATTCCCTCAGCCCAGATAAAAAGACTGTTGCCAGTGAGACTTTTTACGGCAACGGAAAACTTCTGGCGCAGACAGAATATACTTACGACGGGTATGGAAATGTTACCAGCCAAAAGATTGAAAAGGAACCGGGTGAATGGGTAACTACCAGATTCTTGTTTAGCTCTAAATATAAAGGGGCTTACCTGACAGCAGTTATTGAAGAAGATGTCAAGGATGCTGATGGCGGCACCAGGGATATTAAAACGGAATATACCTATGATTTGGCCACCGGTAACAGACTTACTTCTGTTGACGGAAAAGGAAATGCTTCTTACTTCCGTTATGATGCCCTGGACAGGCTTTTACAGGAGACGTATCCTGATAAAAGCTCAACAACATATAAATATGATGATTTAAATAATATCCTTGAGGTAACTAACCCCAATGGTGATAAGTTAGTTTATGACTACAATGGCCTGGGGGATTTATTACGGGTTACTGCCCCGGAGACAGACACCGTTCTTGCTGAATTGCAGTATGATGACTTGGAAAACCCGATCCTGCAAAAGGACGGTAACAAGAACACTAAATATCTCAAATATGATGAGTTGAACCGGATTAGCGCAGTCAGCCACGCTGACCGCAGCGGCAGGATTCTGGCTGATACAAGGGTGTCCTATGATGAGGCCAATTATGACAAGTTCGGCAATCCCTTCTTTAAGGTAACAGTAACTGCCAAGGGTGACCGGGAAAACAGAGTCACTAACTATTATTTTGATACCTTCGAATGGCTGGCCAAACTGGGTAGATTTAACGGAAACAAAGAAGAATTTGCTCAATACAGGTATGACTACCTGGGCAACCAGACAGAAGCGATTGATTTTGCCGGAACAAAATCCCTCTTCAAGTATGATGCCCTCAGCCAGTTAACCAAGGTAACTGATGCCGAAGACAGCAGTACTGAATACCGGTATGACCGGCTGGGTAATATGATAGCCCAAACTGATGCCCTGGGGCAGACGGTATCTTTTGAATATGACTCTTTGGGCCGGCAGATAGTTGTTAAGGCACCTTTCGAGTCAGGAAAGTCTGCTGTCTCCAGATTCTATTATGACAACAACAGCAACCTGATAAAGACAGTGGACCCGGAAGGTTTTGAGACCAGGCAATATTATACAAGCCGCAATTTCCTGTCGGCGACAGAACGGGTAATTAGCTCTACAGAGTCCAATATCACCAAGTTCGAATATGATAGGGTCGGTAATACCACAAAGGTTGTCAAAGGGCTAAATTCCTGGCAGGATAAAGAGTCCTCCTCATATTCGTATGAATATGATTCCCTGAACAGACTCATCCTCTCAGCAGATGCTGCCGATAAGGAAACACGATATGAATATGATAATAATGGTAACCTGGTGAGGCTGATTGACCGGAATAAGGTTGCCACAACCTATACTTATGATGGTCTGAACCGGCTGGTACAGAAACAAAACAGTAAGGACGGCAAGAAAACAGCTATTAATATAACAATTGACAAGCTGGGGCAAACCAGGCAGATGACTGATGCCTCCGGAACCACTGTTTTTGATTATGATAACTTAGGACGCCTTACCTCTGTAAATTACGGAAACGGTATCAGGCAGAACTATGCCTATGACAGGGTTGACCGGGTCTCTGCCCTTAAGGTGCTGCAGGGCAGCCTGACACAGATTAACCTGAACTATGAATATGACAATGTGGGCAGGTTAATAACACTCAACGATAATGGCAAGAGATTTAGCTACAAATACAATGATATTGGCCAATTAACGGAAGAACTTAACGGGGTTACGGGAATTAAATCAACCTATCAGTACTACCCATCAGGTAATGTCAAAAACCTGCGTCATTGGGATGGCAGCAATATTGTCAGCAGTTATGAGTATAAGTATGATAAGCGCGGCAACCAAATTCAAAAGGATGAAGGAAACGGGACTACCAAGTACTACTATGACCCCCTATCCCGGATTAAGACTGCCTTGCTGCCAAATGACAAAATTCAAAACTATGAATATGATGACTTGGACAATATCAAGACGATTACTGAAATAACCGGGAACAAGATTGAAGAAACATCATACCTCTATGACAAGAACAACCGCCTTATGCTCCAGGAAACAACAAAAAGCGGAGAAACGGTTCAGCACAGGTTTACTTATGATGCGGTGGGAAACCAGCTGACCAAGGAAGATGTATTTAAAATCAATGGCAATACCATGGCCACCAAGTCCTTTAACTATTACTACAACGGGTTTAACCAGCTGCAGCGCGTACAGACCCCGGACAGTAGATTCGTTGAGTATACGTATAATGGAACCGGATTACGAACTAAGAAGGATTTTGGGGATACGGCAACAAATTATTACTACAATGGAAGTAATATTATCCTGGAGACAGATAAGAATAATGCAGTTACGGCAAGAAACATCCGCGGTCTGAAACTGATTTACCGGGAGAATAACCCCGGTCAGGTTGATGCACAGATGTTATTCTACCTGCACAATGCTCATGGGGATGTCACCCAGCTACTGGATGAAGAGGGCCAACTTATTAAGGATTACCGGTATGATCCCTTTGGGCAGGAAGAAGTCAATCCTCTACCTGCATTTGGCGGTAAGCAGACGACTGAATTATGGCGGCAGGAAGTAGAGAAGATTGACAACCCCTTCCGCTATTGTGGGGAGTACCTGGATGAGGAGACCGGCAACTACTACTTGCGGGCCCGGTACTATGACCCAAGCGTGCAGAGGTTTACGCAGGAGGATTCTTATGCGATAGCCTTTGGGGCAGCCTGGCAGGAGCATTTTTATTCATATGCTGCTAATAATCCGGTGAGGTATATTGATCCGAGTGGGCATTTCTTCTTGCCTAAAAGCGTATCCACAATAGCAAGTGCTATAATAAAGGCAAGAATAAATATTGCCAAGTATAATAATAGAAACAAAAGCAGCAAGCAGAAGAAAAAAACTGTAAACAAAAATAGTCAAGTTATTAAAGGTGAAGTAACTGTTGTTCATAGTAACTCAATAAACCTATATAATGATCGTCCTTTAATTAATAAATCGGATGTAATAAAAAGAATTCAAGATAGAATTAATACACTCATTAATAGAAATGAATCACTTAAAAGGCAGTTTTCTGAGAATAAACAAACCCAATTAGGCTTAACAGTAAATATTGCAAGTAATTCTGCAGTTATTGCTGAATCAAAGACAGAAATAGCTATCAAAACGGGTTTGCTATTATTCTGGACCCAAAAAGAAAACCAGGCAAAAGTCAAAGAGATTGAAGATGATCTTAAAAATATTAAGGAGGATATAGAGCGAAGAACAAACCAAATTATTCGAGATTATAAGGAAATTAGAGAAATTGGAAAACACCAAAAAAGTATAACTAATGAATGGCAAATTAATTTCAGTGAGATACAAAGTTTAACAAACGATTACAAGAAATTGACAGGTAATGAGTATAAGCTTCCTTGGTATGTGGTTATATGGCCAGATTAAGAGGTGAAATATGTTATGGACAAAAAAGGAACTATCTCGGTTAAAATAATAAAGACTATACTAACATTTATATTTATTTGTTTATCAGTACTTGTTATCTTAGGAAGTACCACTATATTAATTGGATTAAAAGAAAGATTTGTTGGTGACATTGGTTATAACGGCCAGAAACTAGAAGAGTTCATAGAGTTTACATTTGTTAATATTATTTTATTAATAATCACATCAATTATATTGAAAAAAATACGTAAACAAAATTAAAGGAAAGCCTTAATGAGTCTTTAAGCCAGAAAACCATAATAGAATATCTTGCAACAACTGAATGGGCCATATCTTCATCAACCCCCACCCGTTACCAGCTGCCTGTGGCTCACAAAAAAAGTTTCCTTCCTGGTTAACCATTTCTAGGGAAGGAAACTTTTTTGTTCGGAGGTTGACCTGGCCTTCCGTACCGGTCTGCTCTTGCTGCAGCCGACGAACTCGGGAATTAGCACTCTGCAATTTGGTCGTCATTAATAACAGTATATAATGCTCCCACATTCTTCGCCGGAAGGCAAGCTGACTGATTTCAGCCCGCCAATCGATAGGATTTGAGATATTCAGGTAAATCAAGGGAGTAACGAATCAGGCAACTGATGTAAACCATTCAGAATTCATGGCACATGCTGTTAACACCAACACTGGTCATAATCCTAACGAAATATCGGCGGATGCCGGGTATTTCAGTGAAGATAATATTGGGTTTCTTGAAAAAGAGGTGATAGATGCATACACATACCTCCAGATAAGCAGCCTCATTCCCGGTTTAAAGAACCGGCTTCGCGAAGACAAATCCCAGGCAACTTAAGTGTTAAATAAAATATGCAAAGAAAAATTAAAACCAAACGCGGTCGAAAAAAATACCAACTGCGTCAGAAAACGGTTAAACCCGTATTTGGCTAAGTCAAAGGAGTACAAGTCTTCCACCAATTTATCTTAAGAATTCATTGCATAAGCCCAACAAATGAATTCCCCAGTTACCATAATTAAAACCGGGGGAGAATGTTGTTTGCAGATTTATTCTCGGACAGACTCCTCGGATAAACCATTGAACCAAGAGTGCATCTGCCTACCTCGTTCCAACATTGTCACAATTTTACCATTATGATATAATTTAGGCAAAAACTGAGGTATCCGGCATGAAAGTCATTTTAGTAACATCACAGTTTACATATGTCAAAGGTAATTATTATTATCTTTTAAAACAAGTTACCGATAAAAATAATTTGCCAGAAAACACAGAGATCTCCTGTGTTGTTTTTATAAAAACCTTTTCTTTACAATTACTCCTTAAAGTGATTTTTTTAATGTTCATAGGAGCCAGGCACTTTTCGTTAACCCTTCTAAAAAACATGCTGACATCATTCATTTACGATCCCCGAATCAGACTGCTTAAATCACTGCACATCCCTATCCTAAAAGTCAAAGATATTAACTCCACGGAGTCATTATGTAAACTCCGTCAATTACAACCTGACCTGATTGTTAATCTTCGTACACGAAATATTTATAAGAAGGAAATCCTGTCATTACCTGAAATAGGCTGCATTAACATTCATCATGGAATTCTGCCTGATAACCGGGGAACCATGTGTGACCTTTGGGCTTGGGTTGAAAACAGACCGGTCGGTTTTTCGATTCATTGGATGAATGAAGAAATCGATGGTGGAAATATTATTATCACAAAACAAATCGATTTGTCAAAAGTTAAGACATACCCCGACATACCCCGCATTTCCAGTATTGCCGAGTCGGAGCAACTTCTCTTGAGCCTTATAAAAATTTCCCAGTCAGGATACTTTTTCAGTGACAAAAACATTAGCATGAGGCCAAAATATACTAAAAATCCCTCCCTAAAACAAATCAGGCTAATGACAAAAACGGGGTTTAGATTATAAATGGTGTTCACCTGCTTATCTACTATACGAGGGCCTTTGTGTTGTTTCAAATAGCTTCTCCGACAATAAACCTTCTGTAAAAAAACGCTTTATCTTTAAGGTGAAGTTTTTCAGAGAGATTGAAATCGGTTTTTATCGGAAAATCAGACGGAATAGTTCTATCAACCATCATGTTCCAAAAGGCCACCCTGGCTCCTTTTTCCGCTGCCCTATGGATTATTCGTAGGGTTTTATGAAAAATGGGCACATCCATATATTCAAATATATCTGAAAGATTAAAAGCATCGAACTTAATTTCTTTATGTTCATCAATGCAGGAAGTGATTCCGCCTTTAAATATTTTAACTTTATGCAGGTTTTTTCTGATTTGTTGATAACTGTCCCTTCGAAGGTACAGAGGCAGGGCGTGCTTTGGAAAATTTCCTTTGACAATGTAATTTAAATAAGGATTGGAGTAATTCGAAACAGAAGTAAGAGCGTATTCAGTTCGTTTCAGAATATTAAGGGCCACATTTTCCTCAACATACCGAAAAAATTTAGGGTCCCTCCCAAAGCGGCCTATAACTGCTTTACTGAAGAAAATCTTAAACAGTAATTTCCATCTATCATTATTCCAAACCCGCTCATAAAATACTTTCTGAGCAGTTAGCTCTTTTTGATCAAGTAATAGATCGATATGCCTCCTCCTGTGAATTAAAGGCAGCATGTACCTACGTATTATCCTGAAATAATTTTCAAATTTCCCCGCGTGAATAATCCCCAGATCTATATATTCCGGATGTGACTCCCAAAACTTTCTGGACTCCTCTGACAAACAGGAACGTAAATCTCTGAAAATCAGTTTTCTTTCCTTCTCTTCATCGATACCGATAAATCGCAGAGTTTCGTCATAGTCAAGGTTGGCGAAGGCCGCCATACGAAGTTCAAGACAGGCCAGCTGGGCCGGATTGAAATCAACAGCCATCACCAATTCGGGGTCCTTTAAAAGAAGCGCTAAGGTGTTATCCCCAGCAGAAGCAACGGAAAGACAGTTATCACCCTTTTTAATCCTCAGAGCCTCCGCCAAAATGTCAGCATCTTCCCAGCAGTTTGCATACCTGATAAAATCAAACCGTACTTCATCATGAACAGACATTAGTAACCTCCGTCACTCTCGACTATAAACCTTGTAAGGTTTCCGTACACCCTGGGTATAAACTTAAAGTGCAATAAATTGTGGGCAAGCAGATAAAGATTAAACCTGACAGTGGCAAGATCCATCAAATTCAGACGCAATACCTGGTTAAAGCTTTCTTTTGGTATCGTAATGCAGGTTCTTTCCTGAAGTTGAATCCGATAGAATTCCGTAAATTTGTAAAATTGCTTTACATCTGCTTGTTCACCTAAAGCAAAAACCAGGAATTCAGCCAGATCATGCTGAGGATTCTGGTAACAAACCAGCTCCCAGTCATACAAAACCAGAGTTTTGTGTCCGCTTTGATTACTTATGCAAAGATTTCGGGTATTAAAATCATTGTGAGCCAAAGTCATGGCAAAATCCTGCATCTTCTTTAAATTGGAGGAAAAACCTGTTATGTAATCATGGTAGAGTTTTCTAACCTGAGAAGTAATTAATTCCGGAAACTTCCCGGCATTAAAATCAGTTAATTCTCTCAGAAACTCGCTGGCAGCAAAAAGTGATTCCGGATCAAACCTGTTAATTTGCATGGATTCAGGTATACTCTGAAAATCATTAAAATAAGCCGAGTGTATTGAGGCCATGCCTTCTAAAACCGCTTTTATGCTGTTTTCATCCCACTGTGCCGGGTCATCAATAGTGCTAAAGTTAGCATTTCCTGAAAGATCTTCCATCAGGATTGCATATAAAGCCCTGTCTTCTTCTATTTTTGTTCCGTATATTTCCGGACAAAATTTCAGAACCTCAGGTTTGGCATCTTTATAAAACGCGATTTCCCTTATGGTACTGTTTTCAAACCCGAAAATGTGCTGATGCCTCTCAAAAAGCCCGGGCAGCCTATCTTCTCCCGAAAGACGAACAAGCCCCACGCCGGTATTAAGAAGATCACTTTCTGCGGACTTTAATTTTAATACAGCGGGCATCTCCCGGGGTCCCTTGTCAGTATTAATCCTTAACTTATACTTAAATAGTCCTACCGACGCCCCTGATTTCTTACCAACAATATTTGAAACGATACCGTCAATATTTTTAATTTTTTCTTCTGAAAAAGAGGTTACTTTAACTTTCCTAGCTGAAAGCAATTTTGAAAAAAACCTTGCATTTATCTCCGATTTGGTAAATTTTCTGTTATTACGGTTTCTGCCTAACCTTTCGTGGGCTTTCACAAATTCATTATTTCGAATTGCCGAAAGGGTAGAAATATCAAGGGCCAGGCATGCAGAAGCGATAATTTCCGCCAACCGGAAAAGCTTACCTGAACCGTAACAGCCCATTAGTTCCAAGCAGTCTTTTTGAGTAGGCAGGTGAGTACCACCGCCCACAGTACCAATTACCAGGGATGGAAGATAGGCTGTAAAGATAACTCCCTGGTATGTTTCTCTATACTTAAATATGCCGGTCGAGGATTCGTGGACGGAAGCAATATCTTGGCCGGTTGCAGTAAATATGCCAGCAATTATATTGGCAAAATTAATATTCACCCCAACCATACCAGTAACCAAGCCGGCAACTTCGCCAGCAGCGGCGAGGTGAAGAAGAGTTCTGGGACTGACTCTCAAAACCTGTTGCAATGTTTCGTCGGAAATGAGACACTCAGCAGTAACAGAAACTCCCCGTCCATTAACGAAATTTTGCAGGTTAACCTTTTTATCTCCGGAAAGATTTGCGTCAATGCAATATGATATGTATTTGATTTGCTTGTTACTACTAATCTTTCTAACAATCCACTCACAGGCAAACCAAGTACATGCTGTCGTCATGTTCTGACCAGCCGCATCCCCCGTAGAAAAGTAAAACTGAAGATGCAGGATACTACCAAACAGAAGAGTATTTAATTTTATAACCCTTGCCACTGATGAGACACTATTGGCCTTACTTGCAATTTCTTGCTGATTGAACTTTATCCAGTTTTCCAGCTTTATAGCGCCATCCATGTCCTCGCAAAAGAATACTGGTGCCCTCACCATGCTGTGACGGGTTACATGAACACGAATACCTCCTGACAGGTTGCAGGCCCGCGCCCCCCGGCATATTGACGATATGAGAGCGCCCTCAGTCGTTGCTATTGGAACAGGGCAATATCCGTTAGTATATGTCCCCCTGACAAGAATGGGACCAGCTAATCCCAGAGGAACTTGAACACTGCCAATATAGTTTTCTATATTGCCCGCAAGACTTTCAGGGTCTAAGTTTGATTCTGAAATATGATTCAAATTTGCGCCCGAAACTGCCCGAGCCCAATTTAGACGCTCGTTAACAGCTTCCTTGGAGTAATGCAGTCTGCTGCGTGTTGACGGAATCTTTTCGACACTGTATTCACCCTGAATTTCTTTTTTTCCTTCAATAATCAACTGAAGAACTTCAGTAATGCGCCTCTGAACATCTTCGGACGACGGGACAAGACAAATACTCACCTGTTGAGTTGCTGAGTATTTAGTAAGACTGGCTATTCTAAGTCCCTTTACGGAGAATTCAGAACCGATTTCACCAATATGCAGGGTTGATATCACATCATCAATATTAACCGTTGGCTCCTCATCCATAACCACAATAAGACCTTCGTCTGACTTTTCCAAAAGTCTGCCACCATACGTTTTGGATCCCGCAACCATAATTACAACAGGCTGCCTGCCTTCGTGAAAAACCAATTGTGAGTTATATACGCGGCTGTCAACAAACTTCATCCGTATACTCCTTAATATCGTTTTTTCCATTACTTTTCGCCAATTAAGTGTTAATTCCTTCCATAATTTAAATTTCCTATTAAGAATTTTCTTAATAGGAAATATTTTGAAGAAGTGTGGCGTGTTCTATTTTTACGATACCATGATTCTCTACAAAGGTTCTTCTTCTCTTCATTTCAAGCTGTACCGCTTCCCAGGTTCTTTATCAATAATCGAAAGATGGCTTTCCTCAACATAATACTTGGAAACCTCACATTTATTTACAAACCTTTTTTCAAAGCCAATCAACTTTATAAGTTTTCTGAAGCAAAACATCACCCTTTGAATTCAATAACGATTTACTTCCCTCTTTGATAAAGGCTCATTGGCATCAAACCTCATTCTTATGCAAAATATTTCAGGTTTATGTTTCAGTTTTATCTATAATTTCTCCAAAATGTCTCATGTTTCCTGCTTATTAGTGATTTTGCGGCCAAAAAGGAAAGCTGCCCCATTTGTATGAATAGGACAGCCTTCCACTGGCGCCAAAGGCAAGTATTTGTTATGCGTTATCATTATCAACCATACCTGTGTAAATGAAAACCGCATCCCGCAGAAAAGCGGCTGTACCCGGCTGTTTCTTGTCATAATATGCTGTAAACCTCTCGTCATCCACATACATCTGAGCCACTCCGGCATGGGCTTCTTTGGTATAACTGTCCCAGAAAAAGGTTAGCCACTGCCGGTGCAGGTCCGCAGCCTTCTGAGCCAGTTCACCGGCAGGGTCACCGGTGGCAAAGGCCTTCTCCAGGGTAGTAATGACATCCTCACCCAATTTCTCAACCTGAGCATATTGCTCTTGAGTCATGCCTTTAACTTTTTGGTTTGACCTGTCAACCTGCTCATCCCCGTATTTTTCTCTGATTTCTTTACCATACTTCCTCTCATTTTCATCAATCATTTTTTGTTTAAAGCCTTCAAATTTCTCTCTATCACTCATTTTCATTCTCCCTTCCTCGGCAGAAATCGTTTTTTCCACATTGGCTATCAACAAATCCAGCTGTTCCCGTTTTGCCAGCAGTTTTTCACGGTGCTCTCTGAGAGCACCGGCAGCGCTAAAAGTCGGCCCGGTGATGATATCCCTGATGTCTTCCAGACTGACACCCAATTCTCTGTAAAACAGTATCTGCTGCAGCCGGTCAACTTCTCTCTGCCCGTAAATCCGGTATCCTGAAGAATTGATTCTAGATGGCCGGAGAATTCCGATTTCATCATAATAACGCAGGGTCCTGGAGCTGATACCCGCCATTCTGGCCAGCTTCTGCACTGTGTATTCCATGTCCTCACCTCCTGACAATTCTACTATAAACCTTTACGCAGCGTCAATGTCAACACCATTTCAGAAAAAATTCAGGAGAATGTTGAGTCGGGAATCAAATTGGGCTATAATTTACACAAGCGTATTTGGCCGTTTGGCCATACACGTTTAAGGAGGAATTTTGCATGGTTATCAAGTATTATCCAGGCGAATCGCATGTAAAAGAAGCTATGCAGGCTGATGACCCATTGTTGATGCTCGTTTCTTATGATGGGCGGGAAATACTGCTTGCTAATATTGATGATGCCTTTGAACATCACATTCTTTTGAAGAAATTGGACTATAAAGAAAATGAGATAGACAGGTTCTTTAGGGTTATAGTTAACAGGGAAGGTGTCGATTGGACCTTTGTTTGCCCCAGTACCTACAAAGGTATCAGCAGCAAAGAGAAAAGGATAGAAGTCTTTTACAGTGACGGAATCACTCAAATCTCTAAGGCTCTGCAGGCTGTAGGCTATAAGGTGGACATACACATTCCGCAGCGGTATCGCCGCCACTTCGATATGTTAAAAGATACCTAAAGAAGAAAAGCAGTATGGTTTTTGCCATACTGCTCTTTAGTGGGTTCTTTTATTTATTCTATCAGGCAGTCTATCTCATTTAGGTCAATCTCAAATTCAAGGGGCCCAACTGCATGCGGGGTATATACATATTCCTGATAATAGATAACCAAAGCCGTATCGGTCAGGTAAAATCCCTGTTTATCCTCAATACCCTTAAACTCTTCAAATAGTTCATAATCCAGTTTATTTACCTTCTCCTTTAAGATGGGATCCAAGATACTCTTATAATCAACACCCTGCGCAAATAAATCCTGTAACTGCAGTTCCTTTCCGGTTTTCAAGTTGATGGTAAGTCCTTCAATAAAATTGCTGGGATGTGCAGCGCCCTCCATATATGCTGAAAAGAAAATCCTCAGGCTGAGGGCATTTTCTGTCCGGCGCTTAACTTCATAATTTACATTCAGCGTTTCCTTAAATGTTTCATCACCTGTTTCTGTCGGCTCATCATGAAGGCCGAATTTATTTTCTATGATGCTGTTGATTCTGTTTTCTATATCCTTATTCTGCATCTTTGTGATAACTGGATACTTTATCTCTACTTCGATGTTCACCTGTTGATCGGTGTAGGTTTGTGTGGATATATTATAAGCGTTTGTAAAAGACGGGCTGCTGTTACTGCCGGTTTTTCCCTGACTGCCCTCCTGATGTATCAATACTTCCGGTTTCCTGTCATCGAAATAACATTTTTCATACCTCAGACCGCCTTTATCCCAGGACTTAGGGCTGTAATAGAAATCATTTTCAGCAGCCAGGATAACGTCTGCATTTTTTGTCTTAAGGTCATATATCACCAGGTCACAGGTACCATCCCATTCCACTGCAACAATAGGTTTCTTATTATTTAAGACCGCAAAGGCCAGCCTGGCGGAGTCAGGGGACCACACAGGGCCGCCTGCATTGACGATTTTATCTGCTATTGTCAGATTATCCGGGTCGATTATCAGTGTTTCATAAACTGTTGAAGTCCCTTCATTTACGGTAACAAACCTGCTGTCAGGAGACCACTTGAGGTCATACAGGTTACCACTGGCCCCTGCAACTTTATTTTCTCTTGCCTCCCCGACATTCCAGAGATACATTTGGACTTCATAATCCTCTGTGTTCTTAAAAAAGGCCACCCGGGACTTGTTTTTTGACCATGATATATCGGCAGCGTTTTTGTCTGATTTTAAGGACTCCTGGATATACTCCAGGGAATATTTACCCTGGGCATCATCTGCTTCAGCTTCCTGTGGTTCCTTTCCGCTTGAGCATCCCGCACCCGCCAATAGAGCGATTCCTATCACCAGATACAGCAAAATTAGTCTCAGCCTTATTCCCATTTTGCTTCCTCCTCCTACCCGGTATTAATTTACTTTTACTAAAATATACTCCGTGTATTGTAAATAATTGTTAGTTAATATTAATTGTCATTTCTGCATAACGCCCCTAAATTCCTGTCACAATTCAACTGAGAAAGTAAAAACAATGACAGAATAAAAAATATTTATTGTATGTCTGGAAAGTATTTTCTTTTTTTATTGGTTATAGGCACCGGTCCTGTATTATAATTATGATTGGATTAGTGAAAACTTGTGTGGAGGAGTGATATATATGGAATCAAAAACCATTGATGCCCGCGGCATGGCATGCCCCATGCCTGTTATTAACACCAAAAAAGTACTGGAAGCAATGGAAGAAGGCCCTGTAACCACCCTGGTTGATAATGAAGCGGCCAAAGACAATGTTAAAGCGCTGGCTAACAGCATGGGGTGCGGGGTAGAGATAGAACAGGAAGGAAATGAATACAGGGTTCATATCACCAAAAAAAATGTCAAAATGAGTTCCGATGATCTGGTTACTGGTAACATCGTACTTCTTATCTCGGCATCAGAATTGGGACGAGGCAGTGCGGAACTGGGCGATATCTTAATGAAGAGTTTTGTGTTCACTCTTGTAGAAAGTGATAAAGTGCCACAGACAATATTGTTTGTCAATAGCGGTGTTTATCTCACCTGTGCTGATTCAGCGGTGCTGGAGCATCTGATAAACCTGCGGAACCGCGGTGTGGAAATATTGTCATGCGGCACCTGCCTGGATTACTTCAATCTGAAGGACAAGCTTGCCGTTGGACAGGTATCCAATATGTACACCATTTATGAGAAAATGTCCGCCGCAGATAAGGTTATTACAATTTAATCAGCTGCTATCTGCCCGGTTACCTTTCAAACCCCGGTAATTATGAAAGCACAGAGCCCCTTATCGAACTCTGTGCTTTAATTCACGGCTAATTTCAGGCATAATATCCAAATAACCCCGCCTATCTCATCATTTTGCAGATATTATTGGTAAACTCCACCGGGTCCTCAATTGGCAGCCCTTCAATAAGCAGCGCCTGGTTATATAATAAATCTGTATACATCTGCAGCTTATCTTTATCTTGTTCATAGGCTTCCTGCAGCGCTTTGAAGACATCGTGATTTACGTTAATTTCCAGGATTTTGTCTGCCTTGATATTCTGGTCATTATATGGCATCGAGTTCAGCACTTTCTCCATCTCAATTGTAAGTTCACCTTCATTAGCCAGGCAGACAGGGTGATTCTTCAGCCTCTTTGAAGCTCTGACATCCTTAACCTTATCTGACAAGATAGCCTTCATCTGTTCAAAGAGTTCCTGCTTGTCCTTCTCATCTGAGTCCTGAGAATTTTCGCTTTTCTCAGGTTCTATGCCCAAATCACCGCTGGATACTGATTTGAACTCCTTTTCCTGATAGGTCCCGATCATCTTAATGGCAAATTCATCAACATCATCAGTGAAGTAAAAAATTTCATATCCCTTATCTGATACCAGCTCTGTTTGCGGCATTTTATCAATTCTGTCAATGGATTCTCCGGATGCATAATAGATATATTTCTGCTCTTCGGGCATCCTGGAGACATACTCACCTAAAGTAACCATCTTTTTCTCTTTGGAAGAATAGAACATCAATAAATCCTGCAGGACCTCCTTGTTGCTGCCAAAATCGCTGTAGGCCCCATACTTCAACTGTCTGCCGAAGGATTTATAGAATTCCTCATACTTGTCCCTTTCATTTTGGAGCAGGCTTTCCAATTCGTTTTTTATCTTAGTCTTGATGTTTTTGGCAATAAATTTCAGCTGCCTGTCATGCTGCAGCATCTCCCTGGATATGTTCAGGGATAAATCTTCCGAATCCACCATTCCTTTAACGAAACTGAAATAATCGGGCAGCAGCTCAGCACACTTATTCATGATCAAAACACCGTTGGCATACAGCTCCAGCCCTTTTTCATACTCTTTGGCATAGAAATCGAAGGGCATTTTCTCCGGAATAAACAATATTGCCTTATAGGTGACCGCACCTTCGGCGCTGATGTGAATATGCTTAATCGGCTTGTCAAAGCCATAATGCTTTTCAGAATAAAAGTTGTCATAATCCTCCTGGGCAAGTTCGTTTCTGTTCTTTTTCCAGATAGGAACCATACTGTTAACAGTCTGTTCTTCTTTATATTCCTCGTATTCGTTGTCACTGCCTTCCTTTAATCTTGATCCGGTGATATCCATTTTAATGGGATACCTGATAAAATCAGAGTATTTTTTTATGATAGACCTTAATTTATACTCCTCCAGAAACTCATCAAAATTTTCTTCTCCTGAATTCTCCTTAATTTTGAGAATGACATCAGTACCGACAGAATCTCTTTCATATGGCTTAACAGTATAGCCGTCAGCTCCCTGGGATTCCCATTTGTAAGCCTCATCACTGTCCAAAGCTTTAGTTATCACAGTCACTGTATCAGACACCATAAATGCCGAATAAAATCCGACCCCAAACTGCCCGATAATATCATACCCGTCTTTTACTTCATTCTCATTTTTAAAAGCCAATGAGCCGCTGTTTGCGATAACTCCCAGGTTATCTTCAAGCTCCTGCCTGTTCATCCCGATACCGGTGTCGGATATTTTCAGCACCCTGTTTTCCTTGTCCACTGCTACTCTAATATAATATTCGTCCCTATTGAAGCTCAGAGAGTCATCTGTTAGTGCCCTGTAATAAATTTTGTCAATAGCGTCACTGGCATTGGAAATAAGCTCCCTTAAAAAAATCTCCTTATGGGTGTAAATTGAGTTAATCATTAAATCCAGCAGTCTCTTTGATTCAGCTTTAAATTGTTTTTTCGGCAAAGCAAGTCTCTCCTTTCCTTCTAATTAATAATTCAAATTCATCCCCAAGTTATTGGCACTCTGATTCTCAGAGTGCCAATAACAATTATTATATACCAAAATATGAGTCTGATGTCAATATTTTAGAAAAAATCAATAACCCATCTCCCTGAGAATCCTTGCCAGGGTACGTAAACGTTCACCAATTAGTTCATCATCGTGACTGAGAGCCTGGCTGAATAATTTAATATCTTCATCAATTTTATCATTGTCGGTACATACAGCCACTGTCATAGCATCTCCCTGGAGGCCCACTCTGTCAATAACAGGATTTTCTTTGTCATATAATTTATCATATCGATAAGCCTCTCTGAAATGAAGCCTTGTCCGACAAACGAGAATCGCCAGGTCCAGAACGCGGTGTAAGGGCAGTTCCTCAGATTGCCGCGACCATTTTTCTCCTGTATACCGCCACACTTTAGCGGAAATATCTACCTTTCCTCTGTCATTCCATTGGGCTAATCCCAGTGAAAGCCCCTTTGTGTCTGAGTTATAGGCATTTCTGCCATCAATATTTTCATAGTTTTCTGATACAATAACCGGTTTGTGTTTCAAAACAGTTGGTATTTTCATTGTTTGCCTCCTCATACTCTTGATGATATTATAGCCTTGCTTTTGCTACTTTACTAAACTACTAACATTACTGGTTTAGTTGTTTAGTAAATTAACTGTTTTGATTATACGTTAATGTATGCATTTTGTCAATATTATATTATCCACAACCCTGCAAAACAGTAATTCCCCTAATAATGAAAAAACGCCCTTAAACGGACGTTGGAAGTAGTCGATTTGGTACTAATCTAAAAACCATTGACTTCTTAAAGAGCCCATGGTATACTGAAATTTGACGAAAGTTGATTATGTATAGATAGATTTATCCAACTATACTATAGCACAAAGCAAACCCTTTGTCAATAGCCTTAAAAAAATAATTGAAAGGAGCAAAAAATGGCTGATAATGCTTTACTGTTCCCGGCAATTATTATGAACAAAGCGGCAATTTCCACAATCATAAACTGCAACGTAATAACCCTGCGTTACGGTCTGGCGCTTTCCTCCGAGGAGGCCGTGGAACTTGCTGAAACACGGGCAGCAGCCCTAAGAAGCAATGGACGCATCGAATTCGGCGCCGGAATCATAAATAAACTGATTTTGAAATTTTGTGACTCCCCCTTCCTTTCGAAGCATAACTATACCGCCACCTTGAATGACTTAATAGAAACCTTCTATTACTTTAAAAACGAAACACTTGATGAAGTCGGTGATGACGAATTGCTTTCATTAATGAAGAAGTATTTTGACCACAACTGCCAGGGTTCCATCGAACTCCTGCAGCACCGGGAGTTAGAATTACTGGCACGCAATATCCGGTATGGAGTCAGAAATTACACGGATCTAAGCCAAGACAGCGAAGAATCTATTGATGAGGAGGACCATTATGACTAATCTGGAAAAACAGCATTTGATTAAAAGTGAAAACCTTAATCAGACACATTACTTCCAATCAGTTTTACAGGAAGCCTGCCGCCTGAATCTGTTGACTGATTCGGAATTGGAAAATATTCAACTACAGTGCATACAGCTATTGGCCAGACAGGCAGAGCGCTATACAGGCGGTGAAAGCAGTTCCATAATGGAGGAAACTGCGCACAATATTTTTCAGTCGATCTTTTACACTGTTGGAGTCTATCTTAAGAGCCTTCCCGATGCGGACATAAGCATAGAAATACTTAAACAGAAGCCCTTGACCGAACTATACCGGGAGGGCAAAAAACTGGTGGAAACACAATTAGAGCATGCCAAACAAATCTATAATCAAGTTCAAGATAACTGCATCACCACCGGTAATCATGCCTATAATGATACTTTACAGAATGGAATCCCGGCTTTTTTCTCTGCCTATGAGGTTGACTATGCCGCCCACGAAACGCCTGCTTCCATAGATTATCCTTTAAGCAGCGACAAAATGGAGTTGACCGGCATAGAGTATATCAATTATTATCTGCAAAAACTGCTAATGGAGAATCAATTCTGTAAAAACTTCACCACCCATGATATTCATTGCTTGCTGTACGGATATGATGCCCATTATCAGGATTTGCTGATAAATATTTTTGGAGTCGTGCTAACAAATGCGATTGGCTGCAATTTGGCAGACAAAAGCACCCGCCGGCTCAATATTGAACCAATTGACAGGCAGTACCTGCAGCAAAAACTGGTGAACATGACTAAAAACCAATTGGATGCAATACTGCATGATGCATCCAAACAACTCTTTGAAGAATTTAATATCTCGGGCGGGTTGTTACAGACATACATCACCGCAACTATCCCTGATATATCACCAAGAATAAAAAATGCGTTAGAAAATAACCGTTTGGAAGCAGTATTTATCAGTTTAAAAGAAAACCACCCACAACCTGCCGTTAAGTTTGAAGACGGCCGGAAAATGGATGATGAATTATTCCGCAAAATTTTAGACGAAATCAGACAATGCAGATATGTATCAGATAAAATAGCAATCATTAGAAGGGAAATTCACAGTATGGCTGATCTGGTGGATATCCTCGAAGGATATTGCCTCTTTAATGATGAATTTTCTCAGTTATTTCAATCACTTGGGGATATGGAGCTGGCACTGCTTTCAAAAAGGCTTCCGGCAAACGCAGCAGATTCCGACCTTCACTATACAGAAAACGAGAAAGAATGGCACCAAAGGCTTAACAGCTTTTTAAAGGAAATGGATTTGGTCAGAATAAGAGCTCAAATTTTTCCCTCTCAATAGGGCACAACAGATATCCATAGGCGCCTACTTCATAAGCGTCCAATGCATAATCCTTTTCCTCGGCAACAAATACTATCCTGATGTTCCGGTCTATAGCGATTACCATCTGGGCAACCCCCAGTCCTGGAATTTCACTGTTTCCGATGCGGATAAAAACCATTTCCGGCCTATCCCGCTCAACCCTTTCCAAAAACCCGTCCGGACTTTTCATCACTGCTACTTCCTTAATACCGGTTTTCTCCGCCAGCCAGGTGACGATTTTATCCAACCCGGAACCGCCTGTGTGGAGAATGAATACTCTCACCAATCCACCTCCTGAGTCTTTGCCTTTGCTTTTATTGTACAACCCGATTCTCCCAAAATTCTCCCAAAACAAAAGCCATCAATCTGCCAATTAACAGATGGATGGTTTCTGCTTCTCATCCATTGACTATTATAAAACAAAAAAGTATAATAAAAAATGTTATTCACTAAATATTTCAGTTCTAAAATATTTAACAGTGAAGGAGTAGGACATGGCTGAACACCAAGAGTTACTTGAACTTTTTTACAGTGTCCTGAGAAAAATGAAAAAAGAGTGGCATAAACAGCTTTATGATATCAACCCCACCCAGTACCTTATTTTGAAGGCTCTGATACATGGGGGTCCCCAAAAAGCAACGGAACTTGCTGAAACGCTTCAAATAACGCCTGGTGCTATTACCGGGGCCTCAGACAAACTGGTTGCGGAGGGTTATGCTGAACGCAAGGGGGCAAAAGAAGACCGGCGCGTCGTCTACCTGGAAATCACAGCTAAAGGGAAACAACTCACAGACTCTCTGATTGAGAATCAAAACAAGGTAATGGCGAAGTTTTTTGAGGGGTTACCTGAGGAGGATATCGACCACCTGATTCGGATTTACCATATAATTTCCGGCAATCTCGACAACCAGTAGCCTTATTACGGAGGAGAATAAATCTGTGGAACATTTATCTCACCAGCGCAAAATAACGATTATGGTTGCCATCATTGTAGCCATGTTCTTTTCTTCGATTAACCAGACAATTGTAGGTGTGGCCCTGCCTCGCATTATCGCCAAACTCGGCGGTATGGATTATTACACCTGGATTATGACCATCTACCTGTTAACCTCGACAATCTCTACGATTCTGGTCGGCAAGCTCTCAGATATTTATGGGAGAAAGCCCTTTATTTTATTTGGAATTGTGGTTTTTATGATAGGAGCCTTCTTTTCCGGAACTTCCAAAGATATCATCCAACTGATAATTTACCGCGGCATTCAGGGGATCGGGGCAGGTGTTATCATGGCTACGGCCTTTACTGCAGTTGGTGATCTCTTCTCCCCGCGGGAACGAGGACGCTGGGCCGGCCTGATGAGCGCGGCCTTTGGAATATCCAGTATCCTGGGTCCGGGTGTCGGCGGCTATATTGTAGACCACATGGATTGGCACTGGGTATTCTGGATGTTCCTGCCGCTGGGCTTCCTGGCCTTTTTCATGATTCTGCTCCTTTTCCCCAAAGTGAAGCGGAGAAAATCCGAATCCATCGATTACCTGGGTTCCTTGTTTATTACCCTGACAATCGTCCCCATGCTGCTTGCCTTCTCGTGGGCAGGCACAAAATATCCCTGGGGTTCACCCCTGATTTTAGAACTCTTCGCCTTGGCGATTGTTTCTCTGGCTTTCTTTATTTTCACCGAAACCAGGGTAAAAACCCCGATCCTTCCCCTGTCCTTATTTAAAAACAGGGTGATAGCCATTTCCAATGTCATTGGATTCCTGATGAATGCAGGCATGTTTGGGGCCCTGATTTACATGCCTTTGTACGTGCAGGGCGTCATGGGCGTTTCGGCAACCTATGCCGGCTATGTTGCCATGCCCATGTCTTTGAGCATGTTTACCGTAAGCGCTTATACAGGACGCCGCATGACCAAGACGGGTAAATACAAAAAGATGGCCCTGCTGGGAACCTTCCTGATGGTTTTTGGCATGGCTCTAATGGTTACAATGAATACTATCCTGATGGCTGCAATCAGTATGTTTATCTTCGGTTTCGGCCTCGGTCTCGGAATGCCTGTCTTCACGATCGCTGTCCAAAATGCCGCCGCTTCCAAGGATCTGGGAGTGGCTACAGCATCAATTCAATTATTCCGCAGCATTGGGGGGACCATCGGTATCGCTGTGATGGGAACTATTCTTTCCACAAGCATGGCCGGTAAAATGAAGAACCTGCTCACCCCTGACAGCGGAATAAACCCGGCATTAGTGGACCCAGCCATGACCGACAAGCTGGCTCAATTACAAAATCCCCAGATTCTTCTGGACCAACCCAAGCTTATGGCAATTCAAGACAGCCTGCCGGCACCTCTCCAGCCGGTCTTTACACAAATTACCGAAGCCTTACGGGAAGCCCTGGCTGCATCCCTGTCAAATGTTTTCTTAACCGGGACCATCGTTCTGGCAGCAGCATTTGTCCTGACCTTCCTCCTTAAGGAAGTTCCGCTTCGCACCACAGTCCACAAAGCAGGCAATGCAGTTACACAAAATCCGGAAAAGAATTCGGCAATATAATGTTGAATGTAATCAACCCCCTGCGGCAACCGGTGCTGCAGGGGGTTGATTTTAAGTTAACAGTTCCTAATTACCGTGGGTCATAGCCGACAACTGACCAGATCCCCGTTTCGTCCTGGCGGATAAGGCGTTTCAGATAAATGGTATCTTAACTGCAGCATTTTCCGTCAGACTTACGGTAGTATTCGGGAGAGTGAGTTCACCGGCAATCTGTTTGGCCAATGCTACCCTTTTTGACCCTTCTATTTCAATTTCAATACCATCCTGCCGGGGGAAGTGTCACGTTAAAATTTACCCAATTTAAGGGAGGAAAATGCAGAAAGGGACGTCCCATAATTAAGCCGCCAATATGTTCATTTGAGCTTTTAAAGTATGGAAGCAGCTGGATATATTCCTCACGACGGCTACAACTCCGTCGGCAAACTGCTCCCGCACTCTGTGCGGGTCGCAGGCCGACGGACGTCAGACTCGTCGTTCGGAACACATCAGCCGCTTCCTAATTTAAATCTCTAAATTAAAACAGCAATTGTCATTACTTAATCATGGAGCCTCCATATATTAAATGAACCGTTCAAGCAGCAGGTCCTCCACGTTTCTCCTGCCATCAAATACTGCCAGCACCCATACTTTCTTTCCTTCAATCTTATAGATTATTCTCCAGGGTGAACTGATTAGTTCCCTGTAATTCAGGATACCATAGTATCCCAGTTCGGGAACAATCCTTCCCTGTAAGGGCATCTGCATCAGGTTATGGGCTTTTTGTTTAATGGCATCATATACCCTTCCAGCATGATTTTTACTGTCAGCAGCTATATATTTAATAATCTTTTTTAGATCCTGCTGAGCAGTTTGTGTCCAGAAAACCTGAAATACCCCTTTGGTCATGGCCTCATATCATCCAATTCACGATCCAGGTCGGAAAAAAAATCTTCCTGTGGTGAAACCTTTCCTTCAACTATGTCACTTTCCCCCTGGGCAAGCAATTTTAATAAGCCGATAGCCTTCTTCATTTTTTCGTATGATTCAGGATCCAGTAATACCGCCCTGGCCTCTCCGTTTTGGGTAACATAGACTGGTCTGTGGGTTTCATTGACTTGTTCCAAAATCTCAGCCGCATTTGCTTTGATGTAGGAAATCGGTCTGATATCTTCTTTAATGTTCATCACAACATCACCTCGGTATAAATATGATACCAAATTAAGACCGGTTCGTCAATGAATCGCTTAGCTATTCTTGCAGCGGTCAGTTCCTGTAAGGATTTAAAACAGAAAAATTCCAATTCCCGGCAAGGTGAAGACCATTGTAGAAGCAATGGCGATATACATCTCACCGGTAGCAAAACGTGTTATAAACGAAGTAAATATTCCCCACAGCAGCAGTGTTCCGGCAATAATTCCGGCAGTCGAAATACGTGCTGTCATCGTGGAATACAAATCGGCCAAGGTGAATTAGCACCCTGACCGTTCGGCAGCACTTCGAAATATTGTTAAATGGCATTAGAAACTAATTTTAGCCAGACAAAAAACCGAGGCCGTTTTGGCCTCGGTAAATATTTTATCACTTGTTATTTTTCTGCTTTCTTTTCCAGATAATTTTCGATTTTATACTCTTTTTGCAGTTCCTGCATCAGGACACTATATTCTGCCTGGGCTTTTTCCCCAAACAGGGTTTCCCTGATTTGGGACTTACTCTGTTCATAACTCGCGTCCTGGGCTGCCTTTACTTCTGAAACCTTAATGATGTGATACCCAAATTCGGTCTTCACCGGAGCGCTGACTTCTCCAACTTTTAAGG
This sequence comes from Phosphitispora fastidiosa, assembly GCF_019008365.1. NCBI lineage: Bacteria > Bacillati > Bacillota > Clostridia > Eubacteriales > Peptococcaceae > Phosphitispora > Phosphitispora fastidiosa. The sequence continues at coordinate 79,006 of NZ_JAHHUL010000003.1, read as the reverse complement.
CAAAGGCTGCTTCCTCAAATTCCTTGACCATATCACCGCTGCCAAAAAATCCCAAATCTCCGCCCTTATCCTTGTTCTGCGCATCTGTTGAGTTTTCTTTTGCCAATTGGGCGAAATCCTGTCCTTCTGCCAGTTTCTTCTTAATATCGTTTGCCTTTTCCTCAGTCTCAACCAGAATATGGCTTGCCTTCACCTGCTTTTGCTGGGCGAATTGTGCCTTGTTTTCTTCAAAATAGGTTTTTAATTCATCTTCTGTAATTTTAACCCGGGGTTCCAACAGCTTATTGATTTTTATATTCAGAGCCAGCTCTTTTTTTACATCATCCAGGGAATAGCCGCTCATTTCCAGAGTCTGGGCAAAGGCTTCCTCGCCTCCATATGTCTCATAATAAGTTTCCATTTCTTTCTGGATATCTTCATCAGATACAACAATCTTTTGTTTTTTGGCTTCAAGTTCAATGACTTTTTGAGAAATTAGTGCATCCAGCGCTTGTTGACCATTTTGTTTCACCATTAATTCGTATAACTCATTTTTAGTGATGTCTTCGCCATTCACACTGGCCACAACATCTTGATTGGAATTACCATTACTACAGCCGGCAGCAAAAGCTAAGGTAATACTCAGGATTAAAAAACTGATGATTACACTGCGTTTAATTTTGGGGAATTTTAGTTCCACTTGCCCAATCACACTCCTTAATATTTAGGTAATATTATAGCACATAAATGTGTCCAATGTGTGTCCAATGTATCCAAAATACTTGACTACAGATTGGGAGGCCGCAGAAAAGTCAGTACAACACCTCAGGGACTTGAAACCATCCCTGGTCATCCCCAGTCATGGAAAACCTATAAAAGGCGAAGAACTTACACAACATTTGGCGCTTCTGAAAACGGTATGTGGCCTAAATTACCGCTCCCTGGCCCTGTTCCCGAGCCTCGGCCTGGCCCCGTTTCTTCCGGAACCACTGACCGGCATCATCCATAATAGTATATACTACCGGAACAAATACCAGGGTAAAAAGAGTAGACATTGTCAGTCCCCCGACAACAACCGTGGCCATAGGCGCCTGAGCCTCGGCGCCTTCTCCAATACCCAAGGCCAGGGGTACTAATCCCAAGACCGTGGTCAGGGTTGTCATCAGGATCGGCCTGAGCCGCGTTGGTCCGGCCTGGACAATAGCCTCTGCCCGTTCCATCCCTCTTCTCCTGAGGGTATTAATATAGTCAACTAAAACAATAGCATTGTTAACAACTATACCCATCAGCATAATCACCCCGATAAAAGCCGGCACACTCAAAGACCTGCCCGTCACAGCCAAGCCGCCAATGACGCCAATAAAAGTGGTGGGTATGGAAAACATGATTACAAAGGGATGCATCAGAGATTCAAACTGGGATGCCATAACCATATAAACTAATATTATTGATAAAATCAAGGCCAAACCCAGGCTTTCAAAAGATTCCATCATCTCCTGATTCTGACCCCCGTATTCAATAGAATACCCCCCGGGTAATCTCACCTTATCCATAGCCTGCTTGAGCTCTGTGGTCACAGACCCCAAATCCCGGTCGACTACATTAGCAGTAATATTGACTACCCGAGACTGGTCTTCCCGGTTAATACTGGTAGGTCCATTGACCCTGGCAATCTCGGCTACTTCCCGCAGCGGCACCCTGGCACCCGTGGGGGCCACAATAGTCATGCCCTCCAGTTCCCTTAAGTTAGGGTTGTTTTCGCCTACTTTAATCCTGATATCATACTCCCTGCCCCCTACCCTGTATGTAGAGGTAGTTGTCCCACTGATTGCAGTTCTGACACCGGTTGCCACCTGACTTGACGTCAGGCCCAACTGCCCGGCCCTCTGACGGTCTATCACCAGCTGGATTTCCGGTCGTGATTCTTCAAGGCTGCTTTCCACTTCCCTGGTGCCGGAAATTCCGCTGACCACCTGCACCGCCTGTAGGGACAAATCTTTTAAGGTTTCCAGATCTTTTCCTTTGATGGCTATATCTATAGGGCTCCCGCCGGCCATCTGCTGCTGCGCTCCGCCAGATACTGTTATTTTGGCCCCGGTAACACCCTTCAGCCGTTTTCTCAAATCTTCCATTATTTCATCAGTCGAGCGCTCCCGTTCGGTCCTGCTGCCAACCTTTAACTGCATCTGTGAAACCGTTCCTGATGAGCCTCCCATCATCTGACCGGTACTGCCAATACTGGTAAAAATTGATTTAACCTCATCTACCTGATTAACAATGTCCTCAACCTCAGTGGCAATGCGGGCCGTATCTTCCAGCACCGCACCTTTGGGAAGCTCCACAGTTACCGCAATATCTCCCGAATCAACCTGTGGCATAAACTCCATCCCGACAAGAGGTATCAGGGCAAAACTGCCTATAAGAGCTGCAGTTACCCCTATGACCACGGTTTTCCTGTGCTGCAGCGCCCAGTTTAATAGCCGGCGATACCTTTCGTCCAATGCCCCCAGAGCCCCCTGCACTTTGTTAGCCATCTTGGCTAAGGGTGTCGTTCTTGCAGATTCTTCCTGGGGATTAACCTTCAATAGTTTGGAAGATAACATGGGTATCAGGGTCAATGCCACAAAAAGCGAAGCCAAAAGAGAAAAAGTAACTGTTAATGCCAACTGCTTAAAAAGCTCTGATGCCAACCCTTCTACGAACACTATCGGCAAAAATACAGCGACAGTTGTAAATGTAGAGGCCATTACAGCGCTACCCACTTCACTGCTTCCCTTGATAGCGGCATCGATATATCCGTGACCAAGCTGACGGTATCGATAGATATTTTCCAGGATAACGATTGCACTGTCCACCATCATCCCGACACCCAAAGCCAGCCCGCCCAGGGACATAACATTGAGGGTAATTCCGGCAAAGTACACCAGAATAAATGTGGATATAACTGAAAAAGGAATCGCAAGTCCGATAATCAGCGTACTGCGAAAATTTCTCAAAAACACCAGGAGTACCAGCACGGCAAGAACTCCACCGGATATCGTATTCCGGGCCATCTGGCTTATGGAATCCTTGATAAACAGTGACTGGTCAACCACAATATCGATTTTCACCCCTGACGGGAGTTCTCTCTGCAGGTTTTCAATTTCCTGATTAACCTTATCAGCAACCTGAACAATATTACTACCCGACTGTTTAAGAATATTTATACTCAGGCTGGGCTTTTGGTTAACCCTTGTATACTGGGTCGGCTCCTGATGGGTAAACTTAATCTGGGCTACATCCTTTAGCTTAACCTGAACGCCGCCGGAACCGCTGATGACGATTTCTTCAAAGTCCTCAATTCGCTTAAGTTCTCCAACGGTCCGCACCAGCAGCTTTTCCTTCCCGTCTTCAATTTCTCCTGAAGACAGGTTCATGTTTTCGCCCTGTAAAGTTTGGATAATCTGGTTAACTGCAAGACCGTAAGCATCCATTTTGACCGGGTCAGCCTTAACCTCCACCTCACTGACCAGGCCTCCCGTGATGGCAACTGAAGCCACCCCTGCAATTCTTTCCAGGCGGTTCTTAATCAAATCTTCGGTTATCTGCTGCAGACTGGCCAGATCCCGGCTGCCGCTTACACCGGCCTGTATAATTGGCATAGTTGTGGGGTCCATTTTTAAAACTGTAGGTGTGCCCACATCATCTGGCAGGCCCGCCTTGATAAGGTCTACCTTTTCACGCATCTGAAGTGTGGCAAAATTAATGTCTGTGCCCCAGTTAAACATCATCAGCACCATCGAACTGCCTGGTGAAGAAACTGACATGACACTCTCCACATTATTTACTGTTCCCATGATTTCTTCCAGCGGCCGGGTAACCTGATTCTCGATTTCCTCGGGGCCGGCCCCGGGATAGTTGGCAATCACCGCCGCGATTGGGAAATTAAGTTCCGGGTATAAATCAATTGCCAGTTTCCCCAGGGAAACGACTCCAATAAGGATAATCCCCAGGACAATCATACTAATAGTGACAGGCCTCCGGACAGCAAAATCAGATATTTTCATAACTTATTCGCCCCCGGATGCCACTGTGACTTTGGTACCATCTATCAAAAACTGCTGACCGGAAATTACTACCTGCTCGCCCGCCTTCAGTCCCGAAACAATTTCCGCCATCTCGTCGGTAGTAAGCCCCAGGGTGACGACCCGTTCCCGGGCCTTATCGCCATCGACAACATACACTACCTGCCTGTCCCCCTGGTCTAACAGAGCTTCCCGCGGCAGCACCAGGACCTCATCCCGGGCTTCAGCGGTCATATATATTTCTGCAGCCATTCCGCCTTTAAGCAGCAGGCTTCCGTTTTCAAGCCAAACCTTTATGGAATAGGCTTTAGTCACAGGATCCGCAATAGGGCTGACACTTTCTATGTAACCCTGGAAGGGTTCCTCGTCTGCCGCGGTTACATAAACCTTAACTTCATCACCCACTTTGGCGAAATTAACTTCACTCTCTGCCAGGTTGCCTTCCACAACCATTTGGTCCATATCAGCAATTGTCAGCACCGGTGAACCGGGACCGGCCATTTCACCGGGCTCAATATTTTTAGCTGCCACAGTGCCGTCAATTGGTGCTGTAATCCTGGTATTCTGCAGATTAATCCTGGCCGCTTCCAGTTGGGCCTGGGCCTGCTTAATCTGAGCTGCAGTCTGGGTACCTCCGGCATCAGGAGTGTAGGACGCGGCAGCTCTGGCAAAATTATTTTCAGCAGTCTCCAGCTGACTTTTTGATATGGCTCCTTCGGCAAACAGGGCCTTCATCCGCTCCAGGTTGGCCTGGGCTTCCTGGTAGGCAATCACTGCCGTCTGCTGTCCTGCCTTTGACATTTCCAGGGACGCTTCAGTCACCCTAATCTGTGCCCTGATATCCGCATCATCAAGGGCAATAAGTAAGTCACCCCGCTTGACCTTCTGGCCTTCTTTAACCTTCACATCAGTAACCTTTCCCCCAACCTTGGGAACTATGGTCACTTCTTTTGAAGCTGCCACTTTGCCACTGATCTTCAGAGTGGAAACCAACTCGCCCTTAGCCGCCTTTACGATTTTTACAGGAGTAACCTCCTCATCCTGGGTAGCAGACACATCTTTATTTTTAGACATTGCTCCCCACGCAATGGCGAGGATTATCAGTCCAACTGCTGCAATTAGTGCAATCTTTACTTTCCGCTGTTTAAAATTCAAAAAACATCATCTCCCCATATGTATACATCCACTTTCATCCAGTTATACAGTTGTACAGTTATACAGTTATACAGTTATATTTCAATCCATATACTTTTTATGCATCTATATTCTGCCGGCACATTTTTTTATGATAATCCAGGTTCAGCGATAAAAGTCTGATGAATTCTTTGCTGTCCTTCTCCCCTAAAAACTCTACCAACCCTATCAATTTATCAAGGAACTCCTCCTGAATCTTTTTGACAACATCCTTCCCTTTCCTTGTCAGGCTGACAAGAACTACACGCCTGTCGCTGGAATCTGCCAAACGCAGTACAAGTCCCAATTCTTCCAGAGAATTGATCATGTGTGTTACTGCCGGAGGCGTAATATCCATTTTAGCGCTTAAATCCGAAATTTTTATCCCCTGCGAATCCGGTGTGGAATGATAAGCAAGAGTGGCCAGCAGGAAGAATTCGCTGCGTTTAACACCCTTGAAGGAAATATGCGGCCCGTCAAGCTTCTTAAACCTCATTATTGTGCCGGCCAGCTCCTCGGCAATAGCCTTTTTCTCTCCATTTTCCATTAAATCACCTCTTTTTTAATAAATTATTTCATTTATTTAATATACTAAACTATTTACCATGTTAATTATTAATTAAATCAACTATTTTGTCAACGGAATTTACTGAAAAAATAACAAAGGGGTAGATGTATTCCCAAAAGCAGTTCTGTCAACTGCCGCAGGAATATATCTACCCGATACATATTGTAGGTAAATAGAAAATATTTCGCTACTAACTATTGTTTTCCACAAATGGCTCTCTAATAATTCTCAGCCCTAATATTAAAATAGGCTTTCGGGTGGTCACAGACAGGACAAACCTCAGGGGCCTCTTCACCGTAATGAATATGCCCACAATTGGCACAAATCCATGACTGCTTGGTTTCTCTTACGAAAACTTTGTTTTCTTTGTAGTTCTGCAGTAATTTCCGATATCTTTCCTCATGTTCTTTTTCAATGGCGCCCACCTTTTCAAAGAGAACAGCAATTTTCTCAAAGCCTTCTTCCCTGGCAATCCGGGCAAATTCTGCATACATCTCTGTCCATTCATACTTTTCACCTGCCGCAGCGTCTTCCAAATTCTCTGCCGTTGTTGGAATCCCATCGTGCAGCAGCTTGAACCAAATCTTAGCATGCTCTTTTTCGTTGCCGGCAGTCTCCTCAAAGAAGTCGCCAATTTGGTTCAAGCCCTCTTTCCTGGCCTTGGAGGCATAGTAAGTGTACTTATTCCTGGCCATTGATTCTCCGCTAAAAGCCGCCATTAAATTGGCCTCAGTTTTTGACCCTTTTAAATTCATTTAAGTTTCCTCCCTCTTTTTATTATTCTTCTACGGCTTCAAACTGATCTTTTCCCACCCCACATACCGGACACACCCAATCCTCAGGGATATCCTCAAAAGCCGTTCCGGGGGCAATGCCCGAATCCGGGTCACCGGACACCGGATCATACACGTACCCACAGACTGAACAAACATATTTTTTCATCTTATTGTCCCCAGCTCCTTTTGAACCGGTTTGCCCTTCGTTTTCTTCTTTTACCTGAGTTGGCGCCGCAGCGGGTGTCTGCCCCCTTTTGACCTGCTGGTAATAGGCATAGGTAATTGGCTCACCACTGTCAAGCACTTCGGCATCAAGAACCTTTCCTATAAAAATGGTATGTGTTTCCACTTCATAACTGGCAATTACTTCAGCCTCTATACAGCTTACTGTGTGTTCCAAAAGAACCGGAACGCCATTTAAGCCCAATTTAAAAGTTATGTCTTTGTACTTTTCGATGTCCCGCCCTGATTTAAAGCCAAAGTGCCCGATGAAATCCAAAGGAGTTTCTTTGGACAAAACAGAAACTGAAAATACTTTGCTTGATTTAATGAACTCATTGGTAAGGTTCTTTTTGTTGATGCTTATTGCCACTGTAGCCGGATCTGAAGAAATCTGGAAAACAGTGTTGGCTACCTGTCCATTCAACTGACCTTCTTTTGTAGAACCAATGACATACAATCCGTAGCTTAATTTGTAAAAAGCTTTAGTATCCATTTTTTCCTGACCTCCTTTTTTATAGTGAGTATAACATATGAAAGAGATGAAAAATATGGGCCAAAAGGACAATTATAACCTTGTGATATAGCTATATTTAGAGATGAATTCCGACCTAGATTTTACTTTCACTTTATTAAATATACTTGAGATGTGTTTTTTGACAGTCGAATTGCTGACAAATATCTGCTCCGCAATTTCGGTGTTAGAAAGACCCTTTAAAAGCAGCTCCGCTACCTCACCCTCACGAACAGTCAGAAAGAGCTTTTGCTCAAGTTCTTCAAATACAGCTTTTTTATCTGTTTTGCCCGCCTCAGTCATTATATATGTACTCTTTTCAGCCTTTTTCACAAATTCCTCTGCTGTTATGTTCTCATTCAGCATAGAGTAAAACCCAATGCTGACAGCAATCTTCACGTCATTTCCCCCGTAATGGAATCTTGTGTTATTAATCGTTTTATAAAGGCGCTTGTACACCTGATGGGCCTGTTGATTATCGGTATCAGATAACAGCATAATAAATTCCATCCCGCCATATCTGGCAACCCAATCTTTACTGTCCCTGCAGTATTTTTTTATGATTTTCCCCAGTTCTTTGGCTATGTGGTTACCTGCCGCGTGACCATATGTATCATTAATCGCTTTAAAATTATTCAGGCTGATAAAAACCAACGTAAGGTGTCTGCTGTTTTCCCGGGATGATACAATGTCATATGGCAGTCTTTCATTGATGAAGCGGCTATTGTAAAGACCTGTCAGAGCATCACTAACGATCAGTCTATTCTTTTTGTTAATGATTTTATGAATCTCGCCGGTCTCTTTACCCTCAATATCTATGATTCCGGTTTCGGTAATATTCTTTAGAAATTCAATCACGACCTTATTGTCTTCTATAACGACGGGAACTGCTGTCGCCATCCAGACCTTATCAGCCTGGTATTCAATTTTAACAAAGGTATCCCCCTGATTATAAGCCCTTACCGAAATACAGTTCTCACACAAATCTCCTTTACCCCAGAGTTTGTAACAGTGGTGTTCTCCATCACCTATCTCCGTTACATCAGGTTTCAGGTAATAAGCAACATTTTTATTCACAGGGTCAACCATTCTTATATAATCATATAAGCGTTCAAATAAATTCAATTCTCCAATAGCCTTCTGGATAGAATTATTTTGTTCCACTGTTCAAGCACACCCCCCACTCCAGATTCAATCAGTATATTTCTTTGAGACCATCCAAATTCCCTCTTTAGAAATTACTTTTGCAGTCTTTTGACGGTCTCTTTATATTGATTAAGTTCTCTGGCAACCTTTATAAATTCAGCATTCAAATGTTCTTTTACTACTTCTTCCGCAGGCTCGGCCAGTTTTCCACTTATAAAAGCCAGTTGGCATTCCAGACGCCGGATATTATCACTTATTTGATTCAAGTCCCCATCTGTATTGGCATTCATCTGCTCATGCCGGCTTTTTGATAAATAATAATCATAATTTCCTTCATAGCACCTTACAGTCTGGTCCCGGATTTCAAAAATGCGATTAGCTATTCTTCCGGTAAAGTACCTGTCGTGAGAAACAAAAAGCACAGTTCCCCTGAAATCCTCCAGGACCTCTTCAATCTTCTCCTTAGAAACAATATCCATATAGTTGGTAGGCTCGTCCAGAATGAGCAGATTAGCTCCTGACAAAATTAATTTGGCCATGGCTGTTCTACACTGCTCTCCCATACTTAGACTGCCGATTCTTTTATTAACGTCATCCCCTCTGAAGAGCAAACATGCCAAGAGCAGCCGCGCTTCGCCAACTGTCGCCCCAGTTGATAAAACATCGTCAATAACAGTGGCTGCATGATTTAAATTATCAAGCTCCTGGGCAAAACATCCTATTCTAACAGAGGGGTTTACCGTCACAGAACCTTCGTAGTCTGCATCAGTATTGTTTATAATCTTCAGTAAAGTAGTTTTACCTGAACCATTGGAGCCAAGCAGTGCTATTTTATCGCCACGCCTGATATTGACCGAAATATTTTTAAATATTGTCCGTTCTCCGAAGGCTTTACTGACCTTCGCTGTCCGCACCAGTACAGGAGGCAGTTTTTTTATGATAATGTTTTTGTTAATAATATCAAAGGCAGGTGTCACTGTTTTCTCAGGCTTATCAATTTTTTTATTTTCCAGGCGCTCCAGTTCTCTTTCCTTAGCCTTGATAACACTGGTATGCTTTTTTGCCTTCGACCTGTAAAAATCATTCTGCCCTGCTGCATTATGGGCGCTGGCAAACCAATTCTTTCTGGCAGCAATCATTTTTTCCAGACTCAGTATTCTCGACTGCTGCTTCTGATACTCCCTGGTAATTAAGTTCAATTTCCTTCTGAATTCTATAGTCGCTGTAATTGCCTTCATATGGCTTCAGGCCTGTTGAGGTTAATTCCCATATTTTATTCACAACCCTATCGAGGAAAAACCGGTCATGGGATATCACCAGTAATGTCTTGTTTAACCTGCTTAAGTACCTTTGTTTTAAGTTTAACAAGTGTGGTTTTCCCAATACCGTTCACCCCAATAAGCCCGATTTTATCCTGTTTATCTACTTTTCCGTTTATATTCTCGATTTTGCCGGTACTCAACCATGATATTCTTAAGTCTCAGATACTTTGAAAATTATTTTCGCTCTTTTGTAACAATGTACCAAAGTACAGGCATCCCAACAAAAAAAGAGGAAACGCCAGGCAAAAATTGCCTAGCGTTCTGTGATCGTTCTGTCACCAAATTATTAAACTTCCACTACAATAAAGTTTACACCAAAGGATAAACTTACCCCATGATCTGCAGTTATGGTGACTGTTGCTGTATACGTTCCCCCTGCCAACCCTTCATTAGGCCTCAATCCAAGATACGTGCCCGGCGAACTGTCAGTTAACGTTGAAGTCCAATAATTCCCCCAGTTATCTTCTTTATATAGTGTAAATGCTTCCGGATTAGCTCCACTCAATGCTGCATCCAGATTAGTTATGTCCCCGGTTCCTGTTTTACTTATTACCCACAAACGCCCATAATCTGCCGCTGTATAAGTGGAGATGCAGCCATACTGACCGCTCAGCATCACTGGATCTTCCATATTATCTACGCTTATGGTGTAGGTAAGCAGTTCGAGTGCTGCCTTTGCTGATGTGATTGCATCTTCTGCCGCATCTATTGCTGACTGTACTGCATTTGCATCTGCTTCCACAGCTATGGCTGCCGTGATGGCGTTTGCATAGGCTGTCCAGCTGGCTGTTGTGTACTCCGCCTGAGTCAATACATATACAGGATTTGCATGATCTGCTCCCACTTCAGCTGTTATTGCCGCTGTGAGGGCCGATTTATCTACTGATAACGCTGCGATGGCATCATTGATTGCAGTAGTTTTGGCAACCACCAATGCATTTGTCGTTTCCGCTAATGCCAATGCGTCAGTGAGGACTGCCCATGAGGCTGCCGAATAATCTGTTTGGGTTAAACCTGCCGCAGCTGCTTCTGCTATGTCAAGGTCAGCCTGTCCGGCAAATACCAGTGCTGCTTTAGCGGTGCCAATTGGTGCTATCGCTGCATCCACTTCACTTTGTACTGCATTGACATCTGCTTCCACAGCTATGGCTGCTGTGATGGCATCTGCATAGACTGTCCAGCCGGCCGCCGTATAATCAGCCTGAGTCAGTGCATATACCGGGTTCGCATGATCTGCTCCCACTTCTGCTGTAATTGCTGCTGTGAGGGCAGTTTTATCCACTGCCAACTCTGCCATGGCATCATTGAGAGCGGTTATTTTGGCATCCACTTCTGCATAGGTCGTTTCAGGCATTGCCAGGGCGGTTGTCCTTGCACCGATAAATGATGCCCAGCTTGCTGCTGAGTAATCGCTTTCTGCCTTTGCCTGGGCTGCTGTCACTGCTGTAGCCAGGGCTGCCTGGTTCGCAAACACCAGCCCTGATATCGCATCATTGATTGCTGCAGTCTTGGTTTCTACCTCTGCATTTGTTGTTGCCGGTAAAGCCAATGCAGTTGTAAGAACTGTCCATGAGGCTGCTGTGTAATGTCCCTGTGTTAAACCTGCCGCAGCTGCTTCTGCTGTATCCAGGTCTGCCTGACCGGCAAACACAAGGGCTGCTATCGCATTATTGATTGCTGTAGTCTTATCAACCACCAATGCATTTGTCGTTTCCGCTAATGCCAATGCGTCAGTGAGGACCGCCCATGAGGCTGCCGAATAATCTGTTTGGGTTAAACCTGCCGCAGCTGCTTCTGCTATGTCAAGGTCAGCCTGACCTGCAAATACCAGCGCTGCTCTAGCGGTGCCAATTGGTGCTATCGCTGCATCTACTTCACTTTGTACTGCATTGACATCTGCTTCCACAGCTATCGCTGCTGTAATGGCATCTGCATAGGCAGTCCAGCTCTCTGCTGTATAATCAGCCTGGGTCAACTCATATACCGGGTTCGCATGATCTGCTCCTACTTCTGTTGTAATTGCTGCTGTGAGGGCAGTTTTGTCAACTGTAACTACTGTAACTTCCAAAGTCCCTGTCACACTGGAAGCATCATTAGCTGCTGTTACCAGTACTGTTCCATCTCCGGTCCCGGTCAATAATCCGGTTGTGTCAACTGTTGCTGTGCCATATACTAATGTTGCCACACTCCATGTTACCGTCTTATCTGTTGCATTCTCCGGCGCTACAGCTGCATTTAGCTGTAAGGTACCACCATTGACAACAGTGGCTGCACCACCTTCACCGGTAACACTGATGGAAACAACAGCTACACTTGATGAACCGCTGCTGCCACTGCTTGTGGAAGGTGCAGCTATACCTCCGGTGGAGATCGATGTACCTGCTGTACCCCCAACAACTAATTCACCGACAACTTTAGTGCCGCTTATATTTGTCCCAACCTTAATTTTTGTCCCTACCGTATTTATACTGGAGTTATCTCCCTCTATGTTTGCATTTTTGACTGTCCCTGTACCGCCAACCGTTGTGTTCTGAGCTGCTGTGTTGACGTTGGTAATGGTTGCACCATTACCCGCAGTAATTGTCGCACCCCGGGCCGCCTGAGTTGCAGAAACCGTAGTTACCGTTGCGGCGCTGCCAACAGTGAGGCTTGCGTCCGGGGCGGTTACTGTCACACTTGTAACCACTGCGTTTTGAATGACAACGGGAACATTGGAAGCAGCAACTTCGATACTGCCAATATTACCCTCGATAACAACATCATCTTTACCATCATCAATATATACTGCTTCTACCATCGCGCCGCTCTCGGTAACGACACGGACATTTCCGTTAACCTTGGATATAATTACACTGGCAATTTCGCTGCCTCCGATAATCCTTATGGAGTTAACGCCACCGCCGCGAACCACCGTTCTTCCCGTTACCTTGACATTATCAAGAATAATATTGCCGTCACCGACGCCGTCGCCAATTATTAAATCGCCCTTTACCGTAACATCTTTAAGGGTTACCTCGGCAGCGTTAATCATGACGTTGCCATCTGAGACCTCTGTATAGGTGCCTGCGGTTTTGATGTAGCTCTTTAAAAGGTTGTCCATAATCTGGGCGAATTCAGCCCGGGTAATGTTCTGTTTTGGATTCAGCCGGCCGTTAGAGCCGGCGGCATAACCTGCTGATGCAAGTGATGCAATGCCGTCTTTGGCCCAACTGCTGATGGCAGATTTGTCCGCAAATCTGTCAAGCGTACTGTCTGCACTGCCTGCCAGTTCGAAGGCACGGGCAAGCACCACAAAGGCTTCCTCCCGAGTAATATTGCTTTCAGGATTCAACCTGCCGCCGCTCCCGACAAATGTTTTCATCTGCACCGCCTTGGCCATATCGGCATAGTACCACGCGCCGGAGGCCACATCAGTGTAGCTATTTAACGAAGCCTGCTGCTCTGCGCCAAAAGCACGGTTGATAATCACCGCCATTTGCGCCCTGGTTAAATTGTTTTTTGGCATAAGTTTTCCATCTGCCCCTGTGAGCAAACCATTTGCAACTGCATTTTCAAGAGCTTGTGTGGACCAGTCATTTGGCATATCAGCAAATCCTGCGGCAAATACTACTGTTGGCAGCATGGCAATAACCAAGGCTGCAGATAGCAGAAAAACCAATGCTTTCCTCTTCATGAAATCCCCCCTGACATATATTTCTACAAAATCTCTGTTATATATAGAGATTTCACCATAATTATATATTTTTCGCTCTTTTGTAACAATGTACCAAAGTACAGTCTCCACATAAAAAAAGTACAGTCCCTTTATTCAAGAGTCCTGTACTTTACCAGCCCCATCCGGGCTGCATAGGCAATCACCTGAGCCCTGTTTTCCAACTGCAGCAGCTCAATAATTCTTCCCATATGGTATTTTACAGTCCGTTCTGTAAGTCCCAGGGCATCCCCCGCTTCTTTATAGGTTATCCCCCTGGCTACCATTTCCAGTATTTCCAACTGCCGTTCGGTGAGCTGTACCCTCTTAGCTTCCTCTGACCTTTGAGGTGAGGCATTATTGTCATATGCTCCACTAGGTTTGAATTCTTTTAACAACCGGATACCCAGGCCCGGTGACAGAGGAACCTCTCCTTTTTCCAGGTCAGACAGCATGTCCACAAGCTCCCGGGCATTAGTGCTTTTCAAAAGGTATCCTGAGGCGCCATATTTGACTGCATCAAAGAGATCTTCATCCTCCTCCGAAGTTGTCAGCATAACAATTTTAATTTCAGGCATTTCCGCCTTAATCAGCTTCAAGGCATCCATTCCACTGCACACAGGCATCTTAATATCCATCAGGATAATATCCGGCTGAAGCATCCGGGCTTGAACAACCGCTTCTTTACCATCTTTGGCCACACCGGCAACCTGAATACCATGAGTTTCCAGAAGGTATTGCAGGCCTTCCAGGAATAAAGGATGGTCATCTGCCAACATCAGTTTCATCTCTATTCCCCTCCCCCTTGCTGATGGGTACACGCAAAACAATCCGGCTCCCTTTCCCCGGCGTTGATTCAATGTCCAGCTGAGCTCCTATCTCCAACGCGCGCTCCCGCATTATGTCCAATCCAAACCTGGTTTGATTCCCATTATGACTATTAAAAACATCAAAACCCCTGCCATCATCCTCTATGGCGGCAGACAACTCCTCCCGGGCAAGTGAAAAGGCTATTTTTACATGGTCAGCTCCGGCATGTTTCCCGATATTGTGCAAAGCTTCTTTGACAATGTTAAGTACACTAAGCTGGACATTGGGTTCCAGATCCTGGGCGGTAAAATCAATAGGGATATCAGGCTTTACTCTTAAGCCGGTCTGTTCCTCAAATCTGATAATAACCTTAGCCAGTTCAGTAATAAAATCCTTTTCCAATTTTGCTGCATTCGTTGCATTGCAAATATATTCCCTGATTTCATGATGAGCGGCTTGGGTGGCATCTACCAGTTTGTTAAGCTTATGTGTTGTAATTTCTATGCCGGCGTTTATTAATTCCTGCCTGATGCCCTGTGCCTGAAGATTGATGAACCCCAGCACCTGGCCCAAATTGTCATGCATATCCCTGGCCATCCGCTCTCTCTCCTGAATGACAGCAAGCTTACGCTGCTGCTTTAAAAATGCCTGCTGAGCCTGTTTTTTTTCCGTTATGTCATAGGTTACTGCGAGTCTCCCAATGAGTATGCCCTTACTGTCGGTAAGAGGAGAAAGCAGGACCTCGTAAACCCGTGTTGTTCCCTTTGTATTTATATAAAACTCTGTATCAGCAATGTTGCTGTCCATACAAGCCTTAGCCAGTTCGGGAATTTTACCACAGACTTCGTCTGCTCTCCGGGACGAAATCTGGGAAGCAGATAAACCAACAATTTTTTCAAAGGCAGGATTGATGTCCAATACCCGGTTCTGTAAATCAAGTACCATCACACCTGCATCCATTGTCTCAATAACTGTGGTGCGCGCTAATGGCACCAAATCCAACAGCTTAAGCCGAAAAATACCCCATGCAATCACCAAGCCGGAAGGTCCAATGAATACCGGTGTAATATCAAACCGTTCCACTGGGCTGATACCGGAAATATACAAGATATTCGGTATTTCGATTAAACATAATCCAATGAGTAGTGCAATTGCCTGTTTCCGGTAAACCGTATTCCGGAAAAATACTGCCCTTATTAAAATTGCCCCTGCGGCTAAATTCAAAGAATGTGAGTATACCGCATGAATAAAAAAAACAGTCCCGTATTTTTTCACGATTACCGGGAAGGGTCCGCTGTAGTCCATATGCATATTATATCTCATCAGGCCGTGCCATCCGTCGGTCCATACAAGCATTAAGATAATGGTAGGTATAACTGCAAACCACAGAACCTTTTTATTTTGAATCAACCTGTCAAAACCGGTGAATTGCATGCATAATGCCAGCAACGTTACAGGGGAATAGCAATAAGCAAAATACTGCACATTAGCCCAGAACAGCTTGGTGGAAAAATCAGTTGCTGTCATTTCCAGGGCATTGGCTAAAGACCATATTGTCACCACAAGCATGCTGAGTATAAAGCTTGTAGCGCCTTTTGAATTACGCCGCCTGGACAGTGCAAATAGACCCAGGGTCAGGGAGATCACTGCAGACGCCATCAGAAGCCAGATGTATGGAATATACTGATACTGCATCTTCTCCCCCCCTTATTTACCGCCTTTTAGCATATATTCGATTCTGACTAGAATAGAAAAAGTAATGGTGCATTTTGCCCTGTTCGACAAAATACACCATTATTATACCATATTAGCGGCCACTTTTTCACTAATTCGTTTCATTATTGTTAATGGCTGAGTGCTCTAGATTGTTAATGGTTGTGTACTTTAGCTTGATTGTTTTCATAATTACTATATAATGGTATTAATATTAAGTCTGAATCTCAGGGGAATACTATGAAGCTATATTCCACAGAATTATTTACAGAGTTTCCTCCGGATATTCCAAATATAGTAAAGACGTATTCCAGCGATAAAATAACTATTTTAAAAGCAAGAAACGTGTTTTCAGAGCCCAAGGGATTTGGATGCTATAAATTTCTGCTTCCTGCAAGGAATATGCCTGTAGCCGTGGTAGAAAAAAAGAAATATCACCTGGAACAGCAAAAAATCTTTCCTGTAAATCCCGATCAGGTTCACCTGTTTAATGAAGAAAAATCAGTTGAGACTTTTATACCTATTTTTATTCAAACCGATTATATGAAAGAATTTTCCCACTTACTTTCAGGAAAAAGCGGCATATTCTATAATAACGGCTCCTTTAATATGCACCCTAACATAAGCAGACTGGTGTTTCAATTTATGGAAGAGGCCGAAAACAAGCAGCTCGGGTATGAATTTGTTCTCCAGAGTCTTAATTCACAAATCACAGTCAGCCTATTAAGAAATGTAAGTAACAATCTTTCAAATGATTCGAGACCCAAAGAATATAGTGATATCAGGGCCGTAAAACGCGCCAAAGAATTTCTCCAAAGCCACTTATGTTCCGATTTTTCACTGGATGATCTGGCATCTTTTGTAAACTACAGCCCCTATCACTTTATACGTATATTTAAAAAGCACACCGGGAAAACTCCTTTTGAGTATCTGACAGAATTAAAAATTGAAAAAGCTAAAGGTCTGTTAGCAACAAAGAGTTACTCCATTAGTGAAGTAAGTTTTTTATGCGGTTTTGCTAACCGTACTCACTTTTCTACAATATTTAAAAGGATGGTGGGTATGACACCATCCTTTTATAGAAATTCAGCCGCTTACAAATATTTCAACAGAGTTTAACTAAACTATATTTATCACTCAACATAATTACTCGCTGCATCAATTCCTATCGTCTGTGTAGTACCATCCCAAGTAATCCCAAAGTTTAGGGTTTTTCCCAAGTCACGAAGCTTAAAGTAATTGTTGCCGTTGATGTTGTATGCTACTACAGATATCTCTTGGCTATTTAACAGTACTGTTGCGGTTGACAAATTTGCCTCTGTTTTAGATGGCCCTGTAGTCATACTAAGTTCCCCGCCAACAGGTGAATAAGCCTTTTGGCCAATTAGATTAATGGCTTTTACCGTATTATCCCATGTTATTTCAAACTGTTTATTAGAACTATTTAGAGCCATAGCAATGTCACGAAGCTTGAAATAATTGTTACCATTTATGTTGTAAGCATCAAAACTGACTGCTTTACCATTTACAATAACATTGACATTTGATTTTGTTGCCATAATGCCTGTAACAGGTGGAGTTGTTGCAGCGGGAACTGTTGAGCCATACTTCATCACTGTTGTCTTCCCACTGTTTTCACCATCCATATATGCCACATAAAGCACTCCACTACCGTCAATCGCTATTGAAGTATAATTTGTTCCACCTGCTGAAAAACCTGGACTGCCTACGCTTTCCCAACGTGTTCCATTATACTTCATTACTGAAGCTTTATCATTGCTTCCTACGTCTTTATAAGCTACATAAGGGGTCCCGCTGCCGTCTATGGCTATTGAAGTAGTAACTGCCCAGCTTGGTGAAAAACCAGCATTTCCCACTACTTCCCAACTATTCCCACTGTACGTCATTACTGTGGCTTTATAATCCATTCCAAGATCCTGATAAGCCACATAAAGTGTCCCGGTATCATCTATGGCTAATGAAGTATATGCTGCTTTACCTGCTGAAAATCCCGGGTTTCCTATGGCTTCCCAACTGGTTCCATTATACTTCATCACTGTTGCCTTATTATTATAAAGCTCATAACCGTCCCTGTAGGCGACATATAATTTCCCACTATTGTCTATGGCTATCGACGTATACTCTACCCCTCCTGGTGAGAAACCTGCACTTCCTACCGCTTCCCAACTGGTTCCATTATACTTCATAACCGTAGCTTTAACGTCATTTCCTCCGTCTTGATATACCACATAAGGGGTTCCGTTGTCGTCTATTGCTATTGAAGCATAATCAGCCGTACCTGCGGAGAAGCCTGCGTTTCCTACGACTTCCCAACTGGTTCCATTATAATTCATCACTGTTGCCTTATTATCATTTGCCTCATCTCTATATACCACATAAGGCATCCCACTACCGTCTATCGCTATTGAAGTATAACGTACCATACCTGCTGAAAACCCTGGATCTCCTACGGCTTGCCAACTGGTTCCATTATACTTCATCACTGTTGCCTTTAGACCATTTCCGTCATCCTGATATACCACGTAAGGCTTTCCGCTGCTGTCCATGGCCATTGAGGTATACTCTGACCACCCTGCGGAAAATCCTGTATTGCCTACCGTTTCCCAAGTAGAAGCTGCATATACAGGTACCGCACTCAATACAAGTAATGATAATATTAATAAAGTAAATATTATCATTGCTTTTGCAGACTTCAAAAAACATTTTTTTGTAATCAATATTACTCCTCCTTTTTATGGTTCATTTTTATGTTGTTTTACCCTCACCTTATATTTTATGTTTTTATCTATTATAAATGGTTTCAATTATTGCTCTATTTGTTTCTATAATTGCTATATCTATTTGTATTAAGAAAAAAGCCGTCGCTCTGTCAGGATATGACAGGCCAACAGCTTTTTATGTCTTAGCTATTTTATAGATTGGTAGATCCGATACAATTTAGCATTTGGTTCTATATCAAGGTCTTCCTGTAAAAGCTTTGAATATGAATTGAAGTGTATTACTGCTTTACTTTTTTCACCTGTTTCCATATAAAGTCTCAGCAGAAGTTCGGTAATAATTTCTTCATAAGGGTTTTTAAGATATGCTTTGATTAGAATGCTCTCTGCCTTTTCAAAATTCTTTTTCTTAACATAGTGTTGAGAAAGCTTTATCAGGCACTGTTGATACAGCCTTGCCAGGCTCTCTCTTTCAGAATCCGTCCACTGGTAGTCTTCACCTTCCAGATAATCGCCTGCATAAAGGGATTCCATTACTTCCAGGGTCTCTAAAGTATCAGATTCGGTACTATTCGTCAGGTCACAGAAATTCTTTACATCAAAATCGACCGGTCCCAACTTTAAATTATAATTGCTGTCAATACATATCAGGCTTCTGTCTACGTCATATTCCTCCAAAGCCTTACGGATATAATAAATCCCATTGTAGAGCTGCCGGATGGCCTTTTCAGGATCAATCTCCGTCCAAAGCCTGTCTAAAAGCTCGTCTTTGGAGACATCCCGTCCCTGGTTGTAAAGCAAAAATGCAAAAAGCTCTTTTGTTTTCTCAGTGCGCCACTTAATAGGTTCCTGACCTTCCCAGGTTACCTGAAACCACCCCAGACATTTTATTTGAAGCTTCCGGGCACTCTTTTCCTTTAGCAAAGGTTTCTTTTGCACCAAACGCTCTACGGTTTTTCTTAAACGTTCCTGATTAATAGGTTTTAATATGTAGTCCAACGCATGGATCTCAAAGGCTTCGACAGCATATTGGTCAAAGGCGGTTACAAAAACAATATCTGTGCCGGGGCTCACATCCAGTATTTTGGAAGCCAGGTCAACTCCCTTTAACTGCGGCATATTGATATCGAGAAACACAGCCTCAGGTCTTAATCGTCCTATCTCATCTAAAGCTATAAGTGGATTTGTATACATTCCCACTATTGAAATCTCCGGATAAGGTCTTAAGAAAAATTCAAGTCCCCGAAGCGCCGGTCTTTCATCATCCACCAGAATTGCTGTTACCACTTTATGCACTCCCTTCCGGTCTGTTAAAACCCCTCTCTGTCACCAGTCTTATCGGAACAGACCATGTAACTTCAGTGCCCCTCCCCGGACTGCTTTTTATCTGCAGTCCCTTTCCGTAAAGTTTCCTTAGCCTGTTATCTATATTGGACAGGCCGACACCGCTTCCAAATTTATGTTCAAAAACTCCGCCCTCCTTTTCCATATCCATACCGGCGCCATTGTCCTTAACCCTAAAACACAAAGCTGTTTCATCCCTTCTTATACCGATTTCAATACGTCCGCCTTCTTCTTGTGGTAATATGCCATGTACCACCGCATTTTCTACAATAGGCTGTAATACCAGTATCGGAACCCGCACTTCCAGATCATCTGTCAGGTCATAGACTACTTCAATCCTTTCTTCAAAACGCGCCTTCTCAATCTCAAGATATGACCTGACAAGCTCCAGTTCATTCTGCAGCGGGGCAAGCTGGCTTAAATCCTTGAAATCAAAGGTTCTTCTCAAATAATTCCCAAAATCTATAATCAGTTTTCTGGCTTTTTCTATGTCATATTGGGAAATTGAAACAAAAGTGTTTAAAGCATTATACAAAAAGTGTGGTTTGATCTGAGCCTGCAAAAAGGCTAGTTCGGAAGTCCTGGCCCTGTCTGCCGACTGCTTGAGCTGGATAAGGGTCTTTACCCTTGCTAAAAGCTCGTCTGTATCAAAAGGCTTGGCAAGATAATCATTAGCTCCTGCTTCCATACCCATAACGATGTCCTGAGTGGTTGTCCTGGCTGTCAGCATCAGTACAGGAAGCTCAGAAACAGTAAAGGTTCTTCTGATTTCACGGCATATCTCATACCCTGACAGGCCTGGCAGCATTACATCCAGAATGACAAGGCTGACATCGCCTGCAGCTTTAAATTCTTCAAAAAATTGCTCACTTGAAGCAACAGCGGTGACTGCATAGTTTTCCATCTTCAGAATCCCGGCCAGGGATATAAGGTTGGAGTTGTTATCATCCACCAGCATGATATGGGGGCCCTCCCCCCCATACCTGCATGAAAGCGTATCAGGGTAATTTCCGGTGTCTTCGGCAGCAGCTATTTCGGCTTCAACTCTGTCATCTAACAATGATTTTTCTTTGTCAGTTTCTGTAGCCACAGGAACAGAGAAACAGAATTTCGAACCTGCCCCTGCCTCCGATTCCACACGAATTTCCCCGCCGTGGGCTTCAACCAGATATTTGGTTACAGAAAGACCTAATCCTGTGCCTTCGCTTTTTCGGGTCAGGGAATTTTCAATCTGCCGGAAAGATTCAAATACAGTTTCAAGTTCGTCTTCAGGAATTCCAATTCCCGTATCCTCGACACAAATTTCAACCATGTTGTCCGCCTGGGCTGCCGATATCCTGATATATCCTGTTTCCGTAAATTTAATGGCATTTCCCACAATGTTGTATAAAATCTGGAGCAGCCTGTTTTCATCTGCATGAATGTCCGGGAGGTCATCGGGAAGATCAATAAGCATCTGGACACTTTCGCTCTTATTTAACCTTCCAAGTACATTGACAACGCTTTCAGCAATACGTTTCACATTTACCGTCCTGAAACTCAACTGGAGGTCGAGGTTTTTAAGTTTGGCATAATCCAGGATATCATTTATGAGGTTGGCCAGGCGCTTCCCGCTGCCGGTAATCAGGCTAAGTGCGGCTTTCTGTTTTTCATTTACCGCTCCCTCCGTTCCCCGGGATATTCCGTCAGCAATATTTATCATGGCATTGAGTGGAGTCCTCAGTTCATGGGATGTGTTGGCAAGAAACTCGTCCTTCATTTTATCAAGCTTCATCAGCTTTTCTGACAGCAGTTTCGACTCTTTGAAGGCTTCTGAGAATCGTCTTGCCAGGATAATGGCATTCAGGAAAAGAAAGATAAGAAAACCAAAGGAAGATAGTTCCCCAAAATCAGAGGAGATAATGTTGTCATGATAAAGCACATCATGGATGCCTCCCAAAGTAACAAGCAACGCTCCTGCCACTATAATTACAGAATCACCCCGGTTTTTGGCAAAAGCCATGGCGGCACAAATGACTGCATATCCTGCCGTAACAAGGCCCACAGTCTGAAACAGATATAAAAAACCGGTATAAACATGTATTGGAAATGACAAGATAAGCAGTAATGTTAAAACTGCATAGATTAGTAACAGTTTTTTGATTTTTTTGGAAACCTGCTCCGGAAAAAGTTCTCCCATAAGAAAGACAAGGACTATGGGAGCCCACGTCGTCGCAGCATAATCTATGGCAACAATAACATGATAACCGGTCTGAGGAACAATTCGGTTAATAATGAAATCCCCGTAAATAACAGTCATACTTATGGCGATCAGGCACAACAACGCAAAGTAAAGACTGCTCCTGCCTTCTTTGAGCATAAAAAAAATGCACAGATAGTAAAGCGCCATAATCAGGAAAGCCCCAACCAGGAACAAATCCTTATAGCCTATGGTTTTATCGTACTTGACCATATTTTCATGTGAGCCCATAAAAATAGGATTCCATACACCACCGCGGGCATAAGAAAAATTAGCAGCCTGAATAATTATGTCAAAATCTCCGGAAGGCGGGGTAAATTCTACCATAACAGGGCGGTATTCCGGTATAAAATGCTGGTTGTCCAGGGCGACCCTGCCAATGGAACCTGCCAGTTTATCATCTATGTACAGCTTATAAGCAGCAGAAACTGTCGGCATTCTAATAGCTAATTCCTGATTTTCCGGCGCATTTTTTACCTGCAGCCTGTATGTTGCAGCGCCGAAGCCGGGTAATCTTTTGCCGTCAATATTGTAACTGTTCCATACCTTAGGTACTTCAGCAAACAAGTCCGGGTCTATATTATCGCTATAAAGCTCATCGTAAGTAAGCAGTTTTTGCCAATAAAACTCCCACTCGCCGTTGAGGTTAAGATTAACCTCATTGCCCGGATTCCAATCAGACAAATCCATAATACCCTTTTGAATACGTGGTTTCGTGTAATGCTCTTTTGCCAATGTAGAGAAACCAATGACAAATATCGCCGCTAAAACCGGCAGAGTGATTAATACTGTGATAAATCTCTTTTTATATATCAGCATTCTCAAAATACACCTCTGGCGCAAAATCGGATAATAGTACGAACCAGTAATAAAACAATAATTCCTCTGCATAGTAGAAATTTCCTGCAAGAAATGTCGAAACATGGTTTTAAAAATCGATAAACCCCTCTCTGTCTCCAGAGAGGGGTTTATTATTGAAGCATAGACTTTACCATCATCTATCTTTTGGTATTCATGGACGATAATATTTCTCAGCCCTGTTGATGGCGCTATACTTAAGGCGAATTCCACCGGTAGTATTCCGGCTTCTGCCAATTCAATAAACGAAGAATAATAGTCAATTGTCGGGCCTTTATCCAAACACTTTAACAGCATATTATTAATATCTGTCGCTGCTTCAACAATAAGCTGAATTATTCTTTCAACTGTTCACTTATAGAGGGTATTATGAACATACTCTTCAAAAGAAATGTGCTCCAATTCCTTTAATTCCTTGTAATAACCCTGTAAAGCAGCCAGTTTCTCCATAATAATATCAAGCTCTATTCTTCCCATTCAATAATCCCTCCAACTGCTCCCGGAAAAATTCCTTTTTCCCTTGCCGGAATTTATCGGTATCGTAGTAATAGCGGTAACAATACAGCTTATATCGCTCAAACAGCCCTTCAGAACGTTCAAACAAAACCCTTCCCTTAACAGCAATTTCATACTTCAATAACCCGGAAGCTTTCTGTAAATCAATCAGATCTATTTTGCTATACTCAAAAATCCGGGACAGCTCGTTGATCAGCTCTAAATGCCTCTCAATCCCTTTTATCTCATCACCTAAATAAGCCAGATCGATATCACTTTCTCCCTGTCTAAAATCACCGGCAGCATAACTGCCCAATAAAACGAGTAAATTCAGTTGAAAACGCTGTGCCAATTCCTGCATTTTTTCCTGCGTTTTTTCTTGCACTTTATCTTGCATTTTTTCTCACCGTCTTTTAAATTGCCAGTTTGTCAGGTGGCTTTCCTTTATTATATCACAAATACTTCCATTTATTGCTCCTCTAATGTTTGTTGGGTCAAAAAGTTAATCACCGATTTGAGAAACGGTCTGTGTAAATTCTGTAAAGGAATACTGCTGCTTCGGCACGGGTAGTATTAGCGCGGGGGTTCAGCTTATCCCCCGAGCCTGTAATAAGACCTTCACTGACAAGTGCCGCCAGACTTTCTGCGCTGTAGCCGGCTATATCATTTTTGTCACTGAATTGATCCAGCACGGTAGAGTCGCCTAATATCTTTAGCCCTTTGAATTCCTCCAGGGCACGGGCTGTCAATACCATCATGTCCTGCCTGGAAATTTTCTCATTCGGGCTAAACCGGTTCCTTCCGCTGCCGGCGGTAATGCCGAGTTCTTTGGCAATGCCAACAGCTTCATAGTAGTATGTCCCAGATGCCACATCACTAAAGTTGCCGTCAAAGTCAGCTGTCAGACCCAGGGTTTTTACCAGCAGCACCAGATAATCAGCTCTGGTTATATTGGCAGCCGGTAAGTAGGTATCCGCTCCGGTCCCGTTGATGATGCCCTTTGAGGCCATGACTTCGATGGGTTTTCGGGCCCATTCCACACGGGACAGGTCACCAAAAGTTTTATATATAAAGGCCACTGCATAGTTGCTGAAATGGGTGGTGGTAAAGGTCACGCATCCAGTCTCCGGGTCATAACGGCCGCTGGGCACCGATACTGCTTTTCCGCTTCCATCAATGTACCAGACAACAATATGTTCCAGATCCTGCTGTTCTGCTGCTGTAGGTGTATAAGGAATAGAAACGGTTACCGGAGCATCCGGATTGTTCCACGCCACCTGTCGGCCGTCTATGGTCAGGGAAAGCTGTACCAGCGGACGGTCACCAAGTGCTGCTTTCACATCAGCGGACATGCTGGCCTTGTCCCCCCGGCCTATGGTAACAGCCGCTTTTTCTCCTGCCGCGTCTTCCGATCCTGTCAGCATGTCATCAGGTATGCCGATTGTGCCTAAGGGAGTCGTTAACAGCATTTCTTTATCCGTTCCGGTGGAAGACAATCCCGTCACAGAAGCTTCGAGGGTATATGAGCTTGCTGCTTCTACCTCAGGAATCACCAGTCGGATAGTTTTTCTTGCTCCTTCATTGGCTTCAGCCTTTCCAAAGAGGTATTCAAGCAGCCTATCATCCACTGATGCAGATACATTTCCTGTTGCACTGTCAAAAGTCCCTCCTGTAAGCTGCTCCGAAATTTCTGCCACAGGCTCCGGCTCGGGCTGAGGGATGATACTGCTGCCGCCATGGCTTCGGTTAATGGTCACAAGATAGGTTTTTGTAGTTACCTCATCTTCCGCTGTCACCATAACATTGATGGTATTAAGGCCAGTATTCAGGATGATGTCATCGGAAGCCTGTCCAGTGGATACCGATAAACCATTGATGCTAATGCTGGCATTGCTGTCCTCCGCCATGAGTGTGACAGTAATGCTTCCCACACGATTCGCCACACCGGCAATATAATTCGTTATTCCGGAATCAAAAGCAGGGCTGAAAGTCAAATTGTTTAGGTTCAAAGGATTACTGAGGGAAAGGCCGCTCAGGTGGGCATTAGTGCTTAAAATCCGCAAAGTTCCCGGTATGAAGGTGATCTCGTAATTATTCGAACTCAGGCCCGAAGGTGTAATAGTATAAGTGCCTGCATCTTCACCTTCTGCACGGTCTAAGGCAAGTGTTCCGCTTAGATTTTCTTCATCCTCTCCTGTTATAAATCCATCGTATGTAACCGTAAAGACAGGATCATCCGCTCCGTAAACCTTGCTTTTATCTTCTGCCCTAATGGATAAAGCTTTCTTATCGACAGTTAGTATTCCTGTTTCATAAGTAATTTCGTAGTTAACCGAGGTCAGGCCTGAAGGTGTAATGGTATATTCGCCCACATCTTCACCTTCTGTGCGGTCAAAGGCAAGTGTTCCGAGCAGGTCGCTTTCATTCTCACCTGCGATAAACCCGTCACAGCTTATTGTATAAGCGGGATCAGCCGCCCCGTAGACTTTGCTCTTATCCCCGGCTCTAATAGTCAGGGGCTTCTTAGTGATGGTCAGGACTGCTCCGGCATAAGTGATATCATAGTTAATGCCGGCAGTCAAAGTGCCCTGTTCTATCATATAGGTTCCCGAATTCTCACCGGGTATCCTGGCTAAGGCTCCAGTAATTCCATCAGCTCCCAGCAAGGCACCTGATGTTATCACATAAGTAAGCTCGGGATCCGGCTCGCCGTAAATCTTGCTTCCGGCATCCGCGGTAATGGTTAAGGCTATCGGTGTAATCTCCAGTTGTCCTGTCTGATAAATGATATTGTAGTTTGCGGAGGTCAGCCCCGATGGTGTGATGGTATATGTCCCGGCATTTTCCCCCTCCTGGCGGGTCAGGGCAAGGATACCGGTCAAACTGCTCTTATCCTCACCATTGACAAATCCCATATAGCTTTCTGTAAACAGGGGGTCTGATTCTCCATAGACCTTGGTCTTATCTGCGGCTTTGATGGTTAAGTCTTTTTTCTCTACTATCGTGGTTACAGTCTGCTGCAGCACCACCCCGGAATAATCAAAATTTACAGAATCAGCGGGGGTGAACACCATTTGATATCCTGCATTCTGTACCGGCGGGACAGCAGCAGCGTCCTCCCAGGCAAAGCTGCCATCGCCCGCAGCGCCCGTAAGCACAGCTTCCCCAAGGCTCTGCCCGTAGGTGAGTGAAGCAGCCGGGAATGTCACTGCCGGAGGTGTGGCTTTATTTACAACAATAGGAACTATAACTGAATCCCCATTATAATAGTCATCACCTGCTTTGGTTACGGTAATTTCAGCCGTTCCTGCCTTTAAAATGGTAACTGCACCACTCCCACTCACTGTAACAGCATCACCGGAAGTAACATTAAAGCTCAATAAGCCCGTACCGCCTGCCCCGCTGACAACCATGTCAAAAGCTGCATCACCGTACGTTATGGTATCTGGAATGCCGCTCAGCAGCAAAGCCTGATTAAGCTTATTGACCGTATAGCCCGTAATCTGTGGTAAATCAGTAGTATAATAGCTGTCAACACTGTCCTGAACATATTCCGCGGTAAATGTGTAGCTGCCGCCGGGAAGATCACTTTCAGTTATACCGGCTGTGCCGGCTGCAACCACACCTTCACGGGTGATGGGAGCACTTGCAATTTCAGCCCCATTGGCCTTAAAGGAAATACTCCCTTGTGGATCAGTATAGGAGAGCCCATTAACATTTACCGAAAAAGTAATATTATCCAAAGCATTTACCTGACTATTGGGAAGAGCAGTAAAGCTGCTTAAAGTAATTTTTTTATGCCCGTTCAAATAAGTCCCGGAATGTAGTCCCGCTCCCCCGCCACTGATTGTACAGGTGATAAAATCTGTCTGTGCATCTGTTCCGGTCGCATTCAGGTTAACCGTGGCGCTGTCATCAACCGTAAGTGTCCCGCCATCCCTGATAGTTTGGTCATAATTATCTCCTGAGCCGATATCTTTTCCGCTGCCACTGCCGCGTGCATTCACAACAGTATTACCTCCGGATACAGTTACTGTGCCTCCGGCAGCCCTGCGTGGGCTGCCGCCCCGTCCGCAGCCTATGCCGGCGCCGTTGGTTCCGGCGTTTGCGTTGACCGTACCACCCAGGATATTTATAATACCGCCTACCCCGTCACAGCCGCCGCCAATGCCTGCACCATTATAGCCACCGTTTGCGGTCACTGTGCCACCTTCAATAGTGATTGTCCCAGGGTAATTATAATCACCGCCGCCTAAACCGGCCGCCGAAGTCGTACCATTGGCGGTTATGCTTCCACCCCTGATGATGATGGTGCCATATTCACTGTATAACCCTCCACCGATACCTGCGCCGTATGTCCCGCCGTTTGCGTTGACCGTGCCGCCCTCAATTATGATTGTGCCTGCATTAGGCCTAACCCTGTCCGGCGCCCCGATTCCCGCAGAGTTATAGCCGCCATACACTGTCAGACTGCCTGTACTGGTCTGGGTAATAGTAAGTGTTCCGCTGCAAACCTGCAGGCCGGCAAATCCACTTCCGCTTCTGAGAGTGTTGCTGCCGCTCAGGGTGAGGTTCACCGTTGCCCCGGTCATCACAAAAGCCCCGCTGCCCGAATTAATGTTTACATTATTTATTGTAATATCAGCTGTTACGCCGCCATTGACCACAATTCGGTTTGCTGTCTCAGTTCCTGTGCCGGTAAGGATATAGCTGCCATCCTGAGTGATTATGACAACACTGTCCAAATAAGTATAGCCTGCACCGTCTCCACTCACTGTTTCCATATTGATTTCCCCAGCTTCTGCAGCAGACAGAACCGGAGACAAGCATGCCTGTCCCAACAATATCAGTACAGCAACAATATTGGTCAGAAAAAGTAACCGTAATATCTTTTTCATGCTGTTTTCCCCCTCAATAATTCTTCAATATGCCCACCTATAATATCACTTTTATATTAGTAAAAAGTGCCATTATTGCTACTTTTAATAATATCATACAGTTATGGCAATATAAAGAACAAAATTCCCCATTTAAACGGGGAATTCGTAAATTCACTATTCGGTTACAGAAGTGCAGTTGGGACATCTGCTGGCATCAATATGTATTTCACTGTAACAGTATTTGCATTTCTTGGTGGTTGCGGGTGCCGGTTCTTCTTCTTTTTTCCTGGCAAAACGATTCAGCTTCCTGATTACAATAAAAATAGCAAAGGCTATTATCACGAAATCCAGAATGTTATTGATAAAAAGTCCGTAATTTAAAGTGGCCACCCCGGCTTTCCTGGCTTCATCCAGGGTTTTGAAACTGCCCTGACCCAGGGTTATGAAAAGATTGGTGAAATCGACATTTCCGAGCAGCAGACCAATAAAGGGCATTATTATGTCATTTACCAGTGATGTGATAATCTTTCCAAATGCACCGCCAATTATGACACCTACTGCCAGATCTATGACGTTCCCCTTCATAGCAAACTCCCTGAGTTCTTTCCACATAAAAAATCCCCCTCTTATTCCTTTATTTTCTTATTGTTTGTGTTAAAAGCCATATCATCTCTCCTCTTTAGTAACTTTCAACTCTTTGGTAAAAATCTGCCCATGGTATTCCAGGTTTCTCTTGTAATCCAGCTCGACAAAATCTGTCGGCTTTACTTTACATCCATCCTTTTACCCCAAATTATATCATATTAACATACGCGTTGCTCAACTTTTGGCATAATCATAGAATATCGCACGATATTCTATTAATTGTATTTTTTCGTACCATATGGTATAATTTTCGTACGAGGTGATAAATATGAATGATACAACAAAAGTTGTTACCGCAACAGAATTTAAGACTAATCTGGGCAAGTACATTGACTATGTCATTGAAAACCACGAGGTCGTGGTTACCAAAAACGGCAAGAAAGCCGTACGACTCACTCCATATATTACAGAAATCGAACGATATTTCACAGTCAAGGAAAATGCTCTGGATTATCAATACGGCGGCAAGAAGGTATCATATGAAGAGTTTATGGAAATTTATGAGAAAAGTGACCTCAGAATGGAATACATCAATGGCGAAATAGTTCTTTTAGCTTCACCTGATACCTTCCATCAAAGTATTTCCGGTAATCTGTACATCCATTTGCATACATACCTAAAAGGTAACAAATGCAAGGTGTTTTATGCGCCTTTTGATGTCCATTTTTTCAAAAAGGAATTTGAGACACCGGATGTAATGCAACCTGATCTGCTCATCGCCTGTGATCTGAAGGATTCCGTTAATGAAAAGGGGCGGTATATGGGTACACCCACCCTGTGTGTTGAGATTTTATCAAAAAGCACCCGCACAAAGGATATGGTAGATAAACTCAATACATATATGCTGTCAGGCGTCAGGGAATTCTGGGTTGTCGATCCCCAAAAACATTCAGTCCTGGTATATGGCTTTCAAGACTTTGACATTGATGAATACGCCGGCTATAAGACCGGAGATACCTTAGTTTCCTATTTCTTTGAGGGTTTGGAGATAGCAGTGGACAAAATATTTGAGGCTTAGCGCAGGGAATTAAAACGAACCCCCAAACGGAGTTAGCTCCGGCAGCTCCGATGCGGGGGTTTATCATCCATCATATTTTCTATTCTATCGATACATCATCACCGGCTGATGCCTCAAATGTCTGCAGAATTGAGCTTCCTTCTTTGACCGTCCCGGTAATATCGGCATCTTCAAAATCATACCAAATGTCGTCACAAATGCCTTGCAGAAAATCTTCCTTCTCAGAGGCTGAAAAAGAATCCCAGTCTGACTCGTCTACCTTTATTGTAACCCTGATATCATCCTCGTAATAATCCACCAGGTAATCTTCCAAATCGGGTAAGTCACCAACCTCCAGCCTCTCATGTTCAGAAAAAATCATCCTTTGATAATTACCCTGTCTGCACCATCAAGGACTACATAATTTCTTTTTACAGCCTCTTTTAGGCCCACAGAAATAATCTTCTCAATAGAAGCACTGCCACGGGAAAAACCGAAGATTTTATATACTTCCCTGATTAAATCCGGTTTGAGTATACTGACCTGACTTTTTAAAATGTGTTTTATCGCATTAGCTATTTCCTCGGAACAAAGGTCTTCCATGTTTCTGCGGGTGGCATCACTTGCCGGGACCCGGAACATGGTATATTCAGCCGGTACTTGCGAACTGTTCCAATAGAACGCAACATTATGGGAAATGTTTTTCTTCAACTTCAGCTCCCGAAAAAATTCTTCAAACCGCTTCTCCAGCCGAGTTCCCAAACGCGCTATATCCCACGCGCCCAGAACGCGCCGGCACAACAGATTCTTGCTTACCGGGGCTTCCACTTCCAAAACCTGTTCGATTTGCGTCTGAATCAGCCCGTTATTCTGCGGCAGATAGAATTCATCTACTCCGCCGCTGCTGCCCTGTAAAACACAAACCTCATACCTGACATTTTCATCAACAGGTGTGTTTTTGGCAGGGGGTTCTGCTTTATTGTCAGCATAATTAAATCTGACCGGCCTGATAGTTTCCGGGGTTGCCTTTACCATGGGTTTTTCCTCTTTGTTTATAAGCGCTTGCTCCACGGCAGTGCGGATTTTCTCCAGTTCCCTGTCTTGGTTCTCCCACCAGTCCAAAATCCACAGCCGGTATATATTCCAGCCCAATGACTGCAGTACATTACTTTGCAGAATATTTCTGTCCCGTGCTGTATTTGCCGAGTGATAGGTCTTCCCATCACACATTATTCCTAATATGTATTCATCCTTTTTATCCGGGTGAACTATGGCGATATCAATTTTGTACCCGGAACAACCAATATTGGTTTTAACTTCGTAGCCCAGTTTCCGGATTTTTTCTGCAATCAGTTTTTCGGTAATCCCCTTTTTCACAGACATATTTGATGCCTTAGCAGCCAAAGCGCTCTTCCCCTTCTGCGCATACTCCAGGAATGCCTTTAATCCTTCCACTCCCAATGATCTTGTTTTGGATAAATCAATTTGTTCCGGCCTAAGGGTGGAAAACACCATCATTTCATTTCTCGCCCGGGATACTGCGACATTTAATCTGCGCCAGCCACCCTCCCGGTTAACCGGGCCGAAGTTTAAGGTTACCTTTCCGGAAGCATCCGGGCCGTAACCAACGGAAAACAGAATTACATCACGTTCATCACCCTGTACATTCTCCAGGTTTTTGACAAAGATCGGCTCATATGACCGGTTATTTATTTCTTCAAGTTCAGGATTTTTGGCAAAGACCTCTACCAGTAAATCATCGATTAAATTCTGCTGTACCGAGTTGAAGGTTACCACCCCTATACTTTGTTCACAAAGCAGAGGATCACTTAATCTCCTGATTATTTCAGAGGTTACGGCCTCGGCCTCAGCCCGGTTCTGTTTTGTTTTACCTCTGTCGTAATAGCCCTCTACCGGGACATATTTCACACATGATACCAGATCATTGGGTGATGGGAAAGTAAACAGGTTACCATAATATTGTATATTACTAAATGCTATCAGACTCTCATGACGGGAACGGTAATGCCACCGCAAATGCTGTTGCGGCATGGATAATGCCAGACAGTCGTCCAGGATACTCTCCAAATCTTCCTTTTCATAATTGTCCTCATCAACCCTGTCCGGGTTAAAAAAGTTTGTTGGCGGTAACTGTTTTGGGTCACCGACCACGATAACATTGCTACCCCGGGCCATTGCCCCGACAGCCTCACAGGTCGGCATTTGTGATGCTTCATCAAACACAATCAGGTCAAACTGGGGGTATTGGGGGTCAATGTACTGGGCAACTGAAATCGGGCTCATCAGCATACAGGGACATAATCTTCTAAGCAGGTTGGGAATACCGTCAAACAGTTTCCGGATAGATAACATCCTGCCTCCGCTTCTGATTGCCTTTTGCAGTATCCCGATTTCCGAGGAATTGGCAAAACTAGCCGGGGTCGCCGGTATCTTGGCGCTCAATCTCGAAATAAGTTCATATTTTGTAAGGGTTTCATAATCAGCGCAGGTTTGCTTATATTTTGAGATTTCATTTTCAAAAACAGCCCCATTAAAATCAGATAAGCATTTTTCCTCTTCAACAACAAAAACGGCACACGCATGGGAGACTCCCCGATAGAACACCGGTAAAAGTTCTTCTTCAGATGCCTGACCGCTCTCATAGGCCAAAATCAGATTTGACAGTCCTGCTTCTGATACTTTTGCTTTAGTACTTAAGTAGGTACACCAGTTTCTCAGGTTCTCCAGGTTTTCCAACCATTCCCCAGCCTTTTTGAGGACGTCTGCCGGCCAATCTGCGCTTTCTCTGAGCTTATCAAACTCGATTCCAGCCTTTTGGGAAAGGTTGTCTTCGATCACCTTTATCCGGTCCCAGTGGGCAGCCACAGATTTTAAAGCATCCCCGTAAGAGTGCCGGAATCCGGTTAAATCAGTTAACACTTCGGCAACAATTCCGGACCTCACGGCCTGTCTCTCCGAGCTACTGTTACAAATAGCCGAAATCAGGGCATTCCCTTTAACGGCAGCGGCATAGGTCTCACTGATTGCCGTCCAGTCTGCCCGGCCCTCGTGCCACAATAAGCCGAACAATTCATTAAACAGATCTTTCTGTTCATCAATTGCCTTTGCTTTTGCCTTATACTGTAAGACCAGGTTCATGTAGACAACTGTCTTCTCTTTTTTAAATTCACCTGGATTTTTCGCCATCACCTTAAGGGATTTGGCAACTTTGTTCTGCCCCAGGAGTTTTGGCAGGAACCATTTTGTTTCCGCTAATCTCCACTGCTGCATAGCAGTCTCCGCATCGAAGGAAAGAATTGCCTCGGAAAACTCGGATAAAAGCTGCTTCTGCAGCTCATTCCGTTTCCCTCCCTCTTCACAGACCATGGCCACAGTTTCCTGCAGCAAGCTAAGCTCCTGATAGGCAAATAACTTGCCCGGTATGGTTTGAGTTATGTTGAGCAGTGTAATTAAATCTATGAAGGCGCGAAGCTGGCGGTAAGACAGGGGTTTTTCCAACCCGAGCAGCCGCCCAAGCTTCATGATTCCATCCTGCAAATTGCTTGTTGCCTCTACATAATTTTTCAGGTCTTTCCTGATTTCATCCTTAATACTTTGAGAATAACTGCATTTGGCAAATGCGCTTAATGGATTACAGGCAGCGCCGCCACATTCCAGGCCTGCGGTTTTCAATTCACCTGCCAGGTCAACCCAAAGTGTATATTTTTCCGGGGTCAGGGTTTTGATTTGTTCCCGGGTAAACTTTATGCAGTCGGCATAGTCCCTGTATTGCTCAAAACAGGTAATGGCATCATAGAGAGAAAATCCGAAATGCCTTTTCTGATGAACCGCCGCAACCACACTGTTTAGTTTTTTCCGCAAACCGTGCAGGCGGTTGGCCTGGGACTCATATTCCTGCGGTGACCGGTATTTTCCAATTGTCAGCACCTTCTCCAACTGCTCCAGCACATCTTTTTTCCTGGCCTTATTGGAGTGCAATTCCAAACAGAAAGGCGCTAACCCAATTGACTCCAGTCTTTTTTGCACCACAGACAGGGCCGCCATTTTTTCGGCAATAAAGAGCACAGACTTACCCTGGAACAATGCATTGGCAATAATGTTAGTTATCGTTTGCGATTTGCCCGTCCCCGGGGGTCCGTGTAAAACAAAACTGTTCTCTCTGCCAGCCGCGGCAATCGCCGACAATTGTGATGAATCTGCATTGATAGGCACTGCCAGGTCCTGGGGGCTGTAAACATCATCCAGGGTATCGGGAGAAGGGAAATCTTCATTTGGTATCCACTCCATCTTACCTGACAGTA
Source organism: Phosphitispora fastidiosa (assembly GCF_019008365.1). Classification (NCBI taxonomy): domain Bacteria; kingdom Bacillati; phylum Bacillota; class Clostridia; order Eubacteriales; family Peptococcaceae; genus Phosphitispora; species Phosphitispora fastidiosa. The sequence goes on along the minus strand of NZ_JAHHUL010000003.1, from coordinate 44,513 downwards.
AACTGGCGACAACCTTATTTTCCTTCAAATCATCCGAACGATTGCGGATATCATTCCACATAATGAACCGGCTAAATGAAAACAAGCCGATGAAAGCAAATTCTTCCACGTCCCACCTGGACTTTCCCATCACAGCCTGGCGAATTATGTTGAAGACCATCTTTAAATCTATACCGCTGGCATCAGTTGGCAACGGGTCTAAACCGCCAATAGTCAGGCCAAAATCCTGACGCAGCATTTCCAGCAGGGTGATGTTCATTTGCGGTTCCTCATCACGGCTGCGAATAACATAGCCCTTCTGGGCAGACTTGCGCACAATCTCGACGGGAATCAACACAACCGGTGCATATCTGGCCTTTTCACTGACTTCAGACTCGTACCATTTTAAGAAACCCAGCGCCAAAAAAAGCGTGTTTGTGCCATTCTCCTCCAGGCTGAGCTTCGCCTGGCGGTAGAGATTGGTAACACGATAGGCTACCTCATTTTCTTCAATAAAGGTCCGTATTCTTCTGTTGGCAAACTCCGTTCGGGACAGACTGTCCAAGGCCGAGGCCTGGTTTTCCACTGCAAATATTTTGGCATCACGCAGCGTATTGTTCCAATCCCTGGGCTTTGCCATGATTTGAAACTCCTGGCCCCCGGCCAATTCGTCTTCCAGTTCCCCCAATTGGCTGACCATCAATTGGATAGTGGTTTTTGTAACCCGGAAGTTGACCAGGGTGTTTCTCAAACTCAAGTCAAGCAGCTTACGTTCCCAAATTTGCTGACGGGTCAGGTCAAGATGGTCAACCTGTTTTATCTTTTCAAATACTTCAAGTTCTTCAGGCACATTTACCAAATCCTCTATTCCGCCTGACGAGGTTTGCCCGGGACCCATTTCATCACAAATAACCCGGCCATCATCCGAAGTCTTCAATAAAGGAATCGGTCTTATCCCGCTCCCCCGGGAACGCTTAACATCAACCAGAAAATCAAATTGCCCGACATCAGTCAAGTTATTTTTCCCTTCTTTAACCGCATCCTCAAAAGTCATTGTTTTGCCGGCAACATAGCAGGTAGCCTCAACCAGACAAATTTCATTGATGCCTTCCGCTATCCTTTTGGTGACCAGGGAAACATCATCCTGCACACATTCGGCAAAACACTGGTCTTCCAGCCAGCAACCGGCAAATGCATGCCCTTTTAGAAAAATAACCAGGGGATTGAGACCAACTGCTTCCAGACAGGAAGCATACAACAGTGACAGATCAAGACAGGTCCCCATCTTCTGAGAGAGCACTGTATCACAGAGGCGGACCCGCTGCCCTATGCTTTCGTAACTCGCCGGCGGCATGCAATAGGTGATATTTTCTTTCTGCAGGACCGCATAAATAGCAGCCATCTGCATTTTTACCGCATTTATGTTATTGCTTTGATATCCGGTAAAAGAAGGGCTGCCACACCATTCCTGCAGTATCGGCTTAGATTTCATGATAATCTCAGTGACCTTAGGGTGGTTGGGAGTAATAAAGGCACATATTATCTCCGGCATAATCAGGCTGCCGCTCCATTCATTAAAAGCCAGTACGCCGATATCATGTGCCACACTTGCCAGTAAGGATTCACCATGTTTTACTTCAACGAAAACGGTACCCGACATTTTTTCTGTCAGGCTGTATAAAAACACCGGAGACAGTTTAATATTCAGGGGACCCAGTTCTACCGCCTGTAATCCGGGTATTACTTCAATCCTCATGGTCCACTGATGGGCAAATTCCGGTTCTACTGTAATCTCAATATCTATATCTCTGATATCTTCCTCGCGAAGGTTTTTTACGGTTAGTTTTTTTATGATTGGAACATAGTTCTGCTGCATGGCAAAATTAACGACATCACTGAATGAACCCTCAACCAATATCCCTTCATCCATTTTTCTAACCCCCTTCATAACAGAGCAAAACTGTCCATAAACAATACCCATATTATACCACTATAATTAATTATTGTATATGATTCGGCAGGTTACAAAAAAGGTGAGCTCTGGTGCTCACCTTTTTGGAATAATCTGAAAGCCCGGATTATCAGAATCGATTTGGAGGCCTTTGGGAATACGTAAATAAAGCAGCGGGTTTCCGGCAACATGGCTTATTTGATGCCCCTGCCTGCCTTGTTCTGCACTGTTACCCCAAAATTGGGCCACAGTAAAATCCCTGTTGAACTTCACAAACTCAACTTGATAAAGGTCCATTGGTTTTATTATTAATTCATTTCCTGATAACCTAACTTTTGGCGGTTCTATCCTGCCGGTGAAGTCAATCCCCTCCAAAATAGTAAGCGGCATATAACTGCTTATTTCAATTTTATTATCGTCTGCTTCCTTCCTTTGGGCTACGATTGTTAAATTATGGTCTGTCTCAATAATCTTAAGTTCATTTCCAGTGTAATCAAAATTCCATTGCCCATTGACGGATACACCTTCAACCTGATCTAATTTCCCTTCTATTGCCGCTTCATATAAATTCCCCGCAGCAAGCTGAGCTTTTGCTATCTTTTCTGAAGTAAGGATATCCTGAGCAAAAAAACTCTCCTTGGGAATCATATAAACAGCGGCAGCGGATAAAAGCAGGATAGCTAAATATATACCTAAAATCCACTGTAACTTTTTATTATTTACCATCACTGCCTTACCTCCAATCTATTGGACATAATTATTCCACCCCAAAAAAGTACAACGACAGTTATCATTACTTTTAATGCAAACAGTGTAAATGACCCTTCATTAGTAAAAAATTCGGTCAGCTTTACAAAAGTCTGCGGCTTACCCGCAATTCTGGTTTCCGCAATCATGGCGCCAAATATAAGTGCAGGCAGTAAAACAACAAATATTTTATGCAGTTGGGCCAGTACACCCACAAAATATCCAAGGGAGCTGACCAAAATAATGTATAAAGCTGCGGCTATAGTGCCGGCAAGTAATTCCTGAGGTAAAATTAAGAAGTTTTCGCTGACAATATTTTGGCTTCCAGTGGACAAATACACTATAACCCTTATCAGATAGCCTGCCAAAGATGCTGTAATTCCACCTGCAACACCTGCCGTTAATAAAAAAGCAATATTAGATATATTACTGCTCAGCCGATTAGATACAAAACCAAAATCAATATTTCGATAGTCGTTTGTGGTTAAATAAATCGCCACCACAAAAGCCCACATTAAAGTAAAACTTATAACCATATCCGCAGAAAACCAGTTAACAGAAAATTGTATATTATTAGAGCTCATTCCCGAAGAACCCGAGACCCCACCGGATGAAAACAGAAGCGCCACTATCTGAACTCCAACCATATTTAAAAACATGCTCATATAACCTCTGAGCTTATAAAAATACTGCCTTTTAGTAACTTCAATCAAATTAGTTTCTGTCAAAGACATCATCAATACCCCCTTTGTTTCTGGAAGTAAGAAAAACACAAAGCTCCTCAGTTGCCACAGGAGTTATTTCGACTCCTGACAACTTTACATTTTGCAGCCTATCCTCCGTAAAATCGTTTTTTACGACAACATAGGCGCTGTCTTTCCCTATGTTTTCCTTATGGTAAATTTCTTTGCCTGTCGCCAGTTCCTGAATTATACCTGCTTTCCCCTTTAGACAAATGGCCAATTCCTTAAGTTCTTCAACAGGCATATGCATACATTTTTGGCCTTCCCTTAATAATAAAATATCTTCCAAGACATGTTCCACTTCATTTAAAAGGTGACTTGATATAATTATCGTCCGCGGATTTTGAATGTAATCCTTAAGTAAAGCCCTGTAAAAATCTTTTCTGACTGCTACATCCATTCCTGTTGTCGGCTCATCATAAATTGTCAGCGGGCATCGGGCAGACAGCCCAATGATCATATTAAAAGCGCTCTTCATACCCTTTGAAAGGTTACTGTGAGGCTGCCCGGGATTCAAATTAAAATAATCGATAAGGCCGTTAGCGAGTCCTGCATCCCAGTTATCATAAAAATTATCTGCCGTTTCAAGGATATCCACGAGGTGCAAAGAAGCCGGGAAACTCATATTATCATCAATAAATATCATATTGGCAGATACTTTAATGCTGTTAAAAGGGTTTTCCGAAAAAACCTCAATCTCTCCTGAAGTCTTATGTAAGAAACCGGCAATCAGTTTTAAAAGTGTTGTTTTACCGGCCCCGTTGCGCCCAATTAACCCGGTAATCTTATTTCCTTCGATATTAAAAGAAAGGTTATCTACAGCCTTCAGGTTCCCATATGTTTTGGTAAGTCCCCAGGACTCAATTACGTTCATGATCCCTTCCCCCCATAAATTTTTTAGAAGTCCTTATCATGCTAATCAGTTCATTTTCATCTACACCTAAACGCTCCGCTTCCGTAACCAATTCCAATACCAAATTTTTTAACATTTGATTTTTCCGTTTCTCCAGAATACTTTCTTTCGCCTTGGGTGACACGAACATACCCAGTCCCCGCTTTTTATATAAGATTTTTTCGTCAGCCAATATATTAAGCCCTTTGGCTGCAGTGGCCGGGTTAATATTGAACATCTCGGCAAGTTGATATTGAGAGTATATTTTTTCATCACTCTTTATGCTTGCGGAAAGTATTTCTGTTTCCAGCCATTCTGCAATTTGGATATATATGGGTTTCATTCCTTCGGTGTTAAGCTTCAGCTGCGACACCCCCTAAAAACCAGCACCAAATTAGTACTTTACTGTTGTAATGTAGTATACACTATTTGTGCCTATAATTCAAGAAAAAAAGCCCATTCACTTCTTCATTTGAACGACATTTAGCGCAGTCAACCATAATTGGTGCTGCGCTAAATGTCATTTAAGGATATTTTTTTATCCCTTTTGAAACCTCAACGAAAGTTAATATATTACATCAAGCACAAGGATCTCTAAAGCACAATTCAATACATCGCCCCCATATTCCTCAATGCGAACGGTATAATCTCCTGGGGACAGAGATAACATAATAGAGGAATAATACCCGTCACTATAGTCATCATTATAGGCAATCTCAGTACCGTTCGTATCATAAATATACAAAACGGTATCACAGTCTTCCATGTAGTAAGAGGTGGTAAATTCATATATCCCTTCCTGCACAACGGTTATCGGTATTTCATGCTGTCCTTCAGTATTCTGGATGTTCTCCAGATATACCGACGTCTTGATAACAAATTGCGGGATACTGAAGTTAACTGTGATTTCCACGGACTCTGACGGTTGAATGCTCACATTCTGTATTTGATAACTGTATTCTTCTTTGTAGTGATCATAGTACGACAACACTACCTGGTAATCACCGGAAGGCATTGAGTGGAAGACGTGTCCCCCGTTTTCCCCGGTTAGTCCATAAGCCACCAGGTTTTCATTGATATCGAAAACGGAAATTACCCCATGTCCGATTCCGCTTACAGAGGCAGTATCTTTAATATTGGTGCTTACTGTCAATGAACCATATCGCATCGGCTCAATAGCCCCCAGCATAGCGTTTAAATCAATAACCCCATACCCCAGTTCTTCGTTGAAATCATTTCCCTGGGCGGTTTGTTCCAGCTGATTCTTTACCTCGATGGGAGTAAGGTCGGGGTACTTGGAAAGTAACAGCGCCGCAGCTCCCGCAACATATGGGGAAGCCGCTGTCGTGCCATCCAGGAATTGATACGATTCGTAACTATACGTGGAATATATTTTTTCGCCGGGTGCCGCCACCGAAATCCAGGGCCCGGTGTTGGAGGAGTCGGCCTCAGTATTATACGGTGTGGAAGCCGCCACAGCTATTACACCGTTATAAGATGCCGGGTAACTCGGAATTCTCTTGGAGCCGTCGCCTGCAGAAGTCACAAATACCACACCATTGTCCAAAGCATAATCGATGGCGTCTTTAAAGGCAAAATTGTAATCCCGCCGTCCCCCTACGCTCATATTGATTACAGCACGGTAATCCGGGTTATTGTACACATAATCCGCTACAGCTTCAGTCCCTTCAATCAAATATGAAGTTAGAATTCTTCCACTGCTGTCTTCCACTCTCACCGGCATAATAGGAGAATCCCAGGCGATGCCGGCAAGCTTACCGTTCCTGCCGTTATCCCCGGCAATCCCGGCCACATGTGTGCCGTGCCCGCTGAAGTCAACATTCGGATTACCTTCACCGGTGGCATCATAGGGTCCTATAAAGGTCTTATCGGCAAATTCCGGGTGGGTCGTGTCCACACCGGTATCAATGACAGCCAGAATTACATTACTGTCACCGGTGGTTTGCTGCCAGGCCCCCTGGGCATTGATATTTTGCAGGCCCCATGATTTGTCCAGGGCTGCCTCCGGCCCTACATCAATTGCAGGAGCTTCTGCCGCCGCCAGGCTCATTAATTGCTGCTGCTCATCCGCCACCTGTGGTTCAGGAGCTTCCATCATAAAATCGGGCTGTGCCATAATGACATCGCTGTCTCTGAGCAGTTTATGGATAAAGCTTTCTACAGTATCTCCTTCCGGTGTTTTTACCAGGCTCCAGCCGATATTCTCCCACACCTTTAGAGATTCACTGCCATAATGCTTCAGGGATTTTTCCAGAGCAGCCAGGTTGGCGGTTTTGACCAAAACCTGCCCGCTATCATAGTTGTTATCCTGATAGTTCAGGTAATCAACTGAAATATTACCTGGTGACTGGATATCATTAACAGTGGTAGTGAAGATATTTTCTCCATTAGCAGAACCGTTACCGGCTGTAGATACGGCATAGGAAAATCCGGTACTATCGGACTCAAACATTGCGAAGGCCTCTGCCGAGCTTATATCCCAGGAATAAATTCCACCGGGATTAAGCTCAAAGGGTACTACATAATCAAACCGGTCAGTAAAATATTGGGAATCTATCCGATAATCCGTGGCATCATATAATGAAAATTGAAACTCCTGGGTAACGGGACCATAAAGAGATTCATCAAAATCACCGCCGCCGGTTGAGACGTGCCAGCTAAATATAGGTGCAAGACCCGCGTCCTTTAAGCCGTTTTGCGGGCTGTCCAAATAGACATAAAGAGCAGGCAGGGGTATAACAAACCTGGTCAAGGCGCCCCCTTCATTGTCCCCGAAGCTGTTAAACGGAACAACTTTGTAATATGTTTTTTTGCCGATTTCGAGCAGGTGGCTATAGTCGTCGAATCTTCCAAGTTTTACTGTTCCAATCAGAGTATAGTCCACCCCGTCAAAACTCCGATAAACCTTATAACCACTTGCTCCCATGGCCAAACCCCAGGTTAGCCTGTTAGAAATGGAAACATCAACGGGATCAAGGCCGGACTGCTTTATATTTGCTCCTTCTACCCCATCAACCGGCAAAGAGTAATAACCGAAATTTATATTTTTTGTTTCAGAGGATAAATTCAGACTGGTAATTGCACCGGGTAACTCCGTGCTGCCGGCAGTGTTTTCAACAACTACCGGAATGACTGACAAGACAGCGTTGTCATTTTCGTCATAAACCAGTATTCTGATATAGGTATTGCCATTGGGATAACGGGTTGTATCAATCGTTACCGGTATCTGTGCTGTCTCTACTGCAAAGCCGTCATTGGGATACCGCTGCTCTCCGCCCAGGTAAACATAACCGGCAAAAAATTCATTTCCCGATTTAAGTGATACATCAAAGCTTATGGTTCCCGATACCTCGTCACCGGGATTAATCCCTTCGATAAGGAGTTCCGGAGGCGTATCTGTCCAGCCGGGATTAAAGGTGTCCCTGACAGGCACCTCAAACACATAATTTAGTTCATCCCAACTATAAACCGCATCGTGAACACTGTCCTCACCATATACATAGCCGGTAATATTCTTCCAATAAACGTTTTGTATTCTTGTGGCAGCATAAGCGGCTTTGGTAACTATAATATCACCAGGCTGTTCAAATATGTCCACAGGGTAGGTAAGTTTTGCCCCGGGGACTGTGGCCCCGCCACGGTTGTGGGTGACAAAGCCTTCGATGAACTTGGTACTGTCATTGTTTTCAATTTTAAAATACCCTAAGCCATTGGTTATGACCTCCGGTGCCTTAGTGGTAAATTCCCATAAGGGACCGGCCGTTTCTCCGCCGCGGCCGTCATTGGCCATTACCTTCCAGTAGTATTTTGTACTTCCTTCCAACAGACCGGCCGTATATGTGGCAGCCTGATGTCCGGTTACTGCTTTTACTGCCTGATCCATTTCGGCAACCAGGTTTTGGTCAGTGCCAAAATAAATATCATAGGTCAAAGCATGTCCATCGGGATCAGAGCATGTCCAGCCTAACACCGGGCTTAAAAAATCAACATTTTCCGCTCCGGCTGCCGGTGCAGGACTGCTTGCACTGCCGGGCGGCCTATTACTGCTGCCACCGCTGCCACCGCTGCTGCTGCCAGGGGTTTCGACTTCAAAGTCGTTTACAGTATTTTCAATATTCCCCGGCCCACTTACATCTATCGGTGAATTTAACACCAGATTGTTAACATTTGTACCTGCATTGAATATCAAATTGACCCCGGTTAAATTCTTTTCTACGGTGATTTCACTAAAATCACCTTCAAAGATGACCTCTTTATCAGTAACGCCATCTGTTAAGATAACACCCACCAGTTTACCTTCCGGGCCTTTAACACCCTTGGCCACTATGCGAACTTTGTTATTGACTTTCTCAATAACAATACTATTATACATGCCCCCGTTAATAACAATACTGTCAGGTCCGCCGCCTCTTACCCGGGCGGTCCCCACAACAGTTACGTTGTTTAAGGTTACTGTTCCTTCGCCCACTTCTTCAGCAATAATTAAATCCCCATTTACTTTTATATTCTGAAGAGTGATGCCATCGGCTTTAATGATTACATCCTTTGCTATTGTTTCAATACCGTCTGCAGGCCCGTACAAACCGGCCTGCTCATAAACAACCCCGGTAATTGAATTGGAAATGACATTATCCAAAGCTGCCAATGCCTCAGCTCTGGTTACATATTTCCCGGGCATAAAGGAACCGTCAGGGTAACCATTCATATAGGCAGCTTCAATTACAGCACCCACTGCACCTTTGGCCCATTGGGATACATCAGCCCCGTCACTGAATTTGAGAACAGCGCCGGGATTAGCCGGCAACTCCTGAATTCTGGATATAATTGCCGCTGCTTCCTGACGGGTTATTGGCGCTTCAGGTTTCATGGTGCCATCAGGGTAACCGGCAATATAACCCGCTGCTGCAGCTCTTGCCACAACATTTTCATACCATATGCCTGAGGGTACATCCCTGTAATTAATCTCTTTGCCTTCGGTGTAACCAAAAGCATTATTTGTAAAGGCCATGAATTCAGCCCTTGATATATTCTCATCAGGCTTAAACGTGCCATCCGGAAAACCGCTCGCCAGACCCTGATCAAGCCATTTTTGGATTTTGTCCTTTGACCAGTGTGAGGTTATGTCTGAAGGTGTTGACGCAATTGCTGTGGTACTGGTCACAACAAGAATAAGTATCAGTACTGTAGCTGCTTTAAAAATTCGAATCATCTTTTTGTCAAACATGCAATCCCTCCCCAAAATAATATTCCAGCTCTCGTAATCTTATCTTTTGGTGCAAGTGTCTTATCATCTCTTCCTGAAACTATACCCATTTTTAAACACTTTGCAATACTCGTCTTCGCCCAGTCAGCAGATTTGTGAGAATCATTATACTCTGCCAGCAAATTTTCCGACTCCTGAGCATTGGCCTGATATTGGAGACCTGTAATCTCAGACGCCCTGTCTATCATTGCCATGTCCTGTTCACCTGTTCCAGGCTGTAAACCCAATGCCCTTGCCATGTCCCTATACTTTCAACTTTACCATTGATAATTACCTCTGCATCTGTTCCAGCCGTTTCAATCAACTATTTCACTTGTGCAGCTATCATCACTGTACAGCTTCCAGGTGGCACCGGGGTCGGTCGGTATTATTCCAGCTTGTTCATTACCCCCTTATAAGTCATATTGTTCTTAATACCCCTTTCCTTAAAATCATTACTTCAACACTTGATATTCTGTAGATAAGCCGCATTTATTTTTGCTTATACTTATTGATAACTTCTATGAGCAACCAGAAAATCCTGTCGGAAATAGTAGATTTATGTAAATTGTCGATGCTCTTTGTTTTGGTTGGTTACAGTTTACTTTGGTTAATATTCGGTATACAATAGAGGCAAACATATAATAGAAACAGAGGTGATAGCATGGCTGATAATAACGAACTGATAACCGCCCACGTTCTGGCTGATACTTTAAACCTGGCTGTTGACACAATCTGGAGATACACCCGAGAGAAAAAAATCCCCTGCGTGGACCTGGGCAATAAACAATACCGTTACCGTTATGCCGATGTAATTAAAGCGCTGGCCGGGTCAACCGTTCAGGAAAATGCGGCCAGGTATGAGATCGACCCCACTAAAAAGTATACTTATCAGGATTACCTGGAACTCCCGGAAGAACCAGGATACCGGTTCGAGGTTCTCGAAGGGGTTTTGGTCAGGGACCCGTCACCCAATGTTATGCACCAGAGGGTATCCCGCCGGCTGCAGCGAATTTTGGAAGACTACTTTTGGAAGGCTGACCCCGGTGGCGAAATTTTCAATGCACCATTGGATGTAACGTTTCAGGATATTACTGTTGTCCAGCCAGATGTGTTCTATATTGCGGGGGAACAAAAACCAATCGTAAAGAAAAAACGTATTGACGGCCCTCCAAAACTGGTGGTTGAAGTAATGTCTCCTTCAACCGGTCGCAAAGACAGGCTGACAAAGATGCGGATTTACCGGAATATCCAGGTCCTGCACTATTGGCTGGTGAACCCGGACGAAAAAAGTCTGGAATGTTTTTTTCTGAAGGATGGCATATATGCCCTTGCTGCATCCGGAATGGATGAAGAGGTTGTCGAACACCCGGATTTTCCCGAGTTGGTTATTGACTTAGGGGCCTTGTGGCAGACTTATTAAGAAAAAACAGCCTCCGGATAAACCACGGAAACTGTTTTTCACCTGCACAGTAATATAGTATTGGAAAACAAACCGCCTATATTGGATCAGACAGTTAATCATCGATTTGAGAAGTGATTTGTTCTTCTATAGGGAGTTGATAGAAGTCCTTATAATCTAAAACCCCCTTATACTGCTTTACCACATTTATCGGTAACCCTTTGGAATAATACGTCAGTTCAATCCCTTCTCCCTCTTGTTTAGAATACATATCTCCCGAATAATATACTTTACCGTCATAGATAAATTTCATCTTTACTATTTCACACCCTATAACTAATGCAAAATTATCATATGCAGTTTCATACATATACCGGGCCCTTAAGGGGTCGTCCAAAGAATCCATTAAGTCCAATGCCTTCTTATCCTTGGCAATAATTAGGGTCATCCCTTCGGTTGCATAGAGATTATACGGTTCAGGCCATAATCCATCAACTACCGATACGGTAATCAGATTGTCCAACTCCTTTTTAACTGCTTCGTAGTCGGCGCCTATTCCCTTGGGTTTATCAGTTAAAATTTCTACCAATTGATTATCTGCATCCCAGTTAACCTCAGCGCCAAGAGCTTCAGAGATAAATCTCACCGGCACCAGTGTTCTGCCATCCTTTAAAAAAGGAGCCACATCCAAGTCTTTGTTTGTGCCGTTTATTTTAGACAGTTTTTTATCTATTGTGAGAACAATGGTAGTTCCGTCTTTGTTGGCGGTAACAGTTCGGGCATTTCCGTCCCATGAAACCTGTGCCCCAAGAGCCTCAAAAATTGCACGCATAGGAACCATGGTTCTTCCTTCTGAAATTAACGGCTGCACGTCCAAATCAAGCAGTTCCCCTCCGACTCGGACACTGATACCAATAAAATTCTGGAATTCCGGTGTCTGTCTAATGGCATTAAAGTCGCTGTCTTGCCGAATGGCAATTTTATCGCTGATATTCAAAGCTAAAAGCCGTTTCAAATAATTAATTGCCTGATCTTTTTCCCCCAGTTTGGCACCGGCACATGCTGCATTATAAAGAGCCAGTTGGTTGTTGTGGTTTAGTTTAAGTTGTTCCGCTAATGTATCCAATGCTTCTCTGGTCCTGCCCATTTCAAAATAACAATTAGACTTATTCCGATAAGCTTCCATAATTAATAGATCTTTTGCCAGCATCTCATCTGCCAGTTTGATACATCCTTCATACTGACCACTTTTACCCAGGTCATTCATCTGGTTAGCTGTTTCAATCAAATTAACTTCAGCCGCATGTGCCAGAACAGGAAAACCGATAAAGGAACCACATAATAGAAAAACCGATAACAAAAGAATCAATTTTTTCATCCTAAAAATCACCCCTTAAAACTCATAATTTGGCAGCTTCCAGTGTTACCCATTCGGTTTACTTACCAAATACATTTCGACAGCTTAATAAAAATCCCTTTTCGGGTAGAATATTCCATGCATCCTGTATCTAATATGTAAAAAAACCGCCGTCTAAGATGTCTTAGCACTCTTAGTCAGCGGTTTTTTGAATTGAGCTTAAATCAGATTCGATTTTTGTAAAAGTCTGCTTACCATTATTGCAACTTCTGCTCTGGTAATATTCTCCCGGGGAGCAATAATACTGCCATTTTTACCGGATACAATTTGTGTCTTTACACATGCAGCAATACTTTCTTTGGCCCAGTTTGCCGCTGTGGTTCCATCCACATATTCAGCAAGTACACTTTCTGTTTCATCAATTATTTCTACTTTTAATCCCGTAATGTTCATAGCTCTGAATATCATAGTCATTGCCTGCTCACGGGTAATTTTGTCCATAGGGCCAAACTTGCTGTTGCCAAAACCTGATACTATACCATACTCGTAAGCAATTTGTACATGTTCATAATACCAATCGGCAGTTTTTATATCAGTAAATGGATTATTCTCCGTTCCTGGCTTCAGTCCTAGTGCTCTTACAATTATTGCCGCAAATTCTGCCCTGGTAATATCACGGTCAGGTGCAAACATATCATTACCAATACCGCCGATGACAAGCCTCGAACCCATATCATTGACAGCGTCTTTGGCCCAGTGGTCCCTAACATCTATGAATTCTCTGGGGTTCCATATAACGCCATAAGTGCTGTTGGTCAGGCTGTTGATTTTGGCGTAACATTTTCCATCAATAACAATCACCTGGGTAGGCACATGGGAGAAAGTTCCGTCCTCATTTAGTACAATACCCGTTGTTATCTTTGAGGGGTCTATACCATCCGGTATGGCAACGGTTCTTTCAACAAACCCGTTGAATTCGGAAACATTGACCGTCTTTTCTCCGCTGCTGGACGTTATTTGAAAGTCTATGGGTTTTACGACTATCTGGTAGTTGTTCTTATTTGCAGTGTCTTCAATGATGCGTACAGTGTCCTTAGGAGACTGGGCTATTTTTATGCTTATTTTCACGTCTTTGTGCTCAACCTCTCCTCCCAATTCTGCTAACACATTATCTATATTAATTTCCGATGCAGGAATAGTGTATTTTACTGTTTGTGTCTGTATCTCCAAGACAGCACCTTTTGTTTCCATAGTCTTTATAACCTTTCCGGTAAGCTCTCCTACATTAACGTCGGAGTTACCGCTGATGGGAATTTGAACTGTAATGTTGCTGCCCTCGGTATTAAGAATTTTTTCAAGAATGCTTTCATCTACAGTAACAGTTGTTACAGTCTCTCCATTTACTAATTCATTTGTGGTTGTTCCGGCCAATTCCACTTGACCGTCAACGACTACCTCGGTTTTGGTATCTATAGTTGGTGTCGGTGTTGTTGAGCCTCCGGAACTATTTTTTCTCCACTGGGCATACAGGGTGACATTGCTGCTGCCCATGGCAAAGGTGTCTCCCCCGGTGTAGCTGGTACCGCTCCCATTAGCCGCTGTATTCCAGCCCGCAAAAGCATATCCTGTCCTGACAAGGCTTCCCGTATTTCCCAGGACGGTTGCAGTGTCGCCATTATGGTAGCTGGTAGCATCAGTGGGTACCGCACCCCCGGTGTTGCTGTTGCCGTCATAAGTTACTGTATAGGTATTTTCGGTCCACTGGGCATACAGGGTGACATTGCTGCTGCCCATGGCAAAGGTGTCTCCTCCGGTGTAGCTGGTACCGCTCCCATTAGCCGCTGTATTCCAGCCTGCAAAGGTGTAGCCTGTTTTCACCAGGGAGCCGGTATTCCCCAGTACGATGACTGTATCCGTAATATTATATGTATTGCCATCTGTGGGCACCGAACCGCCTGTATTTGTATTGCCATTATAGGTCACGGTGTAATCCACGGCTGTCCACTGGGCATATAAGGTGACATTACTGGTGCCTATGGCAAAGGTGTCTCCCCCGGTGTAGCTGGTACCGCTCCCATTGGCCGCCGTATTCCAGCCCGCAAAAGTATATCCTGTCCTGACAAGGCTTCCCGTATTTCCCAGGACGGTTGCAGTGTCGCCATTATGGTAGCTGGTAGCATCAGTGGGTACCGCACCCCCGGTGTTGCTGTTGCCGTCATAAGTTACTGTATAGGTATTTTCGGTCCACTGGGCATACAGGGTGACATTGCTGCTGCCCATGGCAAAGGTGTCTCCCCCGGTGTAGCTGGTACCGCTCCCATTAGCCGCTGTATTCCAGCCTGCAAAGGTGTAGCCTGCCTTGACCAGGCTTCCGGTATTCCCCAGGACGGTAACTGTATCTGTGATGTTATATGTATTGCCATCTGTGGGCACCGAACCGCCTGTATTTGTATTGCCATTATAGGTCACGGTGTAATCCACGACTGTCCACTGGGCATACAGGGTGACATTACTGGTGCCTATGGCAAAGGTGTCTCCCCCGGTGTAGCTCGTACCGCTCCCATTGGCCGCCGTATTCCAGCCCGCAAAAGTATATCCTGTCCTGACAAGGCTTCCCGTATTTCCCATGACGGTTGCAGTGTCGCCATTATGGTAGCTGGTAGCATCAGTGGGTACCGCACCCCCGGTGTTGCTGTTGCCATCATAAGTTACTGTATAGGTAGGTACTTCATGTAACTTAAGTTGGATACCATCATACTGGATATAATCTGCTATTACATCCGGCGAAACGTTTATTGTAGCTTCCAGAATCACTTTTACACTTCGCGTGTTTGGATGAATTGATGATATATTAATAGTTTTTTGCTCCCATGAAACATCCGTATCGGCAGTGCTTCCAACAGTTTCATATTCCTCCCCTGAAATAAGAACTCCACTATTGTCCAGTAACTGTATTCTTATTTTATTGGCAGATACTGCTTTATATCTTGAAACATATCCGGATAATTCAAGATTAACTGCTCCATTTGAAATATTTACAGCATAATCTGTCAATGATACTGTCTGTGAAAGAGATGCAGCTGCCGCCGCTCCTGGATAAAAAGTAAAGCACCAGCCTGCCGGATCAGTCGCATCAGGACTTGGATCCAATCCAAGATTAGCTGATGTGTCTGAAATAAAACTTCCGGTATCCCCCTCCCAGTTATTGAACCCATTGGCACAATTACCGTTTAAGAGTATATCCACATCATAAATTTCCGCTGCACTTACCTGTACTGGCAAAAATGTAAGTACCGCTATTACCAAAGCTAAACAACCGAAGAAAAATTTACCGTAAATTTCCAAACTTCTCTTGTAATAATTCATCTCATGAAACACCTCCCTGAAACATATATAAATATAATTATTGATTGATACAAAGTTTCCCTTTATTTCGACAAATTTTGGCGAATTTAATTTCTTCAGGTTATTGAACTTCCTTCTCAAACATCATGGACAGACCCAGAGACCTTGATAAACCTTCATTTTTAAATTTTATAGAAAAAAATTTCATAGAAAAAATGTTATTAAGTTTAAATTATTATATAATGTTTCATGAGAGACTCTACATTAATAAAGTAAGGAGATAAAACATGCCAAAACGAACTGACATCAACAAAATACTGATTATAGGCTCAGGACCCATAATTATAGGACAAGCCTGTGAATTTGATTATTCCGGTACTCAGGCTTGTAAAGCTCTGCGAAAGCTGGGTTATAAAATCGTACTGGTTAACTCAAATCCGGCAACTATTATGACTGACCCTGCTATGGCTGATGCAACTTATATCGAACCGCTTAACCTGGAAAGGGTATCTGAGATAATTGCTAAGGAGCGCCCTGATGCGCTGCTGCCTAATTTAGGAGGTCAATCCGCCCTTAACCTGTGCTTAGAGCTTTCAAAAGCAGGAGTTCTTGAAAAATATGACGTTAAAGTAATTGGAGTTCAGGTAGATGCAATAGAACGCGGTGAAGACAGAATTGCCTTTAAAGAAACCATGAATAAACTTGGTATTGAGATGCCTCAAAGCAAACCTGCTTACAGTATCGATGAAGCAGAAAAAATTGCCCTGGAACTTGGATTCCCTGTAGTTATCCGCCCTGCTTATACTATGGGCGGCACAGGGGGCGGACTGGTATATAATGTTGAGGAACTCAGGGTTATTGCTCAACGGGGGATTGCCGCCAGCCTTATTGGACAGATCCTTGTTGAAGAATCGGTACTTGGCTGGGAGGAGCTGGAACTCGAAGTCGTACGTGATGCCAAAAACCAAATGATTACTGTGTGTTTTATAGAAAATATAGATGCCATTGGTGTGCATACAGGTGACTCCTTCTGCTCGGCACCAATGCTGACAATTAGTCCTGAACTGCAACAGCGTTTGCAGAAATACTCTTACGATATCGTAGAAGCAATACAGGTAATTGGCGGCACTAATGTGCAATTTGCTCATGACCCGAAAACCGGCCGGGTAGTGGTTATTGAAATAAACCCCCGGACTTCACGATCTTCAGCCTTAGCATCTAAAGCCACAGGTTTTCCTATTGCCCTGATTTCTTCAATGCTGGCCGCAGGTCTTACTTTAGATGAAATTCCTTATTGGCGTGAGGGGACACTTGATAAATATACTCCATCCGGTGATTATGTGGTTGTTAAATTTCCGCGCTGGGCCTTTGAGAAGTTCAAAGGTTCTCACGACAAACTTGGCACCCAGATGAAGGCTGTCGGTGAAGTCATGAGTATCGGGAAAAACTATAAAGAAGCCTTCCAAAAATCTATTCGTTCCCTTGAAATTGGCCGTTATGGCCTGGGGTTTGCCAAGGACTTCAATAAGTGTTCCCTGAAGCAGCTTCTGGAATTGCTCACAGAGCCATCCAGTGAGCGGCAGTTCATTATGTATGAAGCATTACGCAAGGGAGCAGATATTAATGAACTCAGCAATTTAACTTATATCAAACCCTGGTTCATTGAACAAATGAAGGAACTGGTTTTATTGGAGGAAGAAATCCTGAAATATGCCGGGGACTCACTGCCTGACGCTTTACTTATCCAGGCAAAAAAAGACGGTTTTGCCGATCGTTACCTGGCTCTGCTTTTAGGGATCCCGGAGGAACAAATCAGGAACCGGCGTATTGCTTTAGGAGTAGTTGAAGGCTGGGAACCGGTTCCTGTAAGTGGTGTAGAGGATGCGGCATATTATTTTTCAACCTATAATGCAGAGGACAAAACCCAGTCCAGCAACAGGCAGAAGGTCATGATACTCGGAGGAGGTCCTAACCGGATCGGTCAGGGAATAGAGTTTGATTACTGTTGTGTACATGCAGCCTTTGCTTTGCGTGATATGGGCTATGAGACCATAATGGTAAACTGCAATCCCGAAACGGTTTCCACTGACTATGATACATCAGATAAGCTGTATTTTGAGCCACTGACTGTTGAAGATGTACTCAGCATTTACCACAAAGAAAACCCCCTGGGGATAATCATTCAATTTGGCGGGCAGACTCCGTTGAATATTGCCGGAGAACTTGCTAAAGCCGGAGCCAGAATTCTGGGCACTACCCCGGAAACAATAGATCTTGCCGAAGACCGCGACATGTTCCGTCAAATTATGGAAGAACTCGATATCCCAATGCCTGAATCCGGCATGGCCAGCACCCTGGAAGAGGCGCTTTCGATTGCCGGCAAAATCGGATATCCATTGATGGTTAGGCCATCATATGTTCTCGGCGGACGCGGCATGGAAATTATTTATGATGAGGGAATGCTTCACCAATATGTGAAAGCCGCTGTTGATGTAACCCCGGAACGGCCTATTCTGATAGACAGGTTCCTGGAAAATGCTATCGAAGCAGAAGCAGATGCCATTGCTGATGGAACCGACGCTTTTGTACCCGCTGTAATGGAACATATCGAATTGGCAGGTGTTCATTCCGGGGATTCAGCATGTGTAATCCCTCCAATCAATATTGCACCGACGCATCTGCAGACCATTTACGAATATACCTCAAAAATCGCCAGCAAAATGAAAGTCATCGGTCTGATGAACATGCAGTATGCTATTGCAGATGATCGTGTTTATGTTCTGGAAGCCAATCCCCGCGCTTCACGAACAGTTCCTCTGGTTTCAAAGGTCTGCAATATATCCATGGCACATATCGCCACAGAAATTATTCTGTCTAACCTGACAGGAAAAAAATCGCTGATCAAGGAGTTAAAACCCAGGAAGATTACCCATTTTGGAGTAAAAGAGGCTGTTTTCCCATTTAGCATGTTCCCTGAGGTAGATCCTCTTCTAGGACCGGAAATGCGTTCTACCGGAGAAGTCTTAGGTATTGCAAATTCCTTCGGACTTGCTTTCTTCAAAGCAGAGGAGGGCACCCAGGTATCCCTGCCGACCTCAGGAACTGTTTTAATCAGTGTCGCCCAGCAGGATAAAGCCGCTGCGCTTCAGGTCGCCAGGATGTTCACCGAGCTTGACTTTAAAATAAAAGCTACTAAAGGGACCCACAGCTTTTTAGCCAAAAACGGCATTAAATCAGAATTAATTAAGAAATTATACGAGGGCCGTCCAAATATAACAGATGCTATAATGAACAAAAAAGTACAGCTGATTGTAAATACACCAATCGGTAAACAAGGCCAGCATGATGATTCCTATATTCGGAAGACCGCTATCAAACATAAGATACCATATATCACCACCCTTACTGCCGCAATGGCAAGTGTTAAAGGAATCAAAGCCTACAGGGAAACTCATTCGAAAGAAGATAAGGCAAGATCCCTGCAAGATTACCATACTGACATTATAGAAGAATAATAATCAACAGGAGTCAAGGTATTTTAAATAAACGCAGGAGAGTGAATATATTATGGGGGGACTATTTGGGGTAGCGTCAAAAGGCAATTGTGTTATGGATTTATATTTCGGTACTGATTATCACTCACACTTAGGTACAAGCCGGGGTGGAATGGCAGTTTGGACCGGAAATAGTTTTGTAAGATCCATCCATAATATCGAAAACATTCAGTTCAGAGCAAAATTTGAGAACGATTTATCAGGTCTGGAGGGCAATATGGGCATTGGGTGCATCAGTGATAATGAGGCCCAACCTCTGTTGGTTTATTCCCACCTGGGCCACTATGCAATAACCACTGTAGGACGGATTAACAATATTCAGAATCTGGCCAATAAATCCTTAGCAAAAAAAAATACTCATTTTTTAGAGATGAGCAGGGGTGTAATCAATCCTACTGAAGTAGTTTCCTCTTTGATAGATGAAGGAGAGTCCTTTAAAGAAGGTATCCAAAAAGCGCAGGAAGCTATTGACGGTTCATGCACTATGCTGATACTGACTTCAGAAGGAATCTATGCCGCCAGGGACCGTTTCGGCAGAACACCTCTGATTGTCGGTGAAAAAGAAGGAGCTTACTGTGTATCCTTCGAGTCTTGTGCTTTTCCCAATATGGGATATCAGATGAAATATGAGCTTGGACCTGGAGAAACCATTCTTGTAACACCTGAAGGTATCGAAAAAATTTCACCTCCCCGTGAAAAAATGAAAATATGTGCTTTCCTATGGGTCTATTATGGTTATCCTTCTTCATCATATGAAGGAATGAATGTCGAGGTCATGCGGTATCGTAATGGCGCTGCCTTAGCCCGCAATGATGATGTGGAAGCAGACCTAATCGCCGGAATACCTGATTCCGGTATCGCCCATGCCATAGGTTATTCTAATGAATCCCGGGTTCCTTACGGCAGGCCTTTCATCAAATATACACCCACCTGGGCCAGAAGTTTTATGCCACAGGACCAGAATATCCGAAATCTTGTCGCCAGGATGAAGCTTATACCTATCACTGAATTAGTGGCAGAAAAGCGGATTCTTTTCTGTGATGACTCCATTGTGCGCGGTACCCAAATGAGGGAGACAACTGAGCTGCTTTACAACTGTAATGCCAAAGAAGTGCACATTCGGTCCGCTTGTCCCCCACTGGTTTTCGGCTGCAAATACCTTAATTTCTCCAGGTCAAACTCAGAGATGGACCTGGTAGCCCGGCGGGCTATACGGGACCTGGAAGGTAATGAGCCGGCTTCGCTGGATGAGTATTGCAAACCGGATTCAGAAAAATACAGTTGTATGATTGACTGGATTAAAATGCGTTTGAACTTTACCACATTAAAATATCAATCCCTGTATGATATGCTGGATGCAATCGGCTTGCCCTGGGACAATGTGTGTACCTATTGCTGGAACGGCAAAGAATAGTGCATGTGCGTCAAAATGCCCTCTCGCTTCGTTACGCGGTTCAACCCAATCCTCGGAATAATTCCATTATGCCTCCGGTTGGGTTGAACCGTGCGCCTTGCGAGAGGGCATTTTGCCAGTCACGAGTCAGATTTGGTGAAGTTATATCTTTATTCTCGGTCCACAAGATTTCTGGCCCTTCTGCTTAGCAGAAATTGTACACATCTATCCGACAATTCCTGCACAGTTATGTAGTGTAAATTGCTTTGATTGGTCAATTTGTGTATAATTGGTTAAATAATAGAATAATGATATGGAGGCAATTTTATATGAGAGTTGCAATAATTTCACCAATTGCTTGGAGAACCCCGCCAAGACACTATGGCCCATGGGAGACAGTAGCATCACTGCTTACAGAGGGACTTGTTAAGGAAAAAATAGATGTTACCTTATTTGCCACCGGTGATTCCTTGACGTCGGCTAAGTTAAGAAGTATATGCCAAGCGCCTTACGAGGAGGATAAAGCCATAGATCCCAAAGTATGGGAATGCCTTCATATATCAGAAGTAATGGAGCAGGCAGACGAATTTGATATTATACATAATAACTATGACTTTTTGCCTTTGACTTATAGTGGGTTAATAAAAACTCCAATGGTTACCACAATTCATGGTTTTTCTTCACCGAAGATTTTGCCTGTTTATCAGAAATATAATGCAACAACCCATTATGTTTCCATAAGTGACGCTGATAGGAGCTCAGACCTTGATTATATCAGGACTGTCTATCATGGTATAGATATTAGTAATTTCCCCTTTAATGAAAATAAAGGGGATTATTTGCTCTATTTTGGCAGAATACACTCTGATAAAGGTACCTGGGAGGCTATTCAGGTCGCCAAAATGGCGAAAATGAAGCTGGTTATTGCTGGGCTTATTCAGGACCGGAGGTATTATGAAGAATATGTTCAGCCTTACTTGAATGATGATATTACTTATATCGGTTGTGTCTCACCGCCAGAAAAGGATTCTGTTTTAAGCAATGCCTACGCATTACTTCATGCAATTAATTTTAACGAGCCTTTTGGGTTAAGTGTTGTTGAAGCAATGGCCTGTGGTACGCCTGTACTTGCCTTTGGGAAAGGTTCCATGCCTGAGATCATTGAAAATGGCCGGAATGGTTTTATTGTCTCAAATATAGAAGAAATGGCACAAAAGGTGAAAGATGTAGAGAATGTTTCCAGAAAATTATGCCGGGAGACAGTTATCAAGAGATTTTCACAGGAGAAAATGGTTAAAGAGTATATCGAAGTGTATAAGGAAATAGTGAATAAATAGCCTGTTTAAACAGGTATAGGCGGCCTGGCATTATTCAGGCAGCAGTTTATGAGATCATCAATTTGGGCGGTTCCTACACACATCACTGAATCAGCGGCTCCCCAATATATTTTAACTGTCCCGTCATTTTCAGGAACAGCGCCACAAGTAAACACAACATTATTAACATACCCGGTTACTTCCCATGGGTCCTCAGGCTGTAAAATCCAACTGTCACTAACGCCAAGTATTCTGGCAGGATTTTCGAGGTCGTGCAAGGCAACACCTAATCTGTAAACTGAACCGCACATAGTCGGGAAAACACCATGGTATATCGATAGCCACCCTTTATCTGTTTCTATAGGAGTAGCCCCTGGACCGATTTTCATCTCATCCCAATGATAAGGCTCAGGTTTCATAATTAGTTCAGATTCACCCCAGTATATTAAGTCCTTTGAATAACTAATCCATATTGACCAGGGGGAGATTTCGGAGTGTGGTCTATCCAGTCTTACATATCGCCCATTTATTTTTTTAGGGAAAAGGACGGTATTTCGATAGTCAGCTTCGGTAATCAAGGATATTTTTTCAATTGATTTAAAGTCATTGGTTTTTGCCAGTCCTATTCTTACTCCGTGCTTTGAGTAAGCGCTGTATGTTATATAATATTCACCTTCTATACAAGCAATACGAGGGTCTTCAACACCATGTGCTTCGTATTCCTTGAAAAATCCATCTTTTGCAGGGATGAGAAATGGCTTATCATGTGCTTTGAATTTATACCCATCATCACTCTCAGCCAAACCTATTATAGAGCGTCCGGTATCCAGGTGTGACCTGAAAAGCATGTAATATTTACCGTTATGCTTCGCTACACCTGCATTGTGTACGGTGTGTACAGGATAAGGTATATCTTTTTTGGTTAATATAGGATTGTCCTGATAGCGCTTTACAATTGGGTTAGTCATCATCTTTCCCCTCTCGTTATATCGGAAGAACGGTAATTATGTATCCTCCCGCAAATAAGCTTAATAAATTTGCTATAATCACATTTAAAAATGTCCTTATACGACGATGCTCTTGTACCAAGATTAAGAATGGATTCAATCAACGATTTCTTTACATCCTTTCAATTTCATATGGGCGCTGCAATCCCAATGTAGTCTTCTTCACCTTTTCAATGGTTCAAGTCCGATTAAAAAGCAGGGGTGGTTGTCCAAAACACCAGCTTATAATCACTTGATTATTTTCCGCATTTCTTTTTTCCGCTTCTCCTAAAATACCCGATTTTCCCGGTCTGGCGCACAGCCGCTTGCGGGGGAATATCCTTGGAGGGCATTGGCGAATCTTCGCTTAGGGGGTAGGGGTGATCCTCAATTACCGGTATTGGCTTGGCAATAAGCTTCTGGATGTCCTTGAGATATGCCTTTTCTTCCTGATCACAAAAAGAAAGCGCCACCCCGGCCAGACCGGCCCTGCCGGTTCTCCCAATGCGGTGAACATACGTTTCCGGCACATTAGGCAAATCGTAATTTATTACATGGGACAATTCTTCGATATCAATGCCCCTGGCCGCGATATCTGTCGCCACCAAAACCCTGGTCTCCCTGTTTTTAAATTTTGTCAAAGCCCGCTGCCTGGCCGTTTGTGATTTATTGCCGTGAATAGCCTCGGCCTGTACCCCGGCTCTAATGAGGTTTCTGGTTACCTTGTCTGCGCCATGCTTGGTACGGGTAAATACCAATGCGGAGACAACGGCTCTGTTTTTGAGCAGGTGTATCAACAGCTGTTTCTTGTCCTTTTTCCCCACAAAATAGACGGTTTGCTCAATAGCATCTACCGTAGATAAGGTGGGCGTTACAGCAACCCTGACCGGATTTTCTAAAATATCCCCGGCCAATTTAGCAATTTCCCGGGGCATAGTGGCGGAGAATAGTATTGTTTGCCTTCTCTCAGGCAAGTGGGCAACAACTTTTTTAACATCATGGGAAAATCCCATATCCAACATGCGGTCAGCCTCATCAAGCACGAACATCTTGATATGCCGCAGGTTAATGTATTTCTGATTCATTAGGTCAAGCAGCCTACCCGGCGTGGCAATCAGGATGTCTACCCCTGCCTTTAAAGAGTCGGTCTGTGATACCTGGGATACGCCGCCAAAAATAACAGTATGCCGTAAACCAAGATTCCTGCCATACGCTGTAAAGCTCTCACCGATTTGAATGGCCAACTCCCGGGTTGGAGTTAGTATCAGCGCTTTAAGGGCGCGCTTCCCTTGGACGTTCTTAGGCCCAGCATCGAGAATCTGCAGGATGGGAACAGCAAAGGCGGCTGTCTTACCGGTCCCGGTCTGGGCTAATCCAATCAGGTCTCTTTTGTCAAGGATAACAGGAATAGCCTGTTCCTGAATCGGTGTAGGTTCGGTATACCCTTCTTTTGTTAGGGCCTCCAGGATAGGATCAATGATGTTCAATTCCTTAAATAACATTAATTTTATGTCTCCTTTAACATTTTCTGCTCATCATATTTATCTTGAGTAAACATGGGCGTTACCGCCCATGCTCCTCGACGGAACCGTACGTGCCCTATTAAGGCATACGGCTCTTCACATCAAACTCGCCAAGCCCTCAGACCCCGGAAGAGTCATGCAATTCTCACCATTACGATTTGCATAATCTTGTCTGCTACCACGATAATGGCATCGACCTCTTCGTTTAGATAATAATTTCGTGGCTCAATAGCTTCACTTTCGTTTCGGCTCGTTTGCTCCCCGCCCTACGCTTAAACCTAATGTTACCATTTCGGCTCCAAGGACTAGGTACAGGCTACTGGTTAGGTATTACCTGATAGGATTTCCCTACTATATGTTAATAACTTACTAATGAAAACAGAATTACTTCCATTTTCAAGAGGAAACATCACGCCTTAGCGTGCTGCTTCGCAGCTCGCACTATCGGCTAATTATACCATAATATTAGATATCACATCAAACCATCCCATTTCAAGTGAGAAAGTCATATTGTTCATACCATTGCATAGGTGATAAAGACTCATCTGTTACATTATTTCTTTCACCTAATAATTCCTTGCATAGCCCCATCAAAAGATGCCCGCGCAAACCTTCTGCATTTCCTTCTTCAAATTGAGAAAGCATGTAAGTTAGTACTTCTTCATTGTTATAACTATAGCTGTATTTAATAATGGCTTCGTATTCGTTTTGATGAGCTTTGATGTAATCCATTGGGTTAGATGATTCTTTAGGAGATGACATGATAATTTCCAGGTTATTTTCCACCAGGTCAATAACTTCCCTGGGATACTCAGCCAGATTGTAGGTCATCATATCTACTCTGACAACAAGTCCGTAGCTGACAGTTCCCTTAGCCTTACCCTTATCATCCTTAATGTTTAATATCAATACGTAGATGTATTCTCCCGGGTTCGGCGGCGCCTGAAGATATAGGCTTCTGTTCATAAAGCCCGGTTCTACAGCCGCAAAATCTACGGGCTGTTTGTCTTTATATACAGTTAAATCCTCAATGGTAAAGTCATACTGTTTATCATTTTTTGTTTTCCGGGTATCAAGAATAAGCTGTTCCTTACCTGTTACGGAAACGGTGTTATCCAGACTATATACGAAATTGACGGGGTGGTCGGAATCGGCCTGAATGTGTCGTTTACCATTTGTCCAGGAATAACTGCCTTTAAGGGCTGCTTTGGTTTTTCCCCCTTCTGCGGCAATATACAGGTTAGGCGGTGAAGCTGCTCCAGTCCCCACTCCGGCGCCCAGATATATCGCACCGAACAGGAAAACTGCTAATAAAACCCCCGATAAAATAATTATCTGCCTTGATTTCTGATGGTGCTTCATAATAGCCACCAGTCTTTCCTGCAAACTCTTTTTTTCTTCACTCATGGTCGCCTGCAGGACCCCCACAGGGTACTTATGCTCTGCTATCACAGAGATTAAGGTGTCACCATAAGCCTGTTTTTCTGCCGGACTGAGATTGTTGATAACTGCTTCATCACAGGCCAGTTCACAGGCTTGATTGATTTTCCTCTTAAAGAGGTACACCAGGGGATTGAACCAGTGAATGGAAGCAGCTGTCATGGTCAGCCATTTTACCTGGATATCAAAACGGCGCAGGTGTGTGACCTCATGCAGTAAAATGTTCTTTAGCTGTTTTTCATCAAAATCAACATCAGGAATAATTATACAAGGTCTCCAAATACCAATTAACATGGGCGTGGGCACAAACTTATTACGCAGCAGCCTTACCCGTTTTCGGCCCCTTAATAAGGCGGCCAGCAGGCTGTTTTCATCATCCGTGGCTTCCCTGTATCCCTGCCTCAGGCAGTGCAAAAACCTTATATATCCGGCTAAATTTACCGTAATTGCGATGACAACCCCCAGTAACCAAAGGTATATAACATACTGGGTAAATAAGTCCTGAAGATACCTGATGTGGTCAGCATCATTGTTATAAACCCCGCGGTCTGCATTATCCTTAATATTGGGTATTGTTAACGAAATGCCGCTATGCTCACCGGTACGGCCCCCAGTCCGAACACCGAAGGGGATACCGGACTGGTTACCGGTTTGACTGTTTACTTCCTCAGGATTATGTACGCCTGCAGGATTGGTCTCTCCTGCAGGACCGCTGCTGTAAAAGACATCATTCATGAGGCTGTTTTCCGGAGAAAACGGGGTCACCAGCCTCAATAACACAATCAGCCATATATAGTATTGGATTGATTTGGGGACCCTGTGTTTTATCAAAGGTTTAAGGACCAGGATTAGCAGACCGAGAATGCTCCCCGATAAGGAGAGTGATAGTAATAACCTGACTGTCTCATTCATCCCTATCATCACCTACCTTAAACAGCGTGCGCAGCTCCTCAATCTCTTTGTCATCAAGCTTTTTGCTGCCCAAAAGGGATGCTACCAGGTTTTTGGCGCTGCCTGAGTATAAGCGGTCAATCAGACTCTGAGTTGTATATTCGGTATATTCCTCCTCACTGACCAGGGGTTTGTAATAGTATACTTCTTTTTTTGCTGCTGCAACCACCCCTTTGTTGCACAATCTGCGCAGCAGGGTCTTTATTGTAGATGTTTCCCAGTTACTGGTCTGCTCCAGGGTTTTTCTTATGGCTGCCAGGGAAAGTTCACCATCAGCTTGCCACAAAACCCGCATAACCTCCAGCTCAGAATCTGTAATCCTGGAAACTAATGTACTCACATCTGCCCCTCCTTTTGGGTTGCACAGCCCGCCACATTGGTTATATTGGAACCCACCATACAGGTTACAGACGTAACCTGTATGTATAGTTTACATTTGTAACCTGTAAATGTCAATCAAAATTGTTCATAAATGTCTCCAAATTAAATAAGCCCCCTGGGAGCAATTTTCACAGGGGGCTTAAAATTATCATGTAAGTGATTTTGTGCAAGTAGCTAATAACAAATGACAGGAGTACCTGACGTAATATTGTTGAATATCTTTTCGGCTACATTGTATGGCAGATTTACACAGCCGTGTGAACCGTTTGTCAGATAGATATTACGTCCAAACGCACTTCTCCAGGTAGCATCATGCATCCCTATACCACCGTCAAAGGGCATCCAGAAGTCTACATGGACAGCGTAATCCGGGCCTCTCAGGATTACATTTCCTGATTTATATTTTAAGCGGAAAACTCCTTTACGGGTTGCATAATTTTGACTTACATTTCCTGTAACAGTATCTCCCTGTACTATTAGAGAGCCGTTTTTGTAAAACCATAAATGCTGGTTTGCCAGGGATATTTCCACATAGGTATTTCCAAGATCATTATTGCCCTGGGAAAAAGTATTTTGATTGAATACCGGTTCTTTGGTTGTGGTCTCCCCTTTGCTGATGGCAGAGAGTAAGAATTGGGTTTCTTCAACCTTATTTACAGACCTTCCATAATCACCACCGCTGACTGTGATTGTTTCTCCTGATGATGCAGTAAAACTTCTTGTCTTACCAACTGTGTTAAAAGCAGCGGAAAGTTCACTCACATAACCGTTTACCTTTTCTTCACTGACTATAATATTTAAATTTTCATCGACTGTAAGCCATTCATTTATCCGGGATCCGTCCAGGGTTTTTGTAATGTCTCCGGAAGTATAGGTGATTTTTGTGGCAATATACCTGTTAAGGATGTTTTTGACTTCTATGACTTTTGGTGACTTGGAATCATATTGTGGTTCTATATAACAGCCCATTGCTTCCAAATCTATTTCAGCTTCCAGATTACTCATGGCACTCGCTGCCAGAGAGTATAACAGGTCTTTATCCACTTTGTTTCCAATGACTTCATCCACAATTACATAACTGTTATTCACATATTTAAAGCCAGGATTTGCAGGTTCAATTATATTTTCCGGCTTAAAACAGGACAGCCGGCCTATTCGTTCCTGCAGCAGCTTCTCATCATATTTTAAGGCAACTGTCTTTTTTGAGTCTTCAGTTAGCAAACACCCTAAAATCCACTTAAAACAATTCTGACTGTCTTTAATTTCTTTAAATTCTCCCTCTGAAGCAAACTGTAAGCCCACATCACCAGCTTTTATCTGTTCAATTTTACCCCCCCGTTCTTTCAGGTTCAGGGTATAAGCATTAAGTTCCGCTGCCATTAGTGCCTGTACGTCCTCTACAGTCTTTCCTGCAACATCTATGCCACTGATTTCAGTGCCAATATAAAAATGGTCCCTAAAATAATATGCCACTCCCAAATAAATAACAAGTAACGTAAAAAGCAGGATCATGCCGTCGGCAAGAAATTTTCTATACTGTTGGGCCAGCTGCTTTACAGTTTCTTCTGTTGGTTCTTCTGGCGGTTCTTCTGGCGGTTCTTCTGGCGGTTCATCTGGCGGTTCTTCTGGCGGTTCATCTGGCGGTCCTTCTTCAGGTGTCTCTATGAGCTCTTTGGCAGGCATTTCTGCTGTGCCTCCCGTTTCCTTTTCCGTATGGCTCACCTCTTTTTCAACAAAACTCGGATAGGGCATTGCCCTTTTAGAGGTTAAAGCATCTATTAATTAGCCTCCATCGCATTTTATGTTTCAAAATTTATACTTAAAACAGTTATCTTGACAGTTTTTCAAGTTAATTTTTTACAAATGCATCATACTCTAAGTAAACTTTAGGCAGGATTAAATGCGGGTAATAAAAAATCCCTCAGAATACTTCAATCAGCATTCTGAGGAGACTGCATCCAGGCCTCTAGATGATAAAAAATCCTGCTGCCTACTCATTCTAATAAAAAATTAAAGGAAAAGTAAATGTAACGAAAGCTGCCCAAAGTCCGTAGACCGGCAAATACTTAGTAACGGCATCTTGGATGGTTGAAGGTCCGGTTTTGTTTTGCAGAAAACGCATATAGGAGAGCATAATCCAAATCAGATTGGCCCAGATAAGTATGTTTACCCCTAAAACAGCAAGTCTGTTGGGCGTAATCCCATAGGAAGAAAGCCTGAACACTATGGCTGATAAAGCCACACAGTCAATGATAAGAGCAAGAACAATCAGGGCGAAATTTATATAATCAGAAATGCTCTTTTTCTCGTCTGTGCCGCTTTCGGTAATGGAGAAAATGGTGACCGCTAATACAATAAGGAGTACCCCGTTGAAGGATAGGAGGAAATCGCGGTCCAAAAATGGATTTTTCCCGACCCAAATAACCATTATAAGATAGACCAATAATGTGGCCATTACAAGGGGACTAAAAATTTTGGCTATATATGGCGCAATATTTTTAGCAAGTTTAAGGTTCTTTGAGACCAGGTATGCAGCCACAACAGCGAGCGCGGCAGCACCAAATAAAACGACATTTCTAAAATAGAATTCCTCGATATCCATGCCGACAAATCTAAATAACTGCATGGTTAATGCTGCTAGCAGCATTCCGCTGATTGCCATGCTGGCGTAAAGTATGCAAAATTCCCCATTAAATTTAAGATAGGCTAATCTTGTGCTGCCTATACCATATTCATTTCCTGTAAATGCAAGCCCTAATAATACCCATAAAAAAACGGGAAGGTGTAGATAAGCCAGGATAATACTGTCTTTTTCCTCCAGTGGCAGCATATTAATATAAATTCCGGTGATTAGGAATAACGCTGCAAGGGTGTAAAGAACATTTCTTTTGGGGGTATTATTGTATACAAAATAGGCGGCAATAAAGGGAAGTATCCCAAAAACAAGGTTAATAGGGGCTATTGCCTGCTGTTCGACAAAATGCAAAATTATCCTGGTGCTTATCCCGGCCAGAATCGCTAAAATGCCCATGGCTAAGAAATCTTTCTGAAGCAAGGAAGCTTTTTCTGTATTTGCCATCTCCCTGAAATGCAATCTTTCATACCAAACGGCCAGAACCTGCGAATCAGGGTTTTGTTCCCAGGCGGATGATAATGACTTTTTAAAAGCTTCGGGTTCTTTTCTAAACATTCTCTCCAGCTCATGGGGGTTGGCAATATTTTCAATAACCGGATTATTAATCTCCATAGTTATACCTCCCGTAATAATTGTCAGATTAACCATTATCACTGTTTAATACTTCGCAAACCTGATTTCATAGCTAACTGTCTAAGAAAAGGATTATACATAGCTGGGGATTTTAAATTTTTAATGAGTAAATTTAACTTGATATCCTTAACCTTCTGTTTATATCTATCCAAAAATCCATCTATTCCCTCTTCAAGACTCTGAGCTAAATATAAAGAACTTTTTAATGCGTAGCTGATTCCTTCTGCAGAGCTAGGGCTAATCGCACCTGCAGCTTCTCCAACCAGGGCTATACCATCCCTGCCTACATAAAGCTGTGATACCTTCTTAGGCCTATAGATATATGCCCCCTCTGTTTTTATTTTGGTATCAAAATTAAAGCCTAACTGTCTTAGTTTTGTTTTCAACATATCATACTTTTTCCAAGTGCTCTCCCTAGGTCTAAGGGCTGATCCTAATAAAAGATAATTCTCCTTTGGTATTATCCAAGAGTAGAAATCACTTATTTCTTCATCAAAAATTGCTGTGAAATGGGGGATATAATTTGTACTCTCAAACCATTCCTGAATTGCAATGTACTTTTCAGGAGTATCTTTAGTAATGGATTTC
Organism: Phosphitispora fastidiosa; assembly: GCF_019008365.1. Taxonomy (NCBI): domain Bacteria; kingdom Bacillati; phylum Bacillota; class Clostridia; order Eubacteriales; family Peptococcaceae; genus Phosphitispora; species Phosphitispora fastidiosa. Next base: position 13,434 of record NZ_JAHHUL010000003.1, on the reverse strand, counting down.
CTTATCCTAGAAAGAGCACCATCAGCGCCTATAATAACTCTTGTCTTTGCAGATATTTCTTGTCCATTAAAAATATATCTGATTTCATATCCTCCTGGAATTTCAGCAAAGTTTTTAAAAAATGAGTTGAACTTTTTATCAACTCCGGTTGGAAGTATAGAAACCAGCCATCTATCAAATTTATCCCTGTCCATATTAAAATAGAATCTCTGGTATAGCCTTTCTATCTTATTAGGTAGATCAATGGTTCTAACTGCAAAAAGCTGCGGATCAACCAGAATATCTTTAGGTATCCCTAAACCCAACTTGGCAACCATTTCCTGAGCATCGGGGGCTAATAATCCTCCACAGCATTTAGTTGTGCGGTTTTTAGGATTTTCATTTTCCAGGTCCCGTTTATCTATTAATAAAACCTTATATTTGTCACCAATTAATCTTGCCAAGGTAGATCCCGCAGGGCCTGACCCTACTATTACAATATCATACATAAAATAACCTCTCAAAATAATTATAATATCCCCAAACTATTTCAAAGACTGTCTTCGTCTCTTTTATATTCTAAAACATCTCCAGGCTGACATTCTAAAGCCTTACAAATCGCCTCTAAGGTTGATAATCGAATCGCTTTTGCCTTTCCATTTTTCAATATAGAAAGGTTAGCCATTGTTATTCCAACCCTCCCCGAAAGTTCGGTGACACTCATTTTCCTTTTAGCCAGCATAACATCAATATTTACTATAATCGCCATGTTATTCACCTCAAACCGTTAAATCATTTTCTGTTTTTATATCGATAGCACTTTTTAACAGCTTTTGAAGGACAGCGGCAAAGACTGCAATCACGAATGAAGCAAAAATAATGACCAATCCGAGCGCTACCAGACCTGGGGCATCGTCTGCCTGTGCTATAAGAAATAAGACTGGCATTTCTACCATATACAAGATACTGATTGTGATTGCACAGTATTTTATGTTCTTTAAAGCCTTTACCGATAGCTCCGAGAAGGCTTCGTTCTTGTCAATGTAACTTAAAAGTTTTAAAGTCTGATACAGAGCAAAGAAAAACGGTATCGCCGCTGCATACACACCGGTTAAAAAGGGATATTGCAAATAAGCCAGCTCAGGAATCCACTCTTCAAATTCGGCTAACACAGGCAACCCAAAGATACACAAAGCAAGAACCGCAATTCCAATAAGAAAAACAACTACCTTTAAAAAGAGGGTTTCTCGTTTCACGCTAAGCACCTCACTTATTTAATGTTAATTTGATATTAACATATATTTTATTGTTTTACAATAAAATTTTATCGTTTCTAATTCGGGTGTTTCACCCGTTATACTGCGCCCATGCCCGGGCGCACCAATTAAGAAAACGCCAGGCAGTGAATTGCCTGACGTTCGTACACAAAAGCCGTTTGATTATAGTTATATCAAGTCCGAGTTCTGTAACAGTCTCCCGATGATAACCGCAATTTCGGCCCTCGTTATGTTATCCTTCGGAGCAACTATAGCGCTGCTTCTGCCGGAGACAACTCCGGTCTTTACACATGCCGCTATGCTGTCTTTGGCGTAATCTGCCGCCTGGACTGCATCTGTAAAGCCGGCCAGAAGTTCATCTGTTTCACCTGATGAAATATCCGCCGGCAGCCCGGTGATTGCCATTGCCCTGGCTGTCATGGCCATTGCCTGTTCACGGGTGATTTTATCCGATGGTCCGAAGGTATCTGCATCATAGCCTGAGATAATCTTGTATTCATAAGCCGTTTTGATGTAGTCAGAGTACCACTGGGAAGAATCCACGTCTTTAAAGCTCTTGCTCCCTTCTCCCGGCTGCAGGCCCAGTCCCCTTACCAGAATAGCCGCAAATTCAGCCCTGGTGATATCACGGTCAGGGTCAAACATACCGTTGCCAATTCCGCTGATGACCATTCTTGAGCCCATATCGTTGACGGTTTCCCTGGCCCAGTGGCCGGTTACATCACTGAACTCCAGGGGATGCCATATGACTGAATAGGTACTGTTGGTCAGGCTGTTGATGACAGCATAATATCTGCCGTTGACCACAGTTATCTTTGTTGGCACGTGTCTTGTGGTTCCATCAGGCTCCACGATAATCCCAGTAGTGATTTTGGCCGTATCAACCCCATCCGGTATGGCTATGGCCCTTTCAATATAGGCATTGAATTTGTTGACTTCAACCGTTTTGCCGCCGCTGGTGCAGGTAATATTAAATTCTACCGGTTTGACAACTATTTGATAGTTATCCTTATTAGCCGTATCCTCAACCATTTTGACTGTATCTGCGGAAGGTGCGGCTATGGTGACTTCTACCCTGATATCTTTAAGTTCAACCTGTTGGCCCAATTGTTTGCTTATGTCATCAATATTTATTTCCGATGCCGGCAATTTATAGGTTACATTGCTTGTTTTGACTTCCAGAACAGCTTCCCTCTGTTCCATGGTTTTCACGGTCTGCCCGTTTAACTGACCGATAACGACATCGGCGCCGCTGTTTACCGGCAGGGTAATCACGGTTCCCTTGGCGCCGGCGTTCACGAGTTTCCGGATAGCCGCATCATCAGCCTTGATTGTTGCAGTAGTCCTCTCTCCATCGGTATCTGTAGAAATTGTTCCGGGCACCTGAGTGCTCCAGCCATCCTGTTCTACAGAGATGGTGTCACCGGTGGAGCCTCCGCCGCTGCCGCCGCTTGGCTGTGTACCTGTGTTGACAGGTTCATCAGTTATTACAGGATAACCGTTATTTTCATTAGCCTCATCCGGACCCCAGGCCAAATAGACAATATCTGGCACAGACGTGCTCTCGGTTATATTGTTATTGAGCTCAGTAACAAAAGCGGCGGCATTTATATCGTCTGCTGTCTTAGATGTTGTGGTATCCAAACCAACCAGCATCTCACCGGCGCCTTTTTTATCAGCCAAATCTAAGGCGCTGCCGTTTAGCGTATGGACTGCATCACTGTTCCAGTAAATATTCTTCGCATTAGGCACCAGTTCATCAAAGCCGTTATGCAGAAAGCCAACCACTCCGCCAATTCCTGCAGTTGCTCCACCGGTGATGTTTCCGCCGGCAAAGCAGTTTTCAATCCTGCCTTTGTTTTCATTTACTCCAACCAGTCCGCCGGCATAAGCGGTATTTCCGAATGAGCCTGAACCTACACTGACATTACCTGTGGCAAAACTGTTGACAATAACTCCATAGTCACCGCTGCCCGTATTTCTGCCGACCAATCCCCCGGCTGCGGGAGGCAAAGTATCGTAATCATTGCCTGATGCATTAGCTGTAGAAAAACTGTTTGCTATCAGCCCCTCTTCATTGGAGGCAACTAATCCGCCAATAAATGCTGCACCGTTAGCGCCGACTATTTCTCCTGTTGTATAACAATCTGTTATTTCACCGTAATTGACTGCTGCAAGTATTCCGCCATACTCACCGGCACCGGCATATATTGCTGCCACTTCAACACCCAGGCGCTTTATTTCACCATCACTGCCAATAACGCTAAAAAGTCCCTCAAAGCCATTTGTACCAGGTGACTCAACACTGGTCCCAATATAGAGTCCGGTAATTTTATGGCCTTTTCCGTCAAAAATACCGGCAAATGAATAATAGTTGGGATGAGCAGTTCCAATAGGTGTCCAATAATGGCCTGAGATATCCAGATCACGTTCCAGTTCAACCGTATTACCACTGAACGAATCCCCGCCATTCACCTGCTGGGCCAACCAGGCAAGCCCTGTAGCTGTTTTAATGGTATAAACAGCTCCAATTACGGAATAGTCAGTGCCCTCAACTGCAGCTGCATTGTCTGCCCAGTTGCCGGTTATCCCTACTGGAGTTAATTCCTCCTGGGCCCCCTGCAAATAGGGAAACCCGGAATTGATATCACTGTCGATAGCCCAAATTGCTGTAAAATCCCAGCCGGCGTAAGTATTCTGGTCCTGCATCTCCGCAGAAGTCCTGGCCACTGCCTGTGCACTTCCCGTGTCATCGGCACCATAAGGTAATTCTGCTGACGTATCAAGAAAATAAGTATTCTCCAGAATGCCGTCGCCACAATATCCCGCAATACCTCCTACACTAGAGCCGGTGCTAACCGTTCCTGTATTGTAACAATTTCTGATGAAATCGTCTGGCCATGGCCATGCTTCACCGACAATGCCCCCTGTTTCAGCGCCATCGACCCCTGTGACAGAACCGGTATTGTAACAGTCTGTAATATTGCCTCCCCAGTATCCACCGGCAATGCCGCCCACATAATAGGAAGAATCTTCATTGGCTGCAATACTTGCATTATTCGAGCACTGAGCAATGCTGCCGCCATCATGTTCACCGGCTATACCGCCTACTGATGCACCACCGGTAATGGTACTGTTTCCAGTGACCCGGCAATCCGAAATTGTCCCTTCTGTATTCAAGCCGGTTAAACCTCCGGTTCCGTCCGGCCATGCCTGTGTATTGGTTATTGAGACATCTTTCAATTCCAGGTCTTTAACAGTCCCGGTGCCAATCTGTCCAAACAGTCCTAAATAAGAGTAATCACCGCTGGTTAATGTCAAATTGCTTATGATATGGTTGTCTCCGTCAAATGTTCCATTGAACCTATGTAAACTTTCTGTGCCTATTGGAATGTAGTCAGAAATTCCGGTCATATCAATATCGGCCATAAGCCTGTAATAAGCATCGGGGTTACCATATACCCTCGAAAGCTGAAGAGCATTGGTAACCTGAAACGGGGCTTCTTCAGTGCCAAGTCCCTCCATATACCTGACGTTTGGCGTAACCTCGCTGAATTTGACTACTTCATCAGTTTGATTAACTTCATATACACCAATATATTTATAGACATCAGCATCGATACTGAAGTTTTGGCCGGATGTATATGGATCTGTTACGGTTTCGCCCTGCGGCGCCGCCGACCCGTACAGAGGTGTTGCTATCGGCGCTTCGGCAAACTTAATGACCAGGCGGTTGTCGATCCCTAAAGTATCCGCAATGTTAATTAACGTTTCCCCCATGTCATTGCCGATTTCCGCAGAAATACCGTCAAATTCCGGCAGCAGCGGAATCAAATGAGGAAATCCGTTATTAACCGGCGGGTCCAGCTTCCAAACCGTGTCAAAATCCCAACCGGTATAGGTATTGACATCCTTTAGATTTTCGGCAGTCTGGGGCTCAGCATTAGTATCTGTTGCTCCCGCCAGTGCAGCATCATAACCAATTCCATTGGGAGCTGCGCTACTCAGGAAGTAAGTTGAAGTAGTTATCCCGCCTTCATCATAGCCGATAATCCCGCCTGCCTGACCATTATCGGTTTTGGTAACAGTACCTAAATTCAAAGTATATCGTACAGTACCCTGATCTCCATAGCTGTTATAGTTTTTACCGGTAATTCCACCACTGCCGGCCTCTGCTGAAGTGGCAGAACCCAGAGTAATACTTCCGGTGTTCAAACAATTTTCTATAACACTGAAGGAAGCATTTTCTCCAACTATCCCACCGGCAGAGCGGGAACCTCCATCGCCGGTATAGTTAGTGAAAACATCGGCTGAGTTTGAACAATTCCTTACCGTTCCACCCGCACTGTAACCTGTAATACCTCCGGCCATAGCATTACCGGTTGCAGAAATGGTACTTGTGCCCGTTACATTGCAGTATTCAATAGTAGCTTCATTTTCACCGGCAATACCGCCAACGTAATTATATGTCCCTGTTGTCTTACTATTGATCATAGTAACATTTTCAAGTGTCAGGCTTTTTACCAGTGTTTGGTTCCCTTTAATACAACCGAATAATCCTACACCAGTACGAGTGCCGGCATCTATGGACAGATTAGAAATTTTATGACCGTTCCCATTATATTTGCCCGCGAAATAATTCCACATATCCCCTATTGGCAAAAAGTCTATCCCAGTCATATCAATATCCGCTTTCTGTATAAAATACTTCCCGTCAAAGCTCCAATTACTGGTATTATTTTCGGACATCCATAACAGATGGCCAGGTGTTGAAATCAGATACGGGTCTCCTTCCATTCCACTTCCAGGGGGTTGAGCTGCAGCAGCTGCTTCAGCATAAACGCCGCCAGCCGGTATAATCAACTGCATCAATAAGACCATTACAGTTAAGATAACCCCTGCTTTTTTCCATTGCCTTTTTTTCGCCATCCTACTTTCCAGCCCCTTTCATTCGATACTTACTTGAACTGTATCCCATTGTACCACCCGATTCTCCCAAAATTCTCCCATATGCGATACGAACCAAAAAAAAATAAGCGCACATTAGTCAAATTACAGACGTACAAAGCGCTCTTTGGCAATCGGCTTTAGTATGTAATCCAGGGCATAAAGCTAAAAAGCCTCTACAGCAAGCTGCACAGGCTTTAGCCAAATTCTGTTCCAGAGTAACTATATTTATGCCGGGCAATGCGCCCAAAAGCCAATCCTTCTACCTAACCTGAAGTTCAATACTTGTTATATATCCTGTACAGGAACGCCGCTGCCTCCGCTCTTGTGGTATGGCCAAGGGGATTAAGCCTGTCGCCGCTGCCAACGATCAATCCTTCCCTGACAACGGAGGCTATGCTATCTGAGGCATAGTCCGCTATCAGTGATTTGTCGGCAAACCTGTCAAGGTCTGAAGCCGTACCCTGCACTTCAAGCTTTTCCAACATTCTTAGCGCTCTCTCTGCCAATACCATCATATCAAGCCTTGTGATGCTCTCGTCAGGGCTGAATTTGTTGTTTCCCGTACCATGGGTGATACCCAGCTTTTTAGCTATGCCTATCTCTTTGTAATAATAGGCGTCCCGGCTTATGTCATCAAAGTTTCCGTCAACCCTTGCATCAACTCCCAGGGTTCTGACCAGGTAATACAGGAAGTCCGCCCTTGTTATATTTGTCTGTGGGGCGTATTCCTTTTCCGATATGCCCTTCAATATGCCTTTAGAGGCAAGAACTTCGATGGGCTTCTTAGCCCATACAGCACTTTCCAGATCGTCAAAGGTTTTGGTTACATATACCACTGCATACCGGCTGAAATGGGTAGTGCTGAAGGTTACGGTTCCGGTTCCGGGGTCATAGCGGCCATTGGGCATTTCCACCACATTGCCCGCACCGTCTATGTACCATATCGTGATATGCTCGGGGTTGGCAAGCTCATCGGCTGTGGGCTGATAGGGTATAGATACCGTAACCCGGGCATCGGAATTGTTCCAGTCGGTTTGCTCCTGGTTCAAAGTCAGGGTAAGCCGGATAATGGGTCTGTCGCCAATGTCATCCCTCACATAGTCCGGCAATCCGGATTTATCTCCTTCGCCTATGGTAATCCCTATATCGCCTTTATCCTCTAATCCGGTGCCGGACAGCATGTTGTCCGGTATAGTAATACTGCCGGAATCGGTAGAGAAGGTAAGGATGTTTTCCCCTAAAGTACCGGACAGTGAAGAACCGGGGATTTCCAAAGTGTAATTATTCACTCCGGGGATGGTGGGTACTGTGATGACCGTAATTCCTTCACCGTCCAGAATATCTCCCGCCTGTTCTCCCAGGTTAACCACTGCGCTGCCCGGCCGGGTGCTGACATCAATCGATAAGCCGGTTCCCGAAGCACTGCCGCCTGTAATCGCGGCATTGTAAACAGGTGTACTACTTCTGCTGCCTCCGCTTCCACCCGAAGGCGCTGACCGGACAGTGAAGCTGATTTGGTACTGTTCTTCCAGGTTAGCCCCCGTGGCGGTGCTTTTTAAGGCTGCCACCGGTACGGTTACCGTGTAAGTGGTGCTATAGGAGAGGCTGCTGTCCGGGGTGATGGTCAATACTTTGCCGCTGATGCTTTTGCTGATGCCTACGGTGCCGCCTCCGGCGTTTTTCATCGTAATGCCGCCGTAACTGCTGTCCGCCTCTATGTTCTCGCTGAAGGTTATGGTAACGGTCGGCGTCAGCGATACACCCGTGGCGCCGTTCACCGGGCCGGTGGACGTTACTGTGATATATTGCGTTTCAGGTACTGCTGCTGTCTCCGGGAATACTGCCGTTACAACTCCTGAATTGACTTCATTAGTCACTGTTTCGGCTCCCGCTACTGTAAAGAAGCCGGCAGCCACGCCATTAAAAGTAAAGCCTTCTTTAGCTGTCAAGGTTATAACAGCTGTATACACCGTTTCCCCCTGGATCGGGTCATGGTCTGGCTCCCAGCTTATGGTTCCGGTGTACTGCTCTGTTTCATTAATAGTTGTCACCGGAACGCCGCCAGTTGCCGGAGGGGTTACGCCGGGGATAGCTGCAATGTTGACGGTGGTGTCTGACGCTTCTATCGTAGTCACCGCCGTCATGGCCATCAGCAAATCAGGCTGCAGGTTGCCGGCGGCATCCTCGGCTGTCACGTAGATATGGTAGGACGTTTCCGGTTCCAGTCCGGTAATGGATACCGTTTCTTCCGTGCCGGTCGTTAGCCCGATGCTTCCCTTACGGTTTGCATCCAACACTTCATCATCAGCGCCGGTACCTGCCCTGACCTGGGCGGCGGTGGGCGCAGCGGCCTCATCGGACAATACCACGTAGCAAGCGGTGGCGTTTTCATCTATTTGAAGCAGCAGGTCCAATGCATTATGGGTAACATTGTCAGCCTGCGGGTAAACACTGGCAAAGACAGGAGGGGCAAAGTCATAATTATCGGTCTGCCATGAAAGATAAGGATATGTGCCCACATTAATTTCCCATATATTATCAAAATCCCACCCGTTTCCCGTAAAAGTAGTTTGCTGTTTCATTTCCGCGGTAGTTTTTCCTGTGCCGCCGGAAGCGCCTGACTGACCTGATGTCTGGGTGTCCCAAAATGAACTGGTGATCGTACCGTCATCGTTCACTCCCAGCCCGGCGACTGAACTATTGCCCTCGACAACGACTGTGGCGTAAGAATTAGTGATACTGCCGCTTGAGTAGTTATACCCTACCAACCCGCCAATGTAATAATCACCATTTGCAGTGCCTGCAGCGTAGGAGTTTTCGATGTCACTTTGGAAGTTTAATCCCGATAAGCCGCCAGCGTTTTGGGCGCCGGTAACATCAACTATGGCATAGCAACCGGTAACGGTACCCTGGTTTTGCCCGGTCAGGCCGCCGATAGTGTCGAAGCCGTTAACACTGCCCATAACGCGGGAGTTGGTAATTGTTCCTTTGTAGTTAAACCCTGCCAGACCGCCAACGTAATCTCCGCCGGTGACATCCACATTATCGAGACCCAGATTACGAATTTCGCCATTCTCGCCTACATAACCGAACAAACCCACATAATTGGTCCCCGGCTTATCTGTAAGGAGGTTACTGATGGCATACCAGGCGCCGTCGAAGCTGCCTGTGAAAGGATTTTCACTTGTACCGACGGGCTCCCAACCTTCACCCTCGTTATAACCTCCACCTCCTGCCGATAGGTAAGTGGACAGGTTAATATCTGCCACCAGGATAAAATGCTTATCCAGATAAAGTCTTGCATTGTTTAGCTGCCACGGCGCCGCCACCTGATATGGTGTTGCAGCCTCGCCCGTGCCGCCGGCAAATTGGGCATCTGTGTATTCCGCCTGCCATCTAAAGAAAGGATAACCGCCGTTTTGTTCCGGATTTATTCCCCAGACCGCGGCAAAATCCCAATCAATAAAAGTAACAGGGGTTTGCATCTGAATTGTGGTTTTAGATTCACCATCACCGGTTTCCGAACCAGTGGTTTCACTGTCGTAATAAGAACCGGTAATGGAGGTAATGGGACTGTTATTACTCCCCACCAAACCGCCGACATAATCAGTGCCGGTGACAGCGCCGGCAGCGTAAGCTTGAGTAATCTTACCGCCGTCATTTACCCCCACCAAACCACCGATGTATTGAGTCCCTGCCACGGCGCCTCTGGCATAGCAGCCGTTAATCTGGGGATCATCGTAAAAAAGATAGTCATCCAGAAAATTGAACCCCACCAGACCGCCGACATGATTGGCGCCGGTCACATCACCGGTGGCGTAAGAGTTGGTGATAATTCCGCCGTCTTTATTACTTCCCGCCAAGCCGCCGACATAAACAGTGCCGTCTACATTGCCCGTGGCATAGGAATCGGTGATCGTTCCATCGTAAGTGTTACGCCCTACCAATCCGCCGAAGTATCCCTCGCTTTCAGGATCTGGGACAGCAATGTCCGACACAGTGCCTGTAGCGTAAGAGCTTTCAATGCTTCCGTTAGAGTTATCTCCCACCAGGCCGCCGACCATATAATCCCCTTGTACAACAGCCTCGGCGTATGAGTTAGTAATCTCTCCCAAAGCATTGCTGCCCGCCAGGCCGCCGATTGTATAAAAAGTACCGGTTACATTGCCTGCGGCATTTGAGTTAATGATCGTGCCTTCACGATTGTACCCCACCAGGCCGCCTATTGACCCATAGCCCTGTATTACCACCGAATCAGTGGAAGAACCGTCAATAGTGCTGTTTTTATTGTAGCCCACCAGGCTGCCGACGTAACAATAACCGGTAATATCAGCATTCTCCAGCCTCACGTCTTTAATGACAGCGCCATTCGTGTAACCGAATAGTCCCACACCCTCCGTCTCATCCCGGTTGATGTAAAGGTTGCTGATGGTATGCCCGCCACCGTCGAAACTACCGGTGAAGGGATTACCCGGATCCGATACGTCGATCCACGTGCCGACGGGCTCCCAGCCCGCGCCATCATTCCAGCCGCCGCCTCCCTCCGACAGGTAACCGGTAAGGTCAATGTCGGTATTCAATTTGAAATGGCTGTCGCTATAAACCGTTTCCGCAATCCTGGCCAACTGCTCAGGGGTCTCAATCAGCCAGGGGTCTTCCAAAGTACCTGTACCACCTGCAAATCCGCCTTGGGCCAAGGCCGTACCGCCTCCGAAAAACATTACAGCCAGTACCAAGACCATGCCTGCTGCAAACAGCAGGATTCTGCTTGCTATTTTCATTTCCTTCAACCTCCTTTATTATCTCCTTATGATAAACAGTGGTTGTCCACCGTCATGCGGACGGGAATTTTTCTTTTTGTGCCAGTTGAAATATCTCGCTGACGGATATTTCGATTTTGTTATCCCACCTGACAAAGTCGCCATCTGTGACTGCACGCCGGAAAAAGTCTCTGTCGGTAAGCAAACCAAAGCGGACGGTATGCAGCCTGTCTGAAAAATCCAGTATAATGCTGCTGCCGTTTTCAAGCTGTACCTCCAAACGGCAGCCACTCTTCGGTATGACACCTTTTATTCTAATCATGAAGCATCACCTCCGTACAAATAAAAACCCACTATACCAAAATGATATAGTGGATCCTTTTGAGATGATACTACCCATCGGGTAGTATTTTTAAGTTTTTTACAAACCAAGGCCATTCAAATGCTGTTGCAACAGTACCCTGTTATTGATGGAAAGCTTTGCATAGATGGATTTTAACGTCATTTTTACCGTATTGGGCGATATGAAAAGCTGTCTTCCTATTTCGATGTTGGTCATTCCCGCTGCCGCCAGACGGGCTACCTCGATTTCCCTTAGGGTAAGCTTGGGCTTTTGTTCCGTAAAATATTCTTTAATCATTTGCTCTTTGGAACTCTTGAAGGTCTTATACAGTGTCAATATTTTGGCAATATCCTCCCGGTAACTGCCTTCTGCGGCAATTTTCTCAAGGAGGGGTGCAATGTAATCACAGTTTTCCGCAAAGAGCATGTACTGCTTGTCCGGCATGGCAACATCAAGGGCCTTTTTCAGACTGGACAGCGCTTCATCCTCCCTGAATATCTTTCTATATGCTGCCGCCAGATAAATGTATGTATAAATATATCCCAGCAGATTGGAAAAAACAGAGGCTATGGAGATAAAATGCTCCGCACTGCCAATCAGCTTTAAGTATTCTCCTTTGATTAACAGCGCCCTGCCATACATGACATTAAAAAACGGATATGCGGGAAATCTCAGCCGGGGATTGCCAAAATCAACTTTCAGCAGCCTTTCAGGTAGTTTATCCGTTTGGTCAAGGTAGGCGTAGATGCAGCCCTCACAGATTTCAACCGTATGGATAAAATAATACTCGTTTGTGTCCGGCATATACTCATGAATTATATTCATAAGCTCCATTACCCTGGATAAATTACCTTTCATGAAAGCAATAAGTATCTGAAAGTATTGTGCGCTAAAAACAATATTTTCGTCCTTACCTGACTTCGCCTTAAGCAATGCCTTTTCCGCCAGAATCTCAGCATTTTCAAAATCACCCTGATTAAAGCAGCTTTCGGCCTCCATGACATATTCCGCACCTGAACCATGTCCCTTTGTGAGACGGTTAAAGTGAGGCATGGCCTTTTTTAAATCTCTTATATGCTCTTCGAGCCTGCCGCTTTCTCTGTAATACAGACTCAATACCGATGGTGACCCAAAAGTCCAATTCATTCCGGTATCATAAATGGATGTCGGCTGATTCAACAATTGCCAGGCCTTTTGATGTCGTACCGACATTTTTTTCAGGTCATTGAATTCAGCAAAACTGAGCAAAAGCTCATATTCGCCCAGAAACCTGTTTCGCATGCCGGGGTCCAGGCCTTCATCCCTTTCTATATTGACCCTGAGTTCATCGCATGTTTTATGAAACAATTCAAGCTCTTTGTGGACAAACAAGTACATGGCATAGATGAGCAGCGCATAGTGGTGCCGGGACTTGATCTCCTCCGGACATTCGGCCATATACTTTGTGAGCAGCTCTTTGTTCAAAGCGGTATAATCGTTAGATCTGTCCGCTTCCAGGGCCAGCAAAATACCGTCAAAATCCCCGCTCTCATAATAATATCGCCGGGCTGAGGGGTAATCACCGTTTTCCATGAACCACTGTGCCGCTTTTCTATAAAGGTTTTGTTGATTGCTTACCTCTTTTCTCTCAAGCAGTTCTTTCAGGAATTCTGTGAAGATGGTGTGAATATGATAGGTTTTAAACTTGCTGTCATATTTAACGAAGGAGTTATTACCGGTGAGCCGGTCAAGGAACCGACCGGCATTTTCCTGCCCCCACATATATGTGGCTTGTTTAAGCGTAAAGCTGTCAAAAATGCACAGCGTAATCAAGAACTCTTTTATATCATCCGGAAGCGGTATATATACAGCCTTTTCAATCAGCTTATAGATGCTTTCGGCTGGCGTATAGCTGCCCGTGGCTGCGTATTCCAGCATGATCAGGTGCAGGGCGCTGATCCATCCCTCAGTATCCGCATAAAGCTGCTGTGCTTCACTGTCACTAAGGGTTATCCCGCAGGTCTTGTAATACGCCATGATTTCCTTTGGCATAAGCTCGAAGGTTTCCTTTGTTGAACGAAACCGCTGACGCGGTGGCTGGCTAAAACTGGCTGTTTTGTTTCCTCCCCCAAAAATTCGTTCATTC